>NZ_JACJJQ010000031.1 GCF_016900115.1 Limosilactobacillus alvi
TTCGAGAATCAAGTGTAACTTGATTCTCCATTGCCTAAACGATTTCCAGATCAAGAGGCACACTGTTGCCTTTTGATCCAGAAGCTCGGTCATTTATGGCCGAGTAGTTCACACTTTCCATCTATAAAGTTATCGCTTATCCTTAAAGGGATAGGAATTATCTATGGTTTTAAGTGGAGGAGTAGCGAAATGAAAATATGTCCAAAATGCGGTCAGCAAGTCCAAGCAAGCGACCAGTTTTGTCCTCATTGTGGGACGGCTTTAGCAACTAATGAGGCGGCAACCACTACCCGGCAAAGTCGACGGCAAACAGGTCAAAACCCTAAGGCGCCGAAAAAGCGATGGCGGCGGTGGTTAGCCCTGGCCGTAGTTGTTGCATTACTGTTAATTGGTGGTGGCTGGTGGTTTAAGCATACGCAAAACCAATCAGTTGTGGAAACAGCTTCCAGTCAAAGTTCTTCGACAAGCCTGTCGTCATCGAGTAGTGAATCAACGGTGGATGAAAGTAGCCAAAAGACGGCCAGTTCCGATTCGTCAGGGTCAACTGACAAACTCTCCACGAATTTAGGGCCCCAAGAAACGGCGGCTGCGATTTTATTTTATGGCGGGCATAAGTATCCTGATAGTCTTTATAAAGGAAATCTTCAGGCTGCTCAGGAAAAAAACAGCCTTTATATTTATCCAAACAAATTTCCCACGGATCAAAAAAATGGTTATGAAGCCCACCCTGGTCAAGGGGTTGCTTATCGCCTAGTACCAAGTCAAATTGATGCTTCCATCAGTTATACTTTAGATCAGGATCAAACCGTTAACTTTTATCAAGTGGGGAAAACCCCGCTAGAGTTAGACTACTTAGGGTCGGCTAGTTGGCAAAGTATTATTAACTATGATAACCAACATAATGCAGCGCCAGTAGTTCGCCAACTAGGCTCGGTTGCACACTTAAGTGAAGTAAGTGGGGATGAATAAAATGGAAAAACGAGCACGAGAACAGTTTGTTGCTGATTTAATACATTTAAATACCGTCGGTGGTCATGAAGATAAGGTGGCGCATTTCTTAAAAGCAGCCTTTGATAAGCACGGGATCACCAACCGGATTATCCCGGTTGAAAATGGCCGGAGTAATTTTTACGCGGAAATCGGGGCTGGGGAAAGTGACCGGGTCGTGGCTTTAGAAGGACACGAAGACGTGGTAGCTTTAGGAAACCCAGATCAGTGGGACCATGCCCCCTTGGGAGCGGAAATTAAGGACGGTAAAATGTACGGCCGGGGGACGACAGATATGAAAGGTGGCCTAGCGGCTGAATGCATTGCCATGTTTGAACTGGCGGCCCAATCGACACCCTTAAAAGGGAAGGTAAAACTCCTCGTGACGGTAGCAGAAGAATCAAGCCCGCAAAATCATATGCAAGGGGCCCAAGCCTTTACAAAGGCGGGGTACTTGAAGGACGTTGATGCGATGATCTTAGCCGAACCCTCCCTAGGTCAGATGAACTGTGCAAATAAGGGCTCGATTACCTATGCGGTAACCTCAAAGGGAAAGGCGGCCCATAGTTCAATGCCCCAACTGGGGTACAATGCCATTGTGCCGTTGATGGCCTATTATGAAGCCCAGCAACAATTCTTTGCGACCCTCCAGGCCCGAAATAAGTATTTGGGCAAGACCATTCCGGTAATTACCAAGATTGAAGGGGGCCAACAGTTAAATTCCGTGCCAAGCTCGGCAGCGCTCTATATGAAAGTCCGGACCATTCCGGAAGAGCCAAATGAATGGATCTTAAAGCATTTGCGGGCCATTATTAAGCGGATTAATGATCAACAAGGGGCCCAGTTAGCCTTAAAGATTCTGGGGGAAAAGGTTCCAGTAGTGACGGACCCGAAGGATGAATTTAATCAAATCCTCCATCAGACCGCTGAAAAAATCTTCCAACACCCCATTCAGGTCATTGGTAGTGCTGCCGGGACGGATGCTTCCGAAATGATTAAGGGGAATCCGCAGATGGCAATTGCCGTCTTTGGTCCGGGAAACCGGACGGCCCACCAAGTCGATGAGTACATGGTGTTAGAAACCTTCCATAAGGATATTGAGGTCTACAAGCAGGCTTTAAAACGATATTTAAGCTAAACGAAAGAAGTGATCAAAATGCGAAATTGTCCCAAATGTGGGCACCCAGTCGAGGACGATACAACAAAATGTCCCAATTGTGGGCAGATTTTAGCAGTAACGAAGGCCCCAGTAACCAGTGTGGTCCCGCCTAAACCACACCGCTGGTTACCTTGGGTCGTCGGCATTGTTTTAATCTTGCTGATTGGTGGCCTGGGTGTCCAAATGAGTCGCCAACACCGAAATGCTAAGCCGCAGGTTACGCAAACAACTAAAACCAAAGCCAAGCATAGCTCTAAGACCAGTCAAGCGTCAGCTAACAAAGCATCAACTAATCAAGCATTAGCTAATAAACTAGATGGCAATGATACTGCCGCAGCGATTTTATACTACGGAGCCACAAAGTTAAATAACCAAGACTTCAAAAATGGTCTTAAAACCACGCAAAACGTAAAGGCCTTAAATGTAACCGTCCAAAAAATAACTAGCAATCAGCACCTTGATCATGCAGGACAAGGGATCATATATACCTTGACTCCGGGAAAAACCGCTTCGCCATTACGGTATACTTTGGATCAAGATCAGAAAGTTAACTTCTATGTAGTTAAAGATAATAATCAGTATAACTATTTAGGTTCGGTTGCTTGGCATGATTTAGTAACCACCATTAATCAGCAACAAGGTGGTAACACCGTCCGGCAAATTGGTAAGTTTGTGAAGGTGCAAGAAAATAAGTAGGTGCTAAAAAGCGAGAGGCCGGAAAGAAACTAATGTTTCTTTCCGGCCTCTTTGTCATCTCCGAATGTTACTCAGTAACTAAGGTCAAAAAGCACGGCCTTAGCGGATAAGTGCGAACGAAAGGTCGATTCTAATGAATCAACCTTCGTCCTTCTTATCCCAACCAGGCCGTCAAGGAGCTTTTTTCCCAACCTCTCTTTCATATTATTTAACTAAAATTTTTCCTTAATGAAGCCTAAATAATGTACTTTTCAACGCGCGGTAAATCCTTTGGCGCCAGTTCAACTTGAAGATGGGTCCCGGCACTTACATATTCGGTATTAAGAATTGTAGCGTGTTCGTTTAGGTAGGAAACGATGTGACCGTCTGCGAAGGGGATTAAGAGCTCAACAGTTTCGTAGTCAGCGAAGAGATGGTGCTTAATCGCTTCAATCAACAGGTCAAGGGATGCGCCGTCCTTAGCCGAAATGACCAAGCGATCGTCACCTTCCATGGTTGGAAACTCAACGTTAGTCTGGTCCGCTTTGTTAAACACGTAGATCATCGGCACGTTTTGAATCCCGATTTGCGCTAAGGTCGTTTCGGTTGTTTTAATCATTTGCTCATAGTGGGGATCCGAATAATCAATCACTTGGATTAAAAGATCGGCCTGGGCCGCTTCATTTAAGGTGGACTTGAAGGCTTGAACAAGGTGGTGGGGAAGTTTGGAAACAAAACCGACGGTATCACTTAATAAGAAGCGTTTTTGATCGGGTAAGGTTAATTGGCGGACACTGGTATCTAAGGTTGCAAATAGCATATCCTTTTCAAAGACCTGTTTATCCTCCGAAACCCCATACCGGTCAACAAGCTGGTTCATAATCGTTGATTTACCGGCATTTGTATACCCAACGAGGGCAGCTGTCGGTATGGCCGCCTTGACCCGTTGGGCCCGCTTAGTGGTTTCTGATTTTTCGATCGCCTTTAATTCATTCCGCAGATGGCTAATTTGTTTGGCAATTACCCGGTGGTTCATTTCCAGTTTGGTTTCCCCGGCCCCCCGGTTAGTGAAACCACCGCCGCCCCCAGAACCAGTTTGTTGGTCGAGCCGTTGATCGCTCGCGGTTTGTAGGCGTGGCAAACGGTACTGCAGTTGGGCAATTTGAACTTGGATTTTGGCTTCGCGTGATTGAGCACGCTTGGCAAAAATTTCTAAAATTAAAGCTGTACGGTCAATAATCCGAACCCCAATCGCTTGGGCCAAGTTTTGGAGTTGGCTTGGCGAAAGCTCGTCATTGGCAATGACGGTTGGTACATTTAAGGCGTTAACTAGTTGCTTAAGCTCTTCAACTTTTCCAGAACCAAAGTAAGTAGCCGCATTTGGCCGTTCAAGCGCTTGGTCGAGGCGATCAACGACGGTCATTTGGTTGGCCTCAGCTAACTCTCGTAATTCCGTCATGGAATACTGGTAGTCAGGTTGGTCATTATCAAGGCCGATAATGATCACTCGCTCAGATTGCGATATGGTGGTATCCATATAAATTAATCTACCCCCTTATGCTGTTGGTAATGCTAACTGACTATAAAATTCGATTGTGGTATCGGTAGGTGTTAATTGCATCTTAGTAATCGAACCATTTGCTGGTTGGGCAGTATGCTCTGGTTTGGTACCAAACCGGCTCCCTAGCGAACGAATGGTCATCCCGTGAGAAACCACCAGGACGTTACTCCCGTCAGGTAAGGCGCGTAATTTTTCGATTCCTGGCAATACCCGTTGCCAAAAAGCCGTGCTATCTTCGGCATCTTGGGTGGTATCAGCGGCCGCAATCTTATCGCGGGTGCCATCTGGACCATAGGCACTGATCATCGCTTCAAAGGAGTTAAGGTCGTCATTGCCGCTAACAAAGGCCCCGGTTTCCTGGCTATTCAAACCTTCAAAATAACCGAAAAATTCTTCCCGAAAGGCGGGAGCTGGGGTAGGTTCGCTAATGGTCGTTGGATGGTGGGCGAGTAGGATCCGCGCGGTATCCATGGTCCGCTTTAAGTCTGAAGCAAAAACATAGTCAAAGGCGATGGGGGCGAGGATTTGACCAGCGCGCGCCGCATCTTGCTTTCCCTTTGTGGTCAACGGGGTGTCAGACCACCCTTGCATCCGGTGATACTTATTAAAAAAAGTTTGTCCATGGCGGACGAAGTAAACGTTAATGGCCATGTTAATTCCTCCACTATTCCAAGTATTTGCCACCAATTTTACCATATTCTATCCCTCGATGGGGCCTTAGCAATTAAAAGCGCCGGCGGGTAATGATTTTTCGCCGGATACTCCGGAGACCGTATACGATCCCGGCTGGGAGGAAGGAAATCGCTACGATGCCGATGATTACTAAGGAGAAATGGTCTTTGACAAACGGAATTGAGCCGAAATAATAACCCATGACGGCGGCTAAGGCAACCCAAAGCGCCACCCCAATGAAGTTACCAATCATAAACTTATGCCAAGGGAAGCCGGCACTCCCCGAAATCAAGGGAATAAAGGTCCGAATCACGGGCACGAAACGGCCAAAAATAACGGCAATGATGCCGTGCCGTTCAAAAAAGGCTTGCGTCTGATCTAGCCGGGGTCCCATTACGCGCTTGCGTAACCATGACCATTTGATTAGCTGCGTTCCAATCAAATAGTTAACGGTATCCCCAAGGAGGGCAGCCAAGAAAAAGCCGCTTATTAGGATACTAATTTTAACGGAGGGGGTAATGGCAGCCACCGAGGCGGCCACAAAGACTAAGGATTCACCGGGAAGCCAAGGGAAGATAACCAGGCCCGTTTCCATAAAAGTTACGGTAAATAAGATTAAGTATGACCAATTACCCAGCCAATTAAAGAGGGGCACGATCACATCTTGTAAGTGCATTATCATGTATAAAATGTGTGACATAGCTAGCCCCTTTCAATGGTTAATTTTACCTTTCTTGACCTTTATTGTACTGGTTTAGGCAAAAAATGGAAAAGTTTTTCTACTAGTTTAGGAAATTCTTACAGAACGCAGGACAAACGAATTATTCGAACTGGTACGACGAATGATGATATAATGGTTAGATTAAAATTTAAGGGGGATTTTGACTTTGACCGGAACGACAAAGCAACAAGAACAAGCCCACCTTGACCATGTGTTGGCAAAGGTGCGTGATGCCGAGCAAGCTGCGGCAAAGAAAATGGGCATTGCCAAGCGTGATATTAAAAGTATTGATGCTCAATTTAATGATATTCGGATGAATACTTCGACGTATTCAGGGATGATGGATACCGCGATGTCGGTCCGCGCGCAACAACAAATGCTAGCTGAACGGGAAAACTCCTGGCAACACGCCGCTGATCACCTCGCTACCCTACAGCGGTTAGAGGCCAAACCTTACTTTGCCCGGATTGACTTTCAGGAGCGGCCCGATCAAAAGGCGGAAACTATTTATATTGGTTTAGCTTCCTTTACTGATACTCCGGATCACTTTTTGGTGTATGATTGGCGGGCGCCCATTTCTTCTATTTACTATGAAGGAGAATTAGGCAAGGTGAGTTACCAAACGCCAGCAGGGAAACAAACTGTCAACGTAACGCTTAAACGTCAATTTCAAATTGCGGAGGGGGTCATTGTTACCCTCTACGATACCCAAGCAACGGTGACGGATCAGATGTTACTTGCCGCCTTGAGTAACCACGCTAGTACCAAGATGAAGAGTATCGTCGCAACCATCCAAAAGACCCAAAATCAGATTATCCGGAATACGACAGCTGATCTCTTGTTTGTGCAAGGGGCGGCGGGCAGTGGCAAGACCGCCGCGGTTTTGCAACGGGTGGCCTGGCTTTTGTATCGCTACCGGGGAAATCTAACCGCTGGGCAAGTGATTCTCTTTTCACCAAACCAGCTCTTTAATGACTATATTGATCAGGTTTTGCCCGAACTAGGTGAACACAATATGGTCCAGATGACCTACTTTCAGTACCTCAATCGGCGGGTTCCGCGCCTCAAAGTAGCGGACCTGCGTGAACGATTTGAACAAGTGACTGATGGAATTGATCAAAAAGCGAACCGCCTGTTAACGAGTTTGGCGTTTTTTAAGGCCACAACCCGGTATGCTAAACGGTTGGGGACGGATGGTTACCTCCGATTTAAAAATTTAAGGTTTGGCAACCAAATTTTTGCCTCAAAAGATAAACTCCGGTCGATCTACTATGGCTTTAATGCCACCTATAAGCTGGGTAATCGGCTAGATGGAACGGAAGAGCGCTTACGCCGGATGCTAAATAGTCGTTTGGGGAGTGAGCTCCATGCTAAGTGGGTCGAAGAACGGGTACAAAACCTTAGTAAAGAGGAGCTGGATAATCTCTTGCAAAATCGGCCCCGGGAATTTGCAAGCGATGAAGCCGAGTACAAGTTTTTAGCTAAACAAATCTTGATCAAGGAACTTATGCCGGTAAAGCGGGCAATTGATCATCATCGCTGGCTAAATATTAATGCGCAATATTTGCACTTGTTACGGGTCGTTCCCCACCTCGTCAAACTGGATCAGTGGAACTTGACCGCAGCTGAATGGTCGCAATACGCCGAACGCCAAATTGCGGCTTTTAAACAACGACGAATTAGTGCGGCCGGGGTTTCAATCTACTTATATCTCTATGACCTGTTAACGGGGAAGTGGGGCGATCGAAAAATGCGGTTTGTTTTTGTGGATGAAGTGCAAGATTACGATCCTTTCCAGTTGGCCTATTTGAAGTATTGTTTCCCGCGGGCAAAGTTTACCCTGCTCGGGGACTTAAATCAGGCGATTTTTACCCACGAAAATTCCCGGAGTCTGTTGAGCCAGTTGAGTACCATGTTTGATCAGGATAAGACGCAAGTAGTGCAATTGACAAAATCTTACCGGTCAACGGCCCCAATTACGGACTTTACAAAGCAGATTTTGGTCGATGGTGAAAAAATCGAAGCCTTTCAGCGACAAGGGCCCCAGCCAAAATTAGTTGAGGTTGCTGATCAAGCGGCTGGGGTCAAAGCCGTCCAAACGGCCTTAACGGCAGCTCAAGCGGCCCAAGAAAAGGTAGCAGTGATTGGAAAATCACTGGCAGACAGTGAAGAAATTACCCGCGCTTTGAAGCAAGCGGGGGTACAAGTGACCCTAGTGCGGACGGAAAACCAACGGCTAGTTGATGGGGTGATGGTGGTGCCATCATACCTAGCAAAGGGGTTGGAATTTGACGCCGTGATTGTTTGGGATGCTAATCAGCAAAAGTATGCCGGGGATGCGGAACGACAATTGTTATATACTATTTGTTCACGGGCAATGCACACCCTAACGCTGATAAGTGTGGGACAGCCAAGTTATCTATTGGCTAAAATAGATCCTAAATTATATGAAAAGGTGATTGAGCGCTAACCGAGAAAAAAGCGGGTACGGAGAAACAGAAATTTCTCCGTACCCGCTTTTTGATTGCAAAGGTTACTCAGCAACTACCAGCACGGCAGTAACCAAGTGGGTGGGGAAGCAAGCTTTCAGGTGGGGCTTAAGAAAATCAGTAACTTCTTAACAAAAAAAGAATTAAAAAGTAGCAAAGAAAGAAAATCTCCGTTGATTTAAAAACTTCTTAGCCTTAATGGAATATACCAATTTTAGTAGACCAACCAGGACAATGAATTTCCTGATAAATCAGTGGTTTATTAGGGATAATTTTAAATTGGTATAGTTAATTTTTAGACAGCAAAACGATTTACTCAAAATTTGAAAATAGTTATCTGTCCATAATTATGAGGGTTAACGTCTTTTTTGACTTTTAAAAATTTAACGGTTTAGGGAGGATAAAATCTTTTCTATATTTTCTTTAAATCGGGCGAAAGGACGTTACAGACCGGCAACATTATTGTATGATGGTGAGTGTTGATTATTTTGATGGAGGAAAGAACGAATGAAAACAGCGTTGCAAAAAGTCAGGGCTGGACTGAATACCAAACTGGGCTTTTTTGCGCTCACAGTCCTCTTATTTGCAATTAAGAGTATTTGGGCATATGAAACCAAGTTTAACCTTGGAGCAAATACCACGGTGCAGCAATTTTTGCTGGCTTTTAACACCTTGCCAAGCGCAATTATCCTAATTGGGATTGCCCTCTATTTCCGGGGGCGGTTGTCATATTGGTTGATGAGCATTATCAATGCGCTCTTATCGACTTGGCTGCTGGCAAATATTTTATATTATCGAGAATTTTCTGATTTTATTACCTTTAATGTGATTAAGGGTTCTAGTAGTGCATCAGGAAATTTAGGGACTAGTTTGGCGCAAATTATTAAGCCATCTGACTTTTTGGTTTACGCCGATGTAGTAATCTTGATTGTCATCTTGTTATGCCACTTAATCCGGGTGGACATGCGTTACTTTAAGATTCGCTATGCGGCTACTGTAACGGCCATTGGGGCTCTTTTGTTTGGCGCAAACTTAGGGATGGCTTACTCGGACCGGAGCCAGTTGTTAACTCGAACCTTTGATAGCAACTACATTGTTAAATACCTAGGGCTTGAATTTTACACGGTTTATGACGGGGTAAAAACGACGCATAATAGTGCCATCAAAGCAGAAGCAAATAAAAAAGATGTGGCCCCGATTCAAAAGTTCTTAAAGGAACACTATGCTGGACCTGATGCAACCTATTATGGGACCATTAAGGGGAAAAATATTATTGTTCTGCACCTGGAGAGTTTCCAACAATGGTTGATTGATTACAAGGTTAATGGCAAAGAAGTTACGCCAACCATCAACGAACTGTACCACTCTAGCAATACCATGGCCTTTGATAACTTCTTCCACCAAGTTGGCCAAGGGAAAACGTCCGATGCGGAAATGATGCTAGAAAATTCGCTCTTTGGCCTTCCCGAAGGATCGGCCATGACGATTGATGGTACGACTAACACCTTCCAATCCGCACCGGCCTTATTACACCAAAAGCTTGGCTACACCACGGCTTCTTTCCACGGTGATGTGCCTAGTTTCTGGAACCGGGACAATGCTTACAAGTCCTTTGGTTACCAATACTTCTTTAGCAAGGAGTACTTCCCGAAAGTTAAGGACCAGGATATGGGGTATGGGATCAAGGATAAGATCTTCCTCAAAGATGCAGCTTACTACTTGCAACAGCTTCCCCAACCGTTTTACGCTAAGTTAATTACGGTGACTAACCACTATCCATACTTAATTGATAAGAAGAATACAGATTTCCCATCCCTTAAGACGGGCGATAATACCGTTGATCCGTATGTCCAAACGGCGCACTACCTTGACCAATCCGTTAAGGAGTTATTAGATTACTTGGACAAGACGGGGTTACGTAAAAACACGGTCTTAGTCCTGTATGGGGACCACTATGGGATTTCTAATAACCATAAGGCGGCGATTGCGAAGATCCTAGGCAAGAAGAAAGTTACTAATTACGACCTTGCCATGTGGCAAAAGGTACCATTCATGATCAATGCTGAGGGTCTCCAAGGGGGCATTAATCACACTTATGGTGGGGAAATTGATGTTTTACCAACCCTAGAAGATCTCCTCGGGATTTCTTCTAATAAGTACCTGCAATTCGGCCAAGACTTATTATCAAAGAACCGGAACCAGATTGTTCCTTTCCGGGATGGTGACTGGGTAACACCAAAATACACTAAGTCGAGCGGTGATTATTATGACACCAAGACAGGTAAGCAGATTACTAACCCAACGAAGGCTCAAAAAGCTGAGTTCGCAAAGATTCAAAAGTATGTCACAACTGATCTTGGCCTCTCTGATAAGGTAATTAATGGGGATCTCTTACGTTTCTACAAGTTACCAGGCTTTACTAAGACTAATAAGAAGGACATTACCTATAACCGGGCAAAGGCCTTGAAGCAATTGAAGAAAGCCCAGAAAGAAAAGAAAACTAGTTTGAAGTCCGAAAATGATAATAAGAGTACCTTAGATGATTACACGACCGATGCACCAGAATTGAAAGATACAACGCTAAGTTTTCCTAAGTAAATGGGACATAGTTGATCATAAAAACGACCACCTTGAATTTAAGTCGGGAGGCTTAAATTTACAGTGGTCGTTTTTTACATAAAGTAATAATTTGTTAATTTTGAAGTAATTGATTACCAAAACTAATCAATATGTAAAGAAAAAGCCACCATTTTGGTAGCTTTTGGCTAGGGTGGTATGAAGATAATCCAGTTCATAGGAACGAACGGAAAGTGTAACGGCATGATGTCGTCCTGGCAGATGCCAGAGTTGTTTGGGAGTAAACCATCCTAGTTATTAATATTATAACATTTGAAATTATCAGATTAAACCTGTCTTGGGAATAGTGATGATTTTTCAACCGTAAAGTGAAGGAATACTAGTTTTTTTGCCAGCAAATAATTATTGGAAAATTACTGATAACTGAGCAAAAATTCATTAGTAATTCTAATTGGTCGTTACTTAATGTAATTACTTTGCTAACCAACCAAACGGCCATTCAAACCAATTAAAGACGTGGTCAACCTTGGCTCCGTTAAAATGATTCGTGGTGGTGAGCACCTGGTAGGTTACTTCGGGATCCTTCATTTTTCGACTGGTCAAATGGAAGCCGTTCCGCTGGTAAAAGGCTAGGCGACGTAATCGTTGCTGATTATTAGCGGCCTTGGGATTGGGAGCTTCAATATCGAGGGCCAATGGCACATCGTGGTAGTGATGCTTTAGCGTTGTTAAAATGCGGCTACCGTAGCCTTGCGAACGTAATTGATCGTTAACGGCAAGATACAAAACGTAGTGCAATCCCTTGACGTGAATTACGTAAGCAAAGCCCACAAACTGATCCTGGTCATAAAAGGCCGTAAAATCTGCATGCTTAAAGTAGCGTTTGAAAAGTAGCCAGCCCCATTTTTCGCGTTCATAGGCTGGAAAAGCACGATGATAAAGTTGCTTTATTTCTTGGTAGTCGGGTAAGCTCGATCGGACGGGCTGTATGTCTAAATCCAAGAATAATTCCCCCCTTTAATATCTATACGCTAACAAAGCTGATGAGCGTTTTCAAGTAAAGCGATCAGCGTCTCATTCAATGTAAGGGCTGCCATTATCGCCCTGTGTGGTATAATAAAAAATATTAAGGTTTTTAAAACGGAGTGCAAAATATGAACGAATGGCTAAATTATGACCAGTTTGATCGGGCTACCTGGCATAGTTTTTTTCCTAGTGAACGAGTTTTATTGTCACAAGCTAATCTGGATGAGATTAAGTCGCTAAATGACCAAATTTCCATTGCGGACGTCCAAGAAGTTTATCTTCCTTTAATTAAGCTATTACAACTGCAATACCAAAATTATCAACAAATGCATTTGCAAAAGATGACTTTTTTAAAGAAGAGTAATCGGCGGGTCCCGTATATTATTGGCATTGCGGGCTCCGTAGCGGTGGGTAAGAGTACCAGTGCGCGGCTTTTGCAAATTTTGTTGCATAAATTAATGCCAGATTTACGGGTAGAGTTGATTACTACTGATGGTTTTTTATATCCCAATGCGGAATTAAAAAAGCGGGGCTTAATGGACCGAAAAGGCTTCCCGGAGTCTTACGATATGGATAAACTCCTGGCCTTCTTAAATGATGTAAAGGCGGGGGAAGCTGAAGTGATGGCTCCGACATACTCCCATAGTGTGTACGATGTTTTGCTGGATCAACCCCAAATTATTAAAGAGCCCGACATTTTAATCGTGGAAGGGATTAATGTCTTACAACTCCCAAGTAAGCAACCACTATTTGTCAGTGATTTCTTCGACTTTTCGGTTTATGTTGATGCGGATGCTAAGTTAATTGAGCAGTGGTACCTAGAACGCTTTGGGCTGTTGCTAGATACGGCCTTTCAAGATCCAAGTAATTATTATTATTCCTATGCTCAAGGGGACCGGCAGGCGGCCTTTGACATGGCTAGGGATGTTTGGCAACGGATAGATCTGCCTAACCTAAACGAGTACATTTTGCCAACGCGTAATCGCGCCGATATAATTCTCCATAAGACGACTAATCATAAAATTGATCGGATTTACTTGCGGGAAGATTAAAAATAAAATGGCCATTCCTTTCAATGCCAAACTACGGGCAAGGATACCTAAACTAGGGATTAAAAACTTAGGCCTTAAATGAAGTTAGGTTGAACTTTTTAGAGTTGTTTGGCATCTCAGGCGGAGGCAAAAAAAGATAATTGATCGCCCAGAATTGCGATTTCTGAAAAATTAAAACCACCCCATAAGCTGAGCTCTCGTTTAGCTTATGGGGTGGTTTGGTATTCGCTATGTAGTTGAAGCAGACTAAGCGAGCTTGGCCTGCTTCTTTACTTATTTTTATCGCCAAGCCAAAATTTGAGCAGTGACTTGTCCTAAATCAGTACGGGTGGTGGCTTGATTAATCATTTTGTTAAGTTGGTCTATTTGGATAGCTGTTAAGTTCATTTGGGCAACGGCAGACTTCATTCGGTTCTTTAGGGCCATGAAGTTAGCGGCTTGGGTGAATTCAACTGGCACAGTTAAGATAGTTGACCGACTACCATCGGGATAAAGAACTACTACCTTCATATTAAAGTTAGTAGTATCTGGAGTCAGTTGGGGAGGATAGTTAATAAACTCATATCGAATTGTGCTAGTTTTGGGGAGATACTTCATATAAGGGGCAAACTGGTTAGTTAAACTGATATCAATTTGGTTAATTAAATCATTTTTACTTAAAGTAGCCAGACTAGTGGCGGTAATTTTACCCTTTACTGCTACTTGGTATATTTGATTAAGATGATGTGGTGGCTGATCGCATCATGCCGATCTGAACCAATCATTGCCTCGAGCTGATTACTAAAGCCATCATTATCGTCATCCAATAAGCCGACAGGGGTGTCCATTCGGTAACCAGTAGTAAACCAGTTGGCAATCTCACTACTGTAACGTTGAGCAAAGAAGTTAGAACTTGAATGAGTACCACGATTGTTGACAGCGTAGGCCCACTTCGTATTTGGATAGTAAAAGAGTCCACCAACAGCATCATCATGAATGGCAAAGGACTGCATCTTAGCTTCATAAACAGGATTGCTTAGATCAGCATCATTGATGTAGCTAGTCCGAGAAAGAATTGTACTATTAGTAGCAGCCATTCGGTGAGTTAAGTTTCCACTAATCCATGACCAGGCATCGCGGATACCTGGCGCATTAAAGACAGCGCCATGAATAAAGCGAGGATCATACATTAACTTTGTGGCGGCAAAATATTCTGCCAGATATCCGCCGAGTGAGTGACCCGTAAGGAATATTGATTGAAAAGGATTTAAAGCTGCCAAAACTTGATCAAAATTTTTAACCTGGTTAGGTTGAGTTCCAGAAAAGATTGCCGAATCAGCAATTGCATCTAGTCTATCGTTAGTTCCGCGGAAAGCAACTACTGCTTGATCCTTATTTGTAAAGATAGTTGCTGAGAAACCATCTTTAGTGTTATTGAACTGCCTAGCAAATTACCAATCATTAACGACTTCACTAACGTTGGCTACGTCAAGAAGTTTGTTGTGAGAAAAAGCGGCGATGGCAACTTGGTTCCCACCAAAAATTAGGTTAAGTTCGTTTTCATCTCGATAGGAAAGCTCAGTAAAGAATCGTAAGTCTCGATCAGAAACATCCCACTGATCGGGGTGTTTGTCAAAACTATCAACGATACCATCGTGATCGCGGTCTTGAACAGGAGCCAGATTGTTGTTAGTAAGATTATTTTCAGTAACTGCACTAGTAGGTGGAACAGTAACAGTATTAGTAGCTTCACTAGTACTACTGGAACTAGCTTCACTAGTACTACTGGAACTTTCCGAAACTAAATTTGGTACGGAATTAGGTATTGCACTAGTTGAAGCTGGTTCGGTAATAGAACTAACGGGAGTATCACTAGCACTAACTGCCACGGGCTGATTTTGAACTTCACTGGCCTGGGCAGAGGAACCGGTAATAACGGCAAAGCCACAAAAAAAGACTAAGCCAATAGCGAAAGAAGCTAGTCGTTGGCCAGCTTCTTTTCGTAAGGCATAACGAAAATGTTTTTGCATGGTTTTGTCTTAATGGTTCAAAAACACTATTGATTTCTGAACCATTCCTTTCTTTTTGTTTTATCTATGCACCAAATATCCTAAACAAATTTTTATCAATTAGCAATGGTTATCAATTGATTTTTTGAATTTATTTCGAATTTAAAGTGCCTTTGTGAAAAAAGTTTAAAAATATATGAAAGTGACAGAAACCATAATGAATATATGAGTTTAAGTGGCTCAGATAGAACCATTAATAAACGGTATCCATTTGACGATTATCTCTACGTAACGATGGAATGTATGTTGACTTGTTGCCCTATCTAAATCGCGCCACAAAGTAAATCATTCCTTCGTGGTAGTGAACAGTAAGCTTGCCCTTAAAAGTTTGGACGAGGTTTTGGGCCATTGAAAGGCCAATACCAAACCCCTTTTTTTCTTGATTATGGGAGGTTTCGTTACGGTAAAAACGTTCAAAAAACTTATTGTAATCCACATCCTTACCGGCAGCGTAGGAATTAGCAACCACTAAGGTGGGGTTTTTATGTTGCTTAGTGGCGGTCCAAGTAATTTTGACGATCCCCTGATCATCGCAATATTTGTTGGCATTATCGACTAAGATGTTAGCTAACTCCGTAAAATACCCTTCATCGGCTTTGATTGTTAAATCGGGCGTAATGTTGGTCACAAATTGTTTACCATCTTGTTCTACCAAAGTCCGAAAGTTATTTGCTACCGTGGTAATCGCTTGGGAAGCGTTGATGTCCGTGATGACCATTGTTGGTCGTTCGTCAAGCCGCGCCAAGGAGACGAGGCGGTTAATTAACTGGGTTAGGCGGTTAATTTGTTGGTGGTTACTTTGGGTCCATTCGCTCTCGCCGTTTAACATTTCAACCATTTCATTATTAGCCGCAATAATGGCAAGGGGGGTTTTTAATTCGTGCCCGGCATTTGTAATAAACTCTTTTTGCCGCTTTTCTGCCCGAACAACCGGTTCGATGGCTTGCTTGGAAAAGAGCGCTAATAAGAGGGCGTAAAGGGCAAGGGAAGCAACCCCTAAAACGGTGGCCGAGCGGACAATTTGGTTAACCCGCGCCATAAGTAAGGTTTCATCTAAGAAGACAATGGTCGTTAATCCCTGCTTAGTTACCCGTTTATAAGCATAGGTAGTTCCCTTATAGAAGGTATGCCCTTGCCGTTGACGATGGCGGAACTCTTGGGCTAAAGTTTTAATTTCACTGGACTTAACGGTTGAGATATGTTCATCGTTCAAGTCCACGATATCACCAGTAGCGTTAAAAGTGACACTAAAATACCGATATTGAAAAAGCCCTTCTCGATTATGTTTAGCCTGCCCCAAGACCGCGACTGGGCGTTTGGGAATATCTCCTTGATTGTTTGCAAGGGTGGTGAGGACGGTACTAACTTCTTGGTCTGCCCGGTAGTAGGAAGTACCGATAATGCTACCAATAACGGTAGTCAAAACGACTGCTAAGGCGCAAGTTGAAATGATAATAAACTTCCGCCGAATTTTTTGAATCATTAGCGGTCACCTCCTAAGGCTTAACCAGAGTAAAGGGCCCCCCTTGTTCACCAGTGATTTGGACCTGGGAGTTAACGGCTTGGAGTTTTTGCCGCAAGTAGGAAATGTTAATCCACAAATCGGTCGCGTCAGCCACTTCATCATCGTCATCCCAAGTATGATTAATTAAATCAGCAATTGAGAGCGCTTTTCCGGCATTTAAGATTAGGTATTGTAAGAGGCGGGTTTCCTTTTTGGAGAGACTGATTGAATTGTGAGCTTCGAGTCGTTGCTCATTATTATCAAGGGTGAGGTCGGCAAAATTTAATACATCATCATCATAGTCTTCATTGCGCCGTTCGAGGGAACGTAAGCGTGCTAGAAGCTCTTTTAATGAGAAGGGTTTGGTAAGATAATCATCCGCTCCCGCATCCAAACCGGTAACCCGATCGTCAATTTCAGCCATCGCCGTTAACATCATGATATAAGTACGATCACCGCCAGCTCGAATTTCTTTTAAGGCGGTTAGTCCATCCTTAACCGGCATCATGATATCTAAAATAATGACGTCATAGGCGTTTTCTTGGGCGGCTTTGACCGCTTCTTCCCCGTTGGCCACCGCGGTAACCTCATAGTGAACGCTTTTTAGGGCGGTAACTAAGACGTGAGCTAATTGTTGCTCATCTTCGGCGATTAATACTCGCATAATAATACCCCTTTCTTAGTTTTGATTGATCAATTGACGGATCGTCTGCATTTGAATGTCGCAGGCGGCCAATTGTTCAGCACATTTTTTTAATTCACGGCCAATCCGTTCGGCATCTTGGACATTGTGCTTGTACTTCATTTCGTGTTCCAAACTTGCCCATGAATCCATGGCAATGGTCCGGAGTTGTATTTCAGCGTAGTATTTCCCGGGTTGATTACCATCAACATCTTTAAAGGGGGTAGTCACCGCTAAAATGACGTGATAGGATCGGTAACCATTCGGCTTTGCATTGGTAATGTAATCTTTTTCTTTAACGATTTGCCAGGCTGGATTGGCTTTGATTAACTTCAAGCAACGGTAAATATCATCGATGAAGTTACAAACAATCCGTAAGCCGACCGCATCTTTGCAATCCCGTAAGGCACCTTCGGTAGTTACTGGATAACCCTTACGGCGACATTTTTCAATCATACTTTGTTGTGCTTTAACCCGGCCAATTAAGTGTTCGTAGAGTTTAGGTCGGCCGGCCGTCACTTCAGCCTGGCTGAGCGCTTTAATTTGGCTTTGTAGATTGGTTAGCAATTGGTTAAGGGCAGGTTGAAAGGGCCCATAAATATCCATTATCCAAGTTTCCTTTCAGCGAAAGTAATTTTTTAACTATCCATATTATAGCGAGTTTGGGTTGGTCAAAACAGGTCAATAAGAAAAACTTAAATCATTGGGGATCTTTTCATGGCTTTTGGTTGACCATGTTCGGTTTAGACCGTACAATATTGGATAAGTCTGAAACCAATATAAAGGAGTGGGAACTGTGGCAAACATTAATCTGGATGCCTTTGACAAGATTATCGTCCTGGACTTTGGTAGCCAGTATAACCAATTAATCACCCGACGAATTCGTGACTTTGGGATCTATTCGGAATTGTTATCGCATAAGATTACAGCCGCCGAAATCAAGCAGATCAACCCGAAGGGGATCATTTTCTCTGGTGGGCCTAATAGTGTGTATGATGAAGGGGCCTTTACGGTCGATCCGGAGATCTACAAGTTAGGGATTCCAATTTTGGGGATTTGCTATGGGATGCAATTAATGGCCCAAAACTTGGGTGGAAAAGTTGAATCGGCGGAAGATTCCGAATATGGGCGTGCCGATATTGAAGTTACCGAAAAAAATGCGGTAATGTTTAAAAACTTGCCACAGAAACAATTTGTTTGGATGAGTCACGGGGACCTGGTTACCCAAGTCCCGGCGGGATTTGAAGTTACGGCCACGAGTGCTAACTGTCCAATTTCAGCGATGGCCAACGACGCAAAGAAATTCTACGGCCTCCAATTCCACACTGAAGTTCGGAATACGGAGTACGGGCTTGACATCTTAAAGCACTTTGCCTTTGATGTCTGTGGTGCCAAGGCTAATTGGTCAATGGATGACTTTATTGATCTCCAAGTTGACAAGATCAGAGAAACCGTTGGCGACCAAAAGGTAATTTTGGGTCTTTCCGGTGGGGTTGACTCCAGTGTGGCCGCAGTTTTGATCCATAAGGCGATTGGGGATCAATTAACTTGTATCTTCGTTGACCATGGTCTCTTACGGAAGAACGAAGCCCAATCTGTGATGGATGCTTTAAATCGTGACCTCGGTGTTAATATTGTTAAAGTTGACGCTGCGGATCGGTTCTTAGGCAAGCTCAAGGGTGTGACTGATCCAGAGCGGAAGCGGAAGATCATTGGGGCGGAGTTTATCGAAGTCTTCAATGAAGAAGCCGCTAAGTTAAAGGACGTGAAGTTCCTTGCCCAAGGGACCCTTTATACTGACGTGATTGAATCGGGGACGGATACCGCCCAAACCATCAAGTCCCACCACAATGTTGGGGGCTTGCCAGAAAAGATGGGCTTCAAGTTAATTGAACCATTACGGAGCCTCTTTAAGGATGAAACCCGAGCCCTCGGAGAAAAGTTAGGGATTCCGCATGAATTAGTCTGGCGGCAACCATTCCCT
The DNA here is from genome assembly GCF_016900115.1 of Limosilactobacillus alvi. Classification (GTDB taxonomy): domain Bacteria; phylum Bacillota; class Bacilli; order Lactobacillales; family Lactobacillaceae; genus Limosilactobacillus; species Limosilactobacillus alvi. The sequence continues at coordinate 19,138 of NZ_JACJJQ010000031.1, forward strand.
GGTCCTGGTTTAGGAATTCGGGTCTTGGGCGAAATTACGCCAGCTAAGCTAGCAATCGTCCGGGAAAGTGATGCTATCTTACGGGAAGAAGTTGCTAAGGCTGGGTTAGACCAAAAAATTTGGCAATACTTTACGGCCTTACCAGGGATTCGTTCCGTTGGGGTCATGGGGGATGGCCGGACTTATGATGAAGCCGTCGTAATCCGGGCCGTAACTTCGATTGACGGGATGACAGCCGACTTTGCCCAAATTCCATGGGATGTCTTACAAAAGATTTCCGTCCGGATCGTAAATGAGGTTGATCACGTTAACCGTGTACTCTATGATGTCACGAGTAAGCCGCCTTCGACGATTGAATACGAATAGAATTACAATATTACTTAGAATTGGAATGGCGATATATCAACGTTTTGGCAGGGTTAAAGTTCTTTAAAAGAGCTTAAAATAACATGATTGTTTGCCAGAATGTTTGCCACACGAATAAAAAAGCACTCAGTATTTTGCTGGGTGCTTTTTGTGTAAGAGTGAAGTTTAATATTTAGAATTTCCTGATAATAAGGAACTTGAATCAATTAAATCTTTTCTATACCTACTTGGATATTCTATTGCAATGTGATCATTAATGATAAGGGCAGGTAGGCTGTCTTGTGTAGGATTGAAGATAGCTTGATATAGTTTTTGAACGATATTAGTAAGTTCCTGTTCTCCATCGTCTTCTGACTTATTTATTTCACAGTAGCGATCGAAAAAGTCGGTCTTGACTAGTAGAGGTATTAATATATCCATATTATTGCCATTGATGAACTGCCGATATTCATCCGTATTATGCATATTAAGAGCTACCATAATGGGTAATATAAATTCAACTAATACAAACCGTCCATTACTTTCATTAGGCAACAAGGTACGGCTATTCAGGAGCTTATCTAAAGAATTATAAATTGCAGAATTTAGACGGAGATAGAAATGGTTAATTTCTCTTATACTAAATCCAAAATGCTTGATAATTGATTTACAAACATCTTTAAAGTAATTTTGATCGCTATTATAGAGGGCACTAACTTCTAAAATTCCGTTTGTCTTTTGATAGTATTTTTCGATATCTGGTTCGGGTAATGGAATTACTAAATCAAAAAATCTATCAAGATATTGGAGCCCATCAAATTGTTCACCATAGAAATGTTTAACAGTATTTTGTAGTTCACTTAGATCCACGGAGAAAACGAAGGTCACATTTTCATTGGTGAAATAGTGTTTAATACGTTCTAATAGCTTTACCGCATAAGTTGGTTTACACCGATCAAGCTCATCTATAAATATAACTAATCTACCGCCTTGAGGGATAAGGCGACTCAGCTCTGTTGAGAACTTTTGTTTTAGCTCTTCTTCTGTATTTGATCCTTTTAAGTTTGATCTAATGCTATCGATATATGATTTGGGATCGACATGTAATGTGATTGCTGAAATCTTACTAGCAATATCTAATAGAATGTTAATAGATCTTACTGCCGTATCTTTCCAAGAAGATAATGAAATACTATTAATAATAGACAGAACTGGATCAATATCATTATCGTTTTCCCAGGCATCAAAATAGACTGTATTATAAGGGATCTTGGTGATTTCTGATAGGCCTTTTGGGTCAAATAATTTAGCTATAATCGAATTTCCTGACAAATTATTATCTGTGGTACATATATTTAAAACTAACTGACATTCCTTTACAAAAAAGGTTTTACCAGATCCCCAACTTGCATCTAGTGCAACGGACCATGGCCCAGTCTGATTATTCAGGAGAGTAATAAATTTTGCTAAATAAAAGTTTCTACCGGTGGTATCATTCGTTATTGATTCTTGGATATTTTTATCAGTTGGTTGTAAATCAAATTGTTGCATATACTTAACTCATCTCCATCAATAATTTTTAACTACGTTAAATTATATCAGTAAGGCAGGTTAAATAGGGACACCCGATTTTTGGATGTCCCTTTCATATTATTTGATTTGCAATTTATGATATTTAAGCTCTTCTTGTATTTTTTTCTTAGCGGATAAATACTCTGGATATTCTTTTATTAATTCAGAAAACTTATTAAACTCATCATAATCTAGGTTACGAGAATTTAGCAGGTAATAGGACTTGTCACGACCAAACATGCTACCACGTGGATTATGACTGATCATTGGGATTAGCTTATTACTACCCTCTTCAATAAAGCCTAAACCGTACTCTTTACCGATTAGGTGCCGACGTCTACTCCATACGTTGTGTTTATATGTAGCGAAGGTGTAATTTACTCCTGCGGCTTTTGCCTTCTTGGATTTACGATGTTCATTAATGCTATCTTGAACTAATGACTTATCTTTTAAAAATTCTTCAGCATAAAGTTTTAAGTCATAGTGATTAGTAGCATTAAAGTATAGGCCAGTATGGTGAAATGATGTTGGTGTTTGGCTTTTCCAAACGTAAATTGGAATACGCTTCAACCAGTTAGCTTGTTTTTGAGAAATTTCCTTTTTGGAGAGTAAATTATCGGTGGTGGATTATAGAATGAAGTTAGCCATCTAATTGGTGGTAAATGCAAAAACGCCATTCGGCGTGACATCAGGTATCATATTAAGTGAATCAAAACTATATGAAAGGATGTCCGTCAAATGACGCACTTAAATGATACCATGCTCACTAACCTTTTGGCCACTCATCGCAAATATGCACACCTTACTAAAGAAGAGCGAGTGATGATTGCGACTTTAAAGT
>NZ_JACJJQ010000032.1 GCF_016900115.1 Limosilactobacillus alvi
ATCAGTCAATTCTTAAGCCGCCCAAATCATACGTTTTTAAACCGCCATAAACCGACAATTTTAAACCGCCCTTGACAGATCTTTGTTACTAATTCATTAAAGCACCAGTGATGTTGTTAAGATGATAGGTTTTATTATCTAAAGTTAGGGTTCCATGAACCATCTTACCTTGATTATCATAGTAAACTTGACGACCATCAGATAATTTAACCCAACCAGTATGCATATGACCATCCACTGGATCAAAGTAGTACCAAGCACCATCGATATAGGCTTCACCATGTTTCATGATGTTTGTTTGCACGTCATAGTATACCTTACGATTATCACTTACTATTTGCCAACCATTCTTAAGTTGCTTGGTAGTAGCGTCATAAAGATACCAACCACCGTCAAAGTAGTTTTCACCATTCTTCATAGTCACCTTTTTGAGTAATTTACCAGTGATATTATCAAAAGCATAAATTGTTGCATTAATTACATGGACTCCATGCAACATTCCAGAACCCGAGCCATCAGAATTAAGATCATAGTACACTAATCGGCCGTCTGGTAAAGTAACCCAGCCAATTTCAAGTTTTCCGGTACTCTTATTAAAGAAATACCATTTGCCATTAAGAAAATTTTCACCATAAAGCATTTCACCTTTACTATTATAGTAAACTAACCGACCATCGGGTAACTTCGTAAAACCCGTCCGCATTACCCCATCAGTCCCAAAGTAACGGAAATGACCACTTACGTAACGTTCACCTGTATACATTGTCCCAGCTGAGGTATCAAAGTAGTACTTATGTCCATTAATCGTTTGCCAACCATAAACCATGTGACCTTGTGCGTTGTAGTAAACAGTCCGACCATCGCTAATTTTTGTAAAACCAGTTTGCATTACACCGTCATTACCAAAGCCGTACCAATAGCCATTTAAGTACATTTGGCCATGAATTGCTTGCTTTGTAATTGGATCAAAGTAATATGTCTTGCCATTTACGGTTTTCCAGCCTGAGGTCAAATCTCGACTAGCACTATTGTAGTAGTACATGTTGCCATTAATCGTATTCAACCCATTTACTAATGTTGAGGTATCAACCGTTCCATTCGCTTGAATATGAACACTACCAACATAAGTTCCATTACTTGAAGTCAAAAGTTTTCCAGTCGTTGGATCATAGTATTGAAGCGTCTTAATTGCGGTATTGTACACTAACCCTGTCTGACGTTGACCAGTTGTTGGATCATAGTAGTAATTTGCCCCATTAACTGTAATTTGGCCAGTTTCCCGAGCCCCAGTTGAAGTATTAAAGTAGTAGTGATACCCATTAATCGTTTGGTCACCATACTGCATTTGACCAGCTGCGTTGTAGTAGACTACCCGACCATCAGATAACTTCATAAAGCCAGTCTGCTTGACCCCATTATCGTATAGGTACCAATGACCGTTTTCATAGGCTTCTCCGCTCTTACTAAGGTTAGAAGAGAAGAGCCCCATATCAATGGAACCATCGTAAGAATTATTGTATTGGTCAGTGTACTGCCATGCACCATATCCAGAACCAAGCATCGTACTCTTCCAATAGGAGTAGTAGTATGCCGCAATCCACGTCCGACTCTTACCAACCGTTGAACTGACATTATATTGCTTATCAAAGTAATAACCGGTATAAATAGCGTGGTTAGTAAAGCCTAAAGAACTTAGAGTCGACCAGTAGGCAGCCAAGAGACTATTAACGTTGCTAAGCTTTACGGCATCATCTTCCACATCCGCAATCATTAAGGTATCCGTATCCAGGCCTAAGCTTTTTGCTTGATTTGCAAAGTATCGAGCTTCAGCTTGAGCTGCTGAAGTGGACGTGGAAACAAAGTAATCGTAAGCATAAACTTTTAAACCAGCAGCTTTAGCATTGTTAATTTGAGTTGCCGCGTATGGATTAGTATAAGTCGTCCCTTGAGTTAACTTAACAATTACATACTTAACCCCTTGATTTTTAAGGTTAGTATAGGTTGCCGTACTCATTGCCCCTTGGTAAGATGATACGTCAATTGCATCAGCACTAGTACTATAATTACTCTTTAAAGTAACACTTCCAGTTGAAGAACCGCCCGTGTAAGTTTTTACCGCTGGACTACTCGTGGTGCCAATCGCATTGGACACAACTTCACTACTTGAAGTTGAAGCAGATGCACTTGCCACTTTACTTTCAGCAGGTGCACTACTATTTACAGTCGTTGCACTTGCTAAACTGGCCTTCAAAGTCCTTGCTGAAGTACTTTGGCTATTAGCACTTGAATTTGCTTGTTCCGTAGTAGCACTTTGACTATTTTCTGATGCACTAGCTGACGCCGCATTAGAATTACTAATCGATGAATTAGTAACTTGGGCATTTTCCTGAGTATCTGCCCTGACTTGACCAGGTTGACTAAAGATTAAAATACTTGCAGTCGTTAAAACTAGTCCCGAGATCGTAACGGCCTTTTTAACATTTTTCGCAAAATTCACTTGGTATTCTTGAATTAATTTACTTTTGTTCTTCAAAACTCTAACCTTTCTTCAAATTTATTTCCTTACTAAAAGAATACCGACCCTAAGCCGGTATTCTTAACGATATATTATTTTAGCTTATTAACCGTTATTCTTGATAATCGTTAATGGGTTTAACCAAGTACCATTATTCAAGAAGGAGCTTGCTAACGCAACACTTAAGTTCTTTTGCCTAGTAATCCCAACGTGTAAGTGAGAAGTATTCCGGTAACCAATCGTGTCACCAAGGCCAACCGTTTGTCCTACCTTAACGGCAATTTGGGAACGAGAACTGAAGGCTTCTTGGTAAACAACCATGTATTCACCAGTATCAACCGTTACGTACCAGTCAAGCCCAGCAATGTAACCAACACCAGTAACCGTCCCAGCATGAATTGCATGAACCGTCGTACCAGGGTGGTCAATAGAACCAAAGTCAAGCCCATCGTGGAAACCGTTAAGACGGAATTCACCACCAGCGTTTACCCCAAAGAGTTGGGCGCCAGTAAAGCTTCCTTGCCCGTCAGCCGGGAATGGCCAACCCCAAGCTTCTTCAACCCCATTGTTATCAAAGGTGTAGGTCTTGCCATCGATCTTGTGGGTACCAGTATACATTGCCCCAGTTGACATATCGAAGTAATACGTATTATTGTTGATCGTTTGCCAACCGTATTGCATTTCACCTTTGGTGTTGTAGTATACGGTCCGTCCATCAGGTAATTTTGTGAATGAAGTTGCCATTGCACCAGTACTCCGGTTAAAGAAACGGAAGTGACCATCAATGTAATGTTCACCGTATTGCATTTCACCCTTGGTATTGTAGTATACGGTCCGTCCATCCGACAACTTAGTGAAACCAGTTGCCATTGCACCAGTACTTTGGTTAAAGAAACGGAAGTGACCATCAATGTATGCTTCGCCATGAACCATCGCAGCAGTTGATGGATCATAGTAAACGGTCCGGTTAGCTGAAATTGTTTGGAAGCCAGTTACAACCTTACCATCCTTTGTAAAGTACCAATTACCAGCAATATAATTTTCACCATCAGCAAGGTTTAGATAACCATTTGCATCAGTTGTTACGGAACCAACCTTACCATTCTTAACTAAAGCACCGTCTGTGCCAAAGTATTGTAACTTACCTGTACTAGAGTTGTAAGCAACCAAATTAGTTTTTTCAGCACCAGTAATATGGTCAAAATAGTAAGTATTATTTTCAACTTGGACAATCCCATGTTGCATTTGCCCTTGTGCATTATAATAAACTACCCGTCCGTCAGCTAACTTTGTAAAGGAAGTTGCCATCTTACCAGTACTCTTATCAAAATTGTACCAGTAACCATTGATATAATGTTCTCCATACTGCATTTGACCTTGGTTATTGTAATAAACGGTCCGACCATCAGGAAGCTTAGTGAAGGAAGTTGCCATTACACCAGTCTCATTATTAAAGTCATAAAAATGACCATTAATATACCTTTCACCCTTTACCATACTAGGGGCAAAGTAATAAGTCTTACCATTAACCTTCTTGAATCCGGTTTCTTCAGCACCAGTTTCATTATTGAAATAGTAGTAAGTACCATTTTGAGTCTTTTGCATCCCATGAAGCATTCCTTGACCAGAAACAGAGTTTGTTCCTTTCTTAACGTCATAGTAGACTTCACGGCCATCATTTAACTTCTTCCAACCAGTAACGACATCACCATCAATAGTATTGAGGTAATACCATTTTCCATCAATTAATTGTTCACCGTATTGCATTTGGTTGTTTGTGGCGCTGTAGTATGCCAAACGGTTAGCGGAAAGGCTTTGCCAACCACTAAGGTTTTGATGGGTAGTTACATTTTGAAGATACCAGTGACCACCACTGTAAACTTCCTTAGTTTGGACAGCGGCTGATTCCGCACTAGCACTTTGACTACTTTGAGTAGCACTTGAAGGTGTAGTAGTAGCTGATGATGTCGTAGCTACCGCTGCATTGACCTTCACTTGACTTGCGGAAGCTGAAGAAGCATTAGTTGCTTGAGAAGCTACCTGCAAAGTAACTTGGGCACTTGAAGTTGCCGTTGAATGGCTTTGACTAGCTGAACTTGATACCGTAGCTTGACTAGCAACTGGCGCATTAGTACTTGCACTTTGCACAGCGGTACTAATGACGGTTGAATCATCGCTACTGTTGGCGTTTCCGGTCGTGGTTGTAACCTTGTTAGCTTGGTTAGCAGTTGCAGTCGTATCGGCCTTAGCACCGTGTACTCCTGCAAAAAGGCTAGCTGCCGTGATTCCGGCAACTAACCAGAGCTTACCCTTCTTGTACATCTTAAAGTGACGTTTCATATCCTGACTCGGTTTACCCATGTCGTACTCCTTACGTAATAAATCTCTAAAATTGTTTAAGTTTGTTCAAAAAAATAATTTTCTCAATGTTCCTTGTAAATTTTATCATTCATCTCTTTTTCAATCAACGATCTTCTTAAGATGAAACATGATTGTTACATGAGAGTAAAGTTTTAGTTGAAAACCATTCATAATTTTTTCAATTTTAATAACAAAAAGCCCGTTAAACCGCTTTTTTGCGGTTTAACGGGCCACAGAACGTGGAATTAACGTTCATCGTGCATTTGGACATTATTGGCAAGTTGGTTGACATAATTACCAGCATTTTGTTGATTAGCTGTTTGAACCATGTTACCTACTTGGTATTGTTGCCATTGATTTTGGTGATAAACATAGACTGATGGATCAACCCCAGCCACATCTTTACCTTGAGCGTAGTAATTTACCCATTCGCCATTATCAGCAGTGCTACCGTAAACTTGGTAGTAAGTGTTGTTAGTACCATTTGGCAATGGTGCCAACACGCTACTTTCATTCATTGCCGTAACGGAAATTGGCCGTTCCGTAGTTGGCAAGGCTTCGTTTGTAATTTCCTTACTGGTGTACCAAACATAAAGCCCAAACTTTTGATTTTGGCTAAGTTGGTCAGTGGCCAAAGTTACCTGCGGATCAGTCTTTTCCGGAGCTACAACCGTCTGATTTGACTTGCTTGCTTGAGTAGCCTTAGCGGTTTGCGAAGTAGCTGTAACTACGAGATTCGATTTTTGAATTGGATTAGAACTTGTAGTGTTAGCAACCAACCGATTCGTCGTTAACGTCTTAGTAGCAACGTTATAGCTTGCTGGGGCAACACTCGCTGCTGACTTCAATAAACTACCATCAGTAACGGTTGTAACATTCTCTTTGGTTTGACTACTTTGATGACGACTTTGTTTTTGACCGGTCGTCTTGCTTACTTTTGGTGTGGATGATGAGTTAGCTGCCTTTTTAGAGGTAGTCGCTTGCCCACATCCCGCTAATAATGTCGTAATAGCAACAGTTCCTAGCATAACCTTTAAGTTCTTCCGCATGATCATCATCCTCCTAACCGACTTTAACGAATTTTCTCTTATGCCGTTAAAGTTTATGTAACATTTATTACCTATCTGTAACTATATTGTAACATAAACTTTGGAGGTTGGGTTAATGATCCGTAAAATTATTTAAATTAAATCCGATATGGCTTAAAGAGATAGCGTTCCACAAACTCTTCACATTCTTTAAGATCAACCTCTCCATAGACACGTTCGCTGAATTGGAGCAGGATCGTTTTTATACGAATTTTTTCTAAACGTTCTAGCTTAGTACGTTCTGCCGAAGTTTCCGCCTCCCAAATAGAAGTACTGCCAAAGAGTTTAAGGCAGTTATCCTTGAATTCAAGTTGTGTTTTACCAACTTCGACTGCTGTATCTAAGTGCCGGAGAAAAGTTGCCTTACTAACTTCAACTACTAACTTAATTAAGCCATCCCCAGTCTGATCCTTAAAGCACAAGATCATGCCAACTTGGGGATCGTAGTGAGTATCGATAACTAAATGACTCATATAGAAGATGGTATTTTCATTCTTTAACCCACCACTTGGAACTAAAGCATATTTACCTCGAACTAATGCTTTTGAAACTTGGTTACTAGTTCCAGAGTAAAAAACATCGGTCATTAGCTGATGGATGTGATGCTTGGTAGCGAACTCATTAATTACCTCACGGACAGATTTTGCGTAAACAATGCGCGCTCCATTGGCTTTCATCACAAAAGTCTTGCCAGTTGCATAGTGTGCTAAAAAAGAACGTTTTCCCAACAAATTGGTTCATACGCCGTTTCTTTCCAACTTTGTTTTCGGATTCCATTTAAATTAAATAACATTACTCTTTCACCTCTTTTGAAAAAAATTAATGGAAATATTTAATCATATCTTTAATTGATTATCAATATAGATTTAAAAATTTGCCGCAAAATAGACCTATTGTTAATTAATTATACAATTGTAATAAGCTAACCAATATAAGCGTTTTAAAATTGCAAATGCTAAACTTCAAGAAAATTCGAACAAACTACAGTGATTATTGTTAAACATAATCGTTATTAACTTCAAGATGACAACATTTCCATGACTTTAGCTGGAAAATCAATTTGTTTGAAATTTTCATATTTTTTCTAACTCACTTAAACTCATAAATTGTCTCCGGCCGGGATAAATACAAATAACAACGGAGAAATTTAATGAAAAAAATCAGTCAATTGAACAGTGAATATAATCGTTATTTAGCCGCCACTTTTACAGATAAACAACTCGAAGGAGCAATCTTTGGCGTCCTAAAACATGCAAATGTTTTACCAGGTCATCCCCATCGCGATGACTTAATCCAAGAATGTCGGTTAACTGTTGCCCAAGCGTCGATTGATTATGACCAATTATTTCAACCTAAAATCAACCGCTTCGCTTTCATTTACCAACGTTTACGCTGGCAAATAACTAATTTTTTTAACCGCGAAGAACGCTTACACCAACACCAAGGATTAATTTTTGACGGTCCCACCCCAATTGAAGAAATTAACCATCCTGCTTTACAATATGATCTTGATTTTGAAAGCCGGACCGATTCCAAAAGATTGCTTCAGCGGCTTTATCAGACCTGTGAATCTAAGCAAAAAGCATATCTTGATTTACTCATTAAAGACCCGGAATTAACAAATCGGGAAATTGCAAACATATTAGGAATAACTCCCCGAGCTGCTAATTATCGTTGGAAAAAAATTCAAAGAATTGCGAATCAGATAATAATTAAGCGAGTATAAATTAAAGGACACAACAAATGCCAATAATAATATGGTTTTGTTGTGTCCTTAATACATATCACATTATGATAAGCGATCACGTAAAGTAAAAACATTCTTTACATAACAACGGCTTTTAACCATCATCCAAAAAAATAAAGAACGTTAACGACTATTTTCTTAAAATTTCCTGTGATTGCTTAACAATTGGGGCTCTTAGAATAATAACCCCAACTACGTAGATAATGACTCCAATGGCCCCCTGAAAGACCAGGTTAATAATGTTCATTGTCATCATCGCGTTTATATGATAAACGATCCAAAACATAATGAATCCCGGCAGTAAATAACGCCAAAGGTTCTTGAATAATATGCGTCGCCGAATTGTCGTCCGAACGCAGTACAGTTGAACTGCCGCCACTAAAAACTCAGCACAAACAGTAGCTAAAGCGGCCCCATTTGAAACATAATGCGGAATTAAAATAAAGTTCAATATAATATTTGAGATCGCCCCAACAGTTACTGATGCCGTAAACTCATTTACCCGCTTAACTGGCATCAAGTACTGGGTTCCAATCACGTTACTCCAGGCAATAAAGAGAATCACCGGCGCTTCAATAAACATAATTTCGCCGGTTGGGACGTACTTACCACCTAAAAACCAAGGGGCAAACTTCTTGGAAATTGCCATTAAGCCAAACATCATTGGGACTGCTAATGCAGTCACAAACTCAAATGAGTTATAAAGGCTTTGCCGGACCCCTTTAACATCCCCTTTGGCAAACTTATTAGCCACATGCGGAAGCATCACGGTTCCGGTTGCCGTCACAATCGCTAAAACTAACTTAACGATTTTATCAGCATAGTCAAATTGCCCTAAGGCGTCTTGAGCTCCCAACCGACCCAACATTAATTTGTTAACCACCAAGTAAATTTGGGTCGTAATTGTTGGGATAAAAAGAATTAAAGCGGGATAAAAGTGTTGGAATGGTTTCCAAAAACGAGGACTTACCCATTGAATTGAATTCCTTAAGTAAGGCCAAAGGGTAATATTTCCGCCAACTTGAGCTAAACCAAGCAACAAAATGTATTTCCATAAGTCTGATTCTTGTTTGACAACTACAAAAATTAAACAAATCGTTGCTAGCTTAACGATGGTGTTCCGGACAACCGTTTTCTTGAAATCTTCCATCCCCATAAAGTACCAAGAAACATCTAACCCGGCAGCAATAATCCAAAAAGTTTGCAGAAGGTAGAAAGTTCTGAAAGTGGTACTAAAGATAAAGATGATTACCAAATAAGCAAGCATCGAAAGGATAATTGTCCCAAGCTGGAGGGCTTCAACACCCCAGAAAATTCGTGATCGTTCTCGTTTATCATCACGGTGATAGGCCACTTCCCGGTTTCCGTAAAGCGTAATCCCCATTTGACCGATCAGGCAAAAAAAGGTCACCCAACCATTTGTATAGCTATTAATCCCGGATGCGTGGGGGCCCAATACCCTGGAAATATACGGAGTAGTGATTAAGGGCGCAAACATCAAAAGAATCTGATAGCCAGCATTATACAAATAATTTTTAATTACTTGCATCTTACTTTCCAAACTCCTTTGCCACCGTTACTAAGGCCGCATGCAAGACTTGATCCATATCGTAGTAACGATATTGTCCGAGACGACCACCAAAAATTACATTTGGTTTGGTTTCAGTGGCTAACTTAGCATATTGTTTGTATAGACTATTGTTAGTCGCGTTGTTAACTGGGTAATAAGGTTCGTCCCCCCGCTGCCAATCAGCCGGATATTCTTTAGTAATTACGGTTTTCCCTTGGTCACCCTTACCAAACTCAAAATGCTTGTGTTCAATGATCCGGGTGTATGGGGTTTCCGCATCCGTATAGTTAACGACGGCATTCCCTTGATGGTTATCTTCATCTAAAACTTCAGTTTCGAAACGTAAGCTCCGGTATTGGAGTTCACCCAATTGGTAACCAAAGTATTGATCAATCATCCCAGTAAAGACAATCTTTGGAAATTCAGCCTCGTATTCTGCCTGGTGACCAAAGTAATCCACGCCGGTCTCAACGTCAATCAGATCACTAGCAAGCATCTTTTCAACGATTTGGGTATACCCCCCAACCGGGATCCCTTGGTAGAGATCGTTGAAATAGTTGTTATCATAAGTCAATCGAACTGGTAACCGTCGAATAATAAAAGCTGGTAAGTCGGTGGCCTTTTGGCCCCATTGTTTTTCAGTATAACCCTTGACTAACTTTTCGTAGATGTCCCGGCCAATCAAAGAAATTGCTTGTTCTTCAAGGTTAGCTGGTTGCTTGCCAGCCATTTCTTGCCGTTGTTCATCAATCTTCGCTTGTGCTTCGGCTGGGGTTTTAACCCCCCACATCTTGCTAAAAGTATTCATATTAAAAGGCAAGTTGTAAATCTCACCCTTGTAATTGGCAATTGGGGAGTTGGTATAGCGGTTAAACTCTGCAAATTGATTTACATAGTCCCAAATTTCTTTATTTGAGGTATGGAAAATATGTGCCCCATATTGGTGTACTTGAATTCCATATTCTTCCTTAGTATAGATGTTACCTGCGATGTGGTCCCGCTTTTCAATTACCTTAACGCGTTTGCCATGTTTAGCGGCTTCGTAAGCAAAAGTGGCCCCGAAGAGACCGGCACCAACCACTAAATAGTCATACTTAGACATAATATTTCCTCTTTTACATAAATATCTATTCCTAAATAATAGGCTAAAGCCGAAAAAACTACAAGAGAATTCACAAAGTGTTAGGGATTGTTAATTTTCTAATCCCTTAACTAACTTGTCAGAAATTCCAAACACAACCTTGCGTGCCCAGAAATAATCACCTACTTGAATTGGTCTTAAATCTGTCTCATCAAGGATTGCAGGTCGACTACCATGACGTTTTTCAAGAATAATATAGCGGTGAATGTTTTGATCAATTCGCTGACAATACTTCGGTATATTACATAACACCGTTGGTAACCAGAACTCATCTGCAAAGGCGCTAGTACTCAATAATTGTCTTAAACGTTTATTACTATCAAAATCTTTAATTACAAATTCTGCGACATCTCTTGGCAAATCAGCCCAGTTAGCCCCAGAATATATTTGATCTTCAGCGTAACCTAATTTTTTGAGCTTATTAACTCTTAAGATCATCTGAGCCATGATATTTAAGCGATGATAAATTTTTCCAAAAGTTGTCCGTCTGTTTAATTTATCATAAGGATAGTAGTACTTAGCCCACCAAATAACTTTTTCACCAGTTTTTGACACTTTATTCGCTTGGAAGTATGAAAGGTAGATTTTTGAACTATTTTCAAAAAAACGAGCAATTTCTGCTGGCTTCTTGGTTGGCCAGTCTTGTCCAGAAATTAGATGAAGATAAGTAATTGAAGGATCCTTTAGCGCTACCTTAAAAAGTTCAACTGCAACTTGACCTATACTCCAGCCACCCCAGCGAACATCGATTTTAGAAAAATGATAAACCCCTAATTTATCAAGTTCTTCAAGCTGAGAAGGGGTTACCGTCATCTTCGTATCAAAATGGATAAATACTTTAAATGTTGGCACTAGTTCTTTTGCGAGCGCAATTATTTGTTCCGGTTGACGATGCGCAATCACTAAAACAGCTTGCATTTCTATCTCCTAAATTAACTCATTAATCTTCTTAATTGCAGTCTTAATTTGTTTACCATTCCTTAATCCTTCAGCAACTTTTTGAACCCGAGCCTTCATTTGTTCGTATTCTTCAAGTGAAAGTTGACTTAAACGGCTAGGCAATTCATCCAAACTATCAACAGCAATTCCAAGACCATTATCAACTAGGTATTTCGCAACTGCTGCTTTTTTCCAAATAACGATTGGTAAGCCAGTACTTAAGTACAACGATACCTTATGCGGACAGTTATACTGCATATACTCTCCGTAACTACCATCACATGTATCGGTCCGGCTCCCATCCCAAACTAAGCCAAAATTGGTCTCTAAATGCTTGGGTAATTCTTCCGGTGAATATACTCCCCTATAACTGACATCGCTTGGAAATGCTTCTAACGGATTTGGGCCAAACACTTCTAGTTGCATCTTACCTTTAAAATCAATCTTTTTAAGAAACGTTGATTTTACCAAATTTCCAGCAAAACAAATTGATCGACGATATGGTTTCTGAATTTGTAATAATTGTGGATTTAAATAGTCAAACACCCCTAAAATTACCATTGGTGTTTCGACTTGATGACTAATTAAATAGTCTTTCATTGCTTGGCTATGGACAATTAGACCATCTGCTTCATTTAACCATTTAGCTTCATTTTTGGTATATTCATTTGTCTGAAAACGACGTAACGACTCAATATCATGAATAATAAAAATTAATTTTGCATTCGTCGTAGTTCGAATTGACTTAATCAGAGCGTCCATCAAGACCGTTGAATACGCAGGAAATTGAAAATAAATTTCATCAATTTGCTGACCTTTAAAAAGACGGGGAATGTTCCAATACACATACTTAAACTTTTTTAACTTGGATTCATAGTTAAAAGGAAGATCCCATATATCATAGTCTTCCTTTCCAAGAATTTTTTCAATATCAGTCCTTGCTTTTGGGCCAGCATCATTTGTGTGTAAGTCTTCTATTGATAACAATACCTTATGCATTTTCTCACCTTTTATATAATAATAAGCCACACTTTTCAGTATGGCCTATTTGCTACTTGCTGTTTTTACGAATAAAGTCCTTAATTACAATTTCACCAAAGGAAATGATAATTCCGATTAAACCACCTAAAGCTACCCCAGCAACGAGATATTTTTTGGCATGGAGAGTTGTTTCGCTAGTTGCATCACCAACCGTTGCTTTTGATAAAGGAGTAACCGTCCCAATGCCAGCTTTAAGCTTTGGAAGTTCCTTTTGAGCCGCAACTGCCGTCACATTTGCAATTTCTGTAACATCTTTAGCGGAAGAACCTTTAATCTTAATATTCATAATTAATGATTGCTGATGGCTCTTAGCATTAATCATGCCATAAATATCGTCGGTTGAATATGCCTTTTTTAACTTCTTAGGTAGTAAAGCGTGGGTTTTTTGGGCAACTGACTTACTTTGAACCAAATCCTCATAAGTAGGCATCAGATTTTGATCTGCCATCACTTGAGCATTTTGATCATTATTCTGGGTAACCGCCGCTTGGTAATTGTGCGAAATCATAATTTCACGTTCCGCTGTATAAGTAGTATGTTGACGTTGCTTAGCTAAAAAACCAAAGACACCACCAAATAGGACTGCCAGTATGACGATTAAAGCAATACTCTTGGCAAACATCCGATTTAACTCTTTAACAGTGTACTCTTTCAAAATTTTTCTCCTTTATTTTTAAGCTACTTTGCTTAGCTAATAGAGCTAATAAAAATGGATCATAAGCAATATCAATTAATCTTTGTTCTAAAACCGCACTGATCATAATAATAACCATAATACTTGCAAGTGCGTAATCGTTACTTTGAATCGATTTCCAGCTCAATTTGGTCATAATTACTAGGGTAGCAAGTAAAGCAGTAATTCCAAAAATTATTAATAAACGTAAATAAGACGAATCAATGAAAAAATAATGATCCAAGTCTTTTGTCATTGGGCCGAGGCTTGCGCCCCACCCATTTTCATGAATTTTTTGACCAAATAAAGAGAGCGGATAGCGATCAAAAGCTACTCTTCCATAGAGTAATCGTCCAGAAATTAGGTGATTCAATTTTACTAGTATGTGGTTACCCGGCGTGTAGAAATAAGCACTCCAAATTGTTAAGTAAGCCCCTAAAATGGGCAATATCCAATAAAATCCAGCAACCAGACGTGATCCTAAATGACCATCAGCTGCGCGCTTACCAATCCAAGCAACTGGAATCGTTAAAACGATTGCCAATGCATCTAACCGTGCATCGGTAGTCAATGAAACAAAGATCGCAAGTAACAGGTAACTTAAGTAGTGATACCACTTTAGGCGTCGAAAAGCTAAATAACAATGCGCTAACACCAAGTACAAAACATGGGCCGCAAAATCGGTTGAATAAATAATTCCAAATGATTGCCGCACAGCATTGGTCGTATCACGAACAAAAACGATATTTCGAATGATTCCAAGTTCAGCGTCAATAAATATTCCTACTAACGAAATGGTACCCACTACCAGATAAAGGCGAATAATCTGACGAAAATTAACATTCCGCATCCCTAAAATTAAGGAACCCATGACAACAATCATAAAATCATTTGACGATCGCCACGTAATAAACAAGTAGGCTAAAACGATTAAATTACCACAAATCGTTTTAAAACTGTGTCGATCCAGAAAGAAAATCTTAAAGTAAATTAAACCTAGGCCGACAAATAACCAACGGTGTAAAGTACTAGGGACAAAAAAGTCCGTGTACGTTGACGTCTGGAGAAACGAAACGGACAAAATTAGAATAAAAGCGACCTGGTAAAGAAATTCACCATTTAGTTTAAATTCCTCAATCCGATGCCATTTTTCAATTACCTTCCCCATCGCAAGTCCTCTCTAGTGCTCACCATGGCCAAAGATCTTACGTTTTAAGAACTTACCACCTTTTTTTAACCAATTAACTGGTTCCATGAACACGTAATTAATTTCTTTCACTTGATATTCTGAATGCGTTTCTAGCCAGGTGTCAAGCATTAACTCACTTAAAAAACCAAATACCCTTTTTTCGTAAGGAGTGTAATTCGTAATATCAATCTTAGCTTCTACTTTACCAAGAACTTCAAACATCCAGGTACAGTACTCATCTAACGGTTGACGTTTCATCACAAACATGTTAAACATGTGGGCCCATGTTCGCTTTAAAACTTTTTGGAAAGCTGGGTAGTACTCTGGATATTCATCCTTGATAATTTTCCGCATGACATCCAATGGCTCATGTTCATGAACATGGTAGTAATGGGATTCATTGGTTTCGATATAGTAGTTCCGCCGCTTGGGAACCAAAACATCAGCGGATTGCAAAAAGCCTTCAATCTCTGCTCGCGTTGCAACAGCGTTAACATCTTTTTTACCATTTAAACTAAAGTAACGCCGGTAATGAACTAAGCCCATAGCATCAAGGTTAGTTAAATTTTGCCATCCCCAGTAAATGGCCGTTAATTCATTATAGTTAGCATTTTTAGCTGAAATATTCTTTCCAGTATTATCACCCTGGAAGGTATGGTTAATATCTGGATGAAGATTCTTTCCAACAAACACCGGTAAATATAAATCATCCTTTGGCATAGCATAGTTTTTATGCGTTGCCACTAAAATCTTAATGTTCACAATTTTCACCCTTAATAAGCACCAGTACTCTTAAAGATACTGATGATATTCTTAAAGAGAATCTGCCAATCATACCAGTAAGAAGCATGATCAACGTAACTTAATTCAACATC
Source organism: Limosilactobacillus alvi (assembly GCF_016900115.1). GTDB lineage: Bacteria > Bacillota > Bacilli > Lactobacillales > Lactobacillaceae > Limosilactobacillus > Limosilactobacillus alvi. The sequence goes on from NZ_JACJJQ010000032.1 coordinate 15,140, forward strand.
ACAACGTTCGGGGTAACCGATGTTACTTCGGCCACTCGCTTGCCAAAGACCCATCGCTCCCGGTTTGACTGACAAGAACTTGTCAACTCGATCTTCATACCAACTAAGTTCATCTTTAACAATCGGACGTGGGCCCACTAGACTCATATCTCCTCTGATAATATTGATAAATTGTGGTATCTCATCAAGCGATGTCTTTCGGAGAATTCGCCCTAACTTAGTGATGCGCGGATCTTCTTCAGGTTCAAGCTTATAGTTATTTGCAACGTACTTCTGATATAACTCCGGATTTTGATGTAAAATTTCATCCGCTCCAACAACCATGGACCGAAACTTATAGATTTTAAACGGTCGATGGTTTAATCCAATCCGCGTCTGCTTAAAGAAGAGCGGACCCTTATTATCACCAAACTGATCCATTAAGTAAATTACCAGGAAAACCGGACTTAAAATTACTAAGGCAATTAGCGAAAGGATAACATCCGTGATCCGTTTTGCAAGCAAGTAACCTGCCGATTTTCTTTTGACTATTTTTTGGCTATTCACCATTCTTAGCCATCCTTTTCCTATACTGATATCGCAAAGAAAGCTTAATCGCTCTTTTTAATACGTTCTATCTTTTAGTTTTTAATTAGCGCTTCAAATTAATGTTGGAACTTTTCCTAATTTATATATATTTTGAAAAGACAAAATTCAACCAACAAAATCTATTCTATAATAACAGTTTTGGCCTGAGAACAAAAGGTTTGATTAATAACAGTTACCTTTCCTTAACCTTAACGCAACAAAACTGTTGTTTAAAAAGCGAGATTAAATTAATCTCAAGAGTTTAAATCTATTTTATCAGCATTAGTTAAACAAGATAATTAATTTTACATTTTCACTTAATTTTTTCTGCTCTCAAATTGTTATTAAAAAGTGTAAAGCATGTGTACATCACTTACAAAACGATTTTCTCAAAAACCAGAGCCAACCGGCGAACAAATCGCTGATGGCGTTTTAACTACCGCAAACAACTTGCAGATTGCCTAATCGATTTTACGACTTTTGACTCTATTAGTAATTGGAGAAATTAATTAAATGAAAACATTAAACTTAACTTTCAAAGGCTCCCTTGGCAAGACCCACACTTTAAAACTCAATTACGCCAGTGACGATCTATCAAAAAAGCGGCCATGGACAAGATTGCGGCGACTAAGCTCTTCTTTAAGGACGGTGAATTCTTGTACGCCGTACCGGTTAGTGCCAAGTACTTAACGACAACTGAAGATGTGGTCATCGTTAAACGAATAGCTTAATGATTAAGCGGACGCTCAATTTTGGGCGTCCGCTTTTTTACGTCTAAGAATTCGTTAATTTCCGTAAGCGAAAAATCAGTAAAGCCAAAGGTTCCGAAAAGCGGAATAGCTTCATCGTAATTTGATACCGACGATCCAAAGTATTGGGATCAACTGGACTAGTCTTGATGATCGTTTTTGCCTGATCAAACAACTGCCGATTATAGTTTTTTGGACAATAGGTGCAGTAACGAAGTGCCCTAATTAACATATATACATTCATTTTTGGTGCAACTGTAGGATAGTTCTTTTTAAAAAATGAATACCGGTCATTGCTCGATTCGAACTGATCCGCTATTGTTTTAGAGCTCATATTTGTCATTATACTATCATTTCGAACTTCATAAAAATAAGTGGTAACCGGAGAATAAACTATTTTATCTGCCTCATCAAAAACATAATGTAACGTCCATGTGTCCTCAAACATTTTACCTTTTGGAAACGGATGTCTCTTTAAAAGATTAGTTTTGTATACTTTATCGCATAGATAGCCATCATTTATTAACAATTCCATTGCTTGTTCTTTAGATAGTTCCATCACTTGATTATAAATAACAGCTTTTGTCTCTTTTGCTTTATCATTAACGTCCATAAGTTTCATACAACAAATATCAGCCTTGAACTTCTCTAAAACGCCTACCGCATATTCGCAATGTTCCTTTGCCACTGTATCATCACTATCAATAAAAACGGTATATTTTCCGCTAGCGTTTTCTATTCCAGAATTTCTTGCCATTGATACACCAGCATGGTTATTTCTTATAATCTTGATTCTTGAATCTTCACTTGCATATCGTTCACATATTTTTAATGAATCATCAGTTGAACCATCATCAACAAGAATAATTTCAAGATTTTGGTAGGTCTGATTCAAAATACTTTTTAAACAAGTATCTAAGTACTTGTGACGATTATAAATCGGCACCACAATACTAACTAAAGCTTGTTCTGTCATTTGGGAACCCCCGTCTTTAAAATAAACTGTCTTTATTATACTTTTCCAAGCTGATTGCGTCCATTTTCGTTATGAGTTTAGCACTAATTAACTACCATATCAATCTACATAAAATAAATATATTAATTTTAAATTTTTATTTCCTTTTTTGCTTATTCAAATTGTTATTAAGAGTGTAAGACATGTGCACATCACTTACGAAAATAATTTTCTCAAAACCAGAAAGGAACTACAACCATGCAAGCATCTTTTAAGGCAAACAAACTTCAACTCAACGGCACAAGCGAACTGCACCCTAACGGTTACCGGCGTAATTTCAACAACTTGATTGAAAAGCCAGAACCAACCGCAGTACAATCCTTTGCCGAAGCGATCGCCAGTTTAACTGGCGAACAAATCGCTGATGGTGTTTTAACTACCGCAAACAACTTGCAGATTGCCTAATCAATTTTACGACTTTTAACTCTATTAATAATTGGAGGAATTAATTAAATGAAGACATTAAACTTAACTTTCAAAGGCTCCCTTGGTAAGACCCACACTTTGAAGCTCAATTACGCCAGTGACGGTCTATCAAAAGAACAAGTTCAAGCGGCCATGGACAAGATTGCGGCGACTAAGCTCTTCGTTAAGGACGTTGAATTCTTGTACGCCGTACCGGTTAGTGCCAAGTACGTAACGACAACTGAAGATGTGGTCATCGCAAAACAAGCAGCTTAATCCTTAACCATCAAAATTATTCTATCTCCTCAAGTGGCCGCTTCAATGAAGCGACCACTTTTTACATAATCTGCTACAAATCATTGGAGGTTAATTTTACTGTCCCTGCTTAGCGTACTTTGCTTCAACCGCAGCCTTTTGACTTTCCCACCAGTCCCGGTGTTCAGTGTACCAGTCAATCGTGTGCTTTAGACCAGTCTTAAAGTCGGTGAATTCGGGCTTCCAACCAAGTTCAGTCCGGAGCTTAGTAGCATCGATAGCATAACGAAGGTCGTGACCTGGCCGATCTTTAACGTGATCATAAGCGTCTTTTGGTTGCCCCATCATTTCCAGGATCATTTCTAGAACTTCTTTATTGTTCTTTTCACCGTCCGCCCCGATCAGGTAAGTTTCGCCAATCTTACCCTTGGTTAAGATCGTCCATACGGCCCGGGAGTGATCATTGGTATGAATCCAGTCACGGACATTCTTCCCCGTTCCATAGAGCTTTGGCCGAATGCCGCTCAAAATATTGGTAATTTGCCGGGGAATGAACTTTTCAATGTGTTGGTATGGGCCGTAGTTATTCGAACAATTTGAAATCGTCGCCCGTAAACCAAAGGACCGCACCCATGCCCGTACTAAAAGATCAGAACTGGCTTTGGAAGAAGAATATGGGCTACTTGGCCGGTATGGGGAATCGGGGGTGAACTTTTCGCCTTTGCCTTCACCATGACCTGGTAGGTCTTCTCTTAATGGTAAATCACCATAAACTTCATCCGTGGAGATGTGGTGGAAACGGACATTATACTTTCGACAAGCGTTGATCAAGACTGACGTCCCCACAATATTGGTTTGAATAAAGGGCGTTGGGTCAATTAAGGAGTTATCATTGTGACTTTCAGCTGCGTAGTGCACCACTGCATCAGCATCCTTCACCAAGGAATCCACCAATCCCTTATCACAAATATCACCAACAACGAGCTTTACCCGATCTTCTGGCAAGCCCGCTAAGTTAGCCTTATTACCAGCATAAGTTAGTTTATCTAAAACCGTAAGATGAACTTCAGGATGGTTGTTCACGACGTAGTGAACGAAGTTAGAGCCAATAAAGCCAGCTCCCCCAGTAACAATAATATTTTTGAACACCTTTTTCTCCTCGAGATGATTACTCTTCTTCACTCCGCTGATTAACCCAAGCCTCGATTTCATCATAATCAAAGCCCTTGCGAAACAAGGCCTGTTTAACTTTCATTGTCAGTTCATATCCACTAGTCCGGCGCGCATAACGGGTCCAAATTTTCTCACCTTCACGATCAAGCAGATCAGTGGTATCAACGGTTGGCTCCGCTGGAGTCGCCACGCGAGTAGCTTCCTTAGCGATATCGCCACCATAGCCCTGGGTGATTAAACCCTGATAGACTTTTTCTTGTTGCCGTCGGGCGGGTTGTTTAGCATAGCGCCGGAAGAGTTTCTGCGCAAGTTTGGTAGCATTTTCCAATTGTCGTTCCGACGTGAATTGCTCCAAAGCAGCATCAATTTGAAGTTCGCCGACTCGTTTTGCCCGCAACTTTCGCCGGATCACCGTTGGCCCCTTTAATTCGGTATTCATCACCGTCCGAACATAAGCAGCCGCATAGGCTTGATCGTCAAGAAGCTGGTTTGCCCGCAGTTGCTTTAAGACCGGTTCAATCCGTTCTGGGGGCACGTCTTCTTTCAGCAGTTTTTTGGTCACTTCAGCTTCGGTCCGCAACTGGTAAGACAAGAAGTCCAAGGCCTTCCCATAGGCTTGGGCAATTGCATCATCGGTAGTAATCTGAGCAACTTCTTCCTGTGTCAGTTCCATCCCCTTCATTAAGCGGTGCTTCACCAAGACGCTCTCCGCCACTGGAAAAGCATATTTACCATTTAAATAGATATTATAGCGACCTGGCCGTTTTTGAGCCGCAATTTTTGTAATTTGTGCCATGGTTCCTGTTGATCACTCCAATCGAAAAAAGCTGAAAAGAAAAGCTAAATTTCTTCCCAGCATCACCGTTTTCTTATTACCCAGAAATTCAAGCCGATAAAAAAGCTTTCTCCCTACTTTTTCTTGCGCTTTTGCCAAAAATACAAGCGTTCTTCAATTTTTCCTTCCACAATGTCCTGTAAGGTGGCATTAATCGTTGCCCCGACCATGACCAAGATTCCAGAAAGATCAAGCCAGATCATCAGCAAAATGAAGGCTCCAATTGTTTTATAAGAAGTAATGTTATGGGAAAAGAAGGCGCTATACAAGGAGAATAAGCGGGAAACGCCCATCCAAGCTAAAGTAACTAATAAAGCTCCCACAGCGACAAAGCGTAACCGTACCCGGGCATTCGGAACGAAATAATACAAAATCGTTAGGATAATAAAGAGTCCGCCAAAAGTGATCGGCCACCGTACCTGATTAAAGAAGTGAATGTATTCAGGATTGAAGTGGAGAATTCCTTGTAGCCCTTGCATGACTTGTTCCCCGATCCCGTAGGTAAAAGTTAAAACAAACATGAAGAGAATCAAAACTAAGAGCCAAACAAAAGAAACTACCCGATTAATAATTGGATTTTGATAACGGGCTACCCCATAGGCGCGATTAACACTCCGCTGAAAGGCAGCGATCCCCTGACTAGTCGACCAAACTGCCACTAAGGCCCCCGTCGTTAAGACCCCCCCTGATCCCCGGGATAGAAAGTCATAGATAAAGGGCCGCAGGAATGAATAAATTGAAGGCGGAACTGCTGTTTGGAGGTAAGCTAAAACTGTCTTGGCATTTAATCCCAACATTGGCAACAGGTTTCCAATCACCAAAACCGCTGGAAAAATTGACAAGAGGGTGTAATACGCTAACACCGCGGCTGAGGTCGTCACTTCGGCCATCTGGAAATGCCGCATAAACAATTGAAATTCATGTTGTAGCTTCCGCTCGATTGGTCCGCCCTCCCTTCGTTAGATATAATTTTATTTTACCAGTTTCTAGAAGGCATGGAAAAACCAAATTTAAAGTTTGGGTTAACTTTAAGATAAAGGTAAGCGGTGAACAACTGCACGTATTGACAAAATAAAGAACGGACTAAGCAATTTCTTAGCCCGTTCTTTATTGCTATTTATGGCATGCTACTTGAACCTGTTTTGCCCAAGGCAAATAAGCCGTAAGATCCTCATCAATACGGTTAGGGAGATACTTGAATAGATATCTAAAATACTCCACCACATCTAGGTTATTCTCTTTAGCTGTTTCAACTAAGGAATAATAGACCGCACAAGCTTTAGCTCCAGCTACTGACTGAGCGAATAAACTATTCTTGCGGATTATTGTTGAAAAACGAATTGATTGTTCAATGTCGTTATTACTTAATGGCACTTGACCATCTTCAAAAATCCGATATACTCGCTGCTCCAATTTTAAGGTACTTTCAATGTGGGTCCGCAACTTATTATTTGTCTTGTGAACTACCTGTTTGAGGAATTCAAAGAATTCATCAACCGCAGGTTTTAAGCGTAATATCCGTTGCTTTAACTTCTCCTCCTTGGTTTCGTACTCCAGCTGCTGTTCAATTTCAAAGATCTTACCAATCCTCTTTACTATTTGAATTGCTAATGACTTTTTCAGTATTT
>NZ_JACJJQ010000033.1 GCF_016900115.1 Limosilactobacillus alvi
AGGCCACCCACGTTGGGCAGCCTAAACTAGACCAATTTAGCCTTAAAAATTCTATCAGTACCAGTTGACGAAGAGCCGAAAATTCCCAGTCTCACCCTTTTGTATCGCCGAATATTGTTCAGAAACCACGGTTGAGCAGTAACTAAGTGGACACTACCTTCCTTATGGTTGACCCGATCCTACTTATCTTGCATGGGTTTGCAAACGTCAAACACGTTAGTTCACTCTAAGACCGTTAAGAAAATTTTCTCCCAACCTATTCTTTAATCGCCTTAACCACGAAGAGGTGGGCATAGAAGTCAGCGGGATCCTTTTCTGGTTGGGTCCGATCCATTACCCGTGGTACAAAGTAACCAGCGTTCATTAATTCTGCCCCGGAGTAGGTTTCAGGGTCATCGTTAATGTGGTAATTCATTTCGGGGTTTAAGCCAGTGAAATAGTACCGAATATAAGCTGGGTTAGCACCATTGAGAATTTGGAACCGGGCCCCAATGGCTTCGGTCTGATCGTCATTCACGACTTCCCAGCCGTAAACGTTGTCACTAGTGTCGGGTGTTTCTAACCGGTAGAAGTTCCCAAATTGGAAGAGGGAGCGGTATTGCTTATAAAAGGCTACTTGTTTTTTGATCGTCGCTTGTTCTTCAGCACTTAACTTGGTGATGTCAAGTTCGTAACCAAAGTCACCGAAGTAAGCAACTTTAGCCCGAGTATCAATTGAAGTGATCCGGGCAACTTGGTCGTTTGGAACGGCAGAGACATGGGCTCCCCACATATTTGGCCGGTAGCCATAAGAAGTTCCGTCTTGAACTAGGATCCGCTCAATGGCATCAGTATCGTCACTAGCCCAAGCTTGAGGAGCATAGTACATCATACCGAGGTCGAAACGACCACCACCGGATGCACAAGATTCAAAGAGAACATTTGGATAAGCCGCTGTTAAGCGATCGTAGAGCTTGTAAACGCCGAGGATGTACCGGTGGGCAAATTCAAGTTGTTGATTGGCTGGGAGTGCTGCCCCATACATTTCCGTAATGCTTCGGTTCATGTCCCATTTGATGTAATCCAGTTTAGTAGTTTCGATTACGGCTGAAATCTTTTCAACCAAGTAGTCAACAACTTCTGGCCGGGTCATATCTAAAACAAATTGATGCCGCGCAGGGGTTGATGTCCGCCCTGGGGTAGCGATCATCCATTCAGGATGGTCAGAGTATAGTTGACTGTCAATAGAGATCATTTCGGGTTCAAACCAAAGTCCAAACTTTAAGCCAAGGTCGTGTACCTTTTGAGCAAAGCCGCCAATGCCATTGGTAAATTTCTTTTCATCAGTAAACCAATCACCGAGGCTAGAACGATCGTTATCCCGGTGACCAAACCAACCATCATCAAGGACAAACATTTCAATCCCGAGTTCCTTAGCTCGCTTAACAATTGGCATTAACTTGTCTTCAGTAAAGTCCATGAAGGTTGCTTCCCAGTTGTTAATCAAGATTGGTCGTTCTTGCTTAACAAAGTGCTGGTTAAGCAGGTGGTGGTCATAGAAGTGACCTAATTGTTGACTCAAGGCGTTCAAACCTTCGGTAGTGTAAGTAAGAACAGCTTCTGGAGTTTGGAAGCTCGTGTTGGCCTTCAAGTTCCAGCCAAATTCGGTTGGGTTAATTCCAACCATTATCCGAGCAGTGTCAAATTGATCAACTTCGATTTCGTCCTTAAAATTGCCGGAGTAAATAAAGTTAAATCCGTAAGCGGCCCCTTGATTATTATCAGTGTGAGGCCGAGCCAAGATAAAGAAAGGATTTTCTTGGTGACTTGAGTGAGCTCGAACCGATTCAATGCTTTGACTTCCTGGCCGTAAGTGATTCCGGTAAAGGTGCCGTTCCCGCGCCCATGAACCAGCAAATTGTAAGAAGTCGTAATCAGCATCTGGCAAGTCAAGTTGGGCGCTAGCTGCCCGATTAATAAAGACGTCATCACCATTATTTGTGAAGGTAGCACTCCGAACAATTACGTCTTCATCTTCAAAAACAGTGTAGTGTAAAGCTAATTCGATTTGAAGCAGTTTATCAATCAAAGTGATTGTCAGGGTTTGGCTGTCGTGGTGGTCGTCATCAAAACTAGATGGTTGGTCGACTAGGCGTTGCTTACCGTCAACTAATTGATAACTTTGGTACTTAAATTCACTAATCCGGGAACCATCAGCAGCTGTAATTTGGTAGGCCGGAACCCGGTAGTCACCCTTTCCGAGGCTAGCATATTCTTGTTTAATTAATTCGAGTTGAAAGTCAGTTTGTTGTTCATTAAGGGTGTTGGTACAATCGTGTTCTTCCATCCGAGTTAGGTTATCGTAGCTGGCCTTAACCGGAACGGTAGCACCGTAGTAAACTTGGCCAAGTTCGCCATTTTCTAAAACACGGAAGATATAACTGGTCTTTTTAGTTTGAAGGTGAAAAACTTTTGAACTTTCATTAACATGAATTGACATAACGATATTCCTTTCCTGGTAAAAAACGGACCCGGACAAGGATTAACTTGAGCGGATCCGTTCAGCGCTAACTAGTTTCTAAAGATACTAATTAATTATTTATTATCGATTTCAAGAATCTTTTCACCATGCTTAACGGTACCGGATTCTTTAGTGAACTTAAGCTCGTAGTCTGGTGTATCATCTGACTTCGTGAAGGCAACCATTACAGTATCATCGTGGCCAGCCTTAGTGATTGCTGGCGCCCAGAATTCAAGTAATTTGTCACCGGCCTTAACATGTTGTCCCTTTTCAACGTAGGAAACAAAACCAGTACCGTGCATTTGAATCGTATCAACCCCAACGTGGATCAATACTGGAACGCCATTAGCACTCCGAAGTCCAATTGCGTGACGGGTGGTTGGGAAGTCAGCAACAACTTCACCATCGAATGGGGCGAAGATTTGCCCATCGCTAGGCTTAATTGCAAATCCCTTACCCATTGAACCGTTAGCAAAGGCAGGGGCAGCAACAGCTGACAATGGTTCAATTTCACCGTCAACTGGAGCTTGGAATTGAATTGTTTCCGCCTTAACTTCGGCGATGGCTGCGGCTTCACTTTCACCTTCAAGGTGTTGGTGCCAAGTCTTTTCCAATTCTTCCACGATTTCAGCATGCATCTTTTCGTCCAACTTAACCTTGCGGATAAAGAATGTTGTCCCGATCAAGATCAAAGCAGCTGGAACTAAGAACATCATAGACTTGAAGATGATTACTCCATGAGTAGTAATGTCAGCGTAAGTGTGACCAGAAATCATGCCGGCCGCCGCCGCCGTGGAACCAACTAGCCCACCAGAGATAGCCCCACCGAACTTGTCGAGCAATGGCCGAACCGAAAGGATAACCCCTTCATCACGGTGCCCGATCTTTAATTGTCCGTATTCAACAGAGTCGGTGATGATCATCAAAACAACCAAGAAGATCAATGGTTGTGGCAACATGAAGATAACCCCACCGGTGATAACCATGGCAAGGGATTTACCAGCAAAACCAAAGATTACCAAACCAATTAACATAACTAAGATGGAGTATAAGAAGACCTTCCGGCGACTAAACTTCTTAGCTAAACCTGGGAAAAGGGAAACCGTAACGATCCCGATTAACCCGTTGATTAAAGCATAAATCGTGTAGGTTGCGGCGTGTCCTAAAATGTAGGTAAAGTAGTAAAGTTGGAAGGAATTCATCAAGGTTGCCCCAGTCGTGTAGAACACATACGTTAAGGCAATAGCCATCAATTGGTCATTTTTGATTAAAACTCCAATAACTTTCCGGAAAGTAGTCTTTTCGGTGTTCTTTCGGAGCTCGTTATCCTTTTCATGAGTGAAGACTCCAACACCGATCGCAGTTACCGCAGCGATGGTAGCAACGATAGCAGCAAAGGCAAACCAACCACGGCTGTCTCCTGAGCCGCCATTAGATTGAAGAGAGAAGAAGAGAACGATTGGCATAACGATAACCCCAACCAGTTGGCCCCCTAAAGTTGAACCAACCCGGGCAAACGTCGCCGTCTTTTCCCGTTCAGCTGAATCAAATGAGATGGCTGGAATCATACCCCAGAACGCAATATCGTTAAAGGAGTAGAAGATATCCATGGTAATGTAAAGAATTGCAAAAATGACTAAGTAAAGCCATGGACTCTTGTAAGTTAAACCACCCATGTCCGTGAAAAGAATTGCGATTGCGACAGCGGAAACGATTCCACCACCAACAACCCACGGTTTAAAGTGACCCCACTTAGTATCGGTGTTATCAATAACATTTCCAATAAATGGGTCAATAATTAATTCGACAATCCGTAGGATCATAATAATCATGGAGATGTAGTAGACCATTCGGGTCGCTTCACCGCCAGCGTTGCTACTGAATAAGTGTCCAGTAACAAACATCATGAAGTAAGTCGAGAGCATCCCATAAAACATATCGTGCCCAAAAGCACCAAATGAGTATGCAATCCGGGAACCCATCGTCTTACCTGAGCTACCTTCACTCATTAATTTGTACCTCCTCAAAATAAAGATATGCAAATACCGTTTACATTAAGCATTTTAAGCGCTTACACTAAATTGGTCAATGCTTTTTACTAAAAATTTTACTCACTTTTTCTTAATGTTGAGAATTGATAATTATGTGATAAAAAATAATTCCCATCACCTATACCAATTTGATAAGGAAATGAGAATAAAAATGATAATATTTATTTTTTAAAAGCTCTAAATGATGTTTTAATTTTTAACATCAATATGATGATGTAAAATCGGTAAAAAATGTTTATCGGCCCAACCAATAATTGCACCTTGGGTGAGAATGTTATATAGGGTTCCCCAACCAAAAGAATATAGTTGGTGAGTAACAGCAAAGACGATTAAAACGATCAAAAGGGGTGGAACATTACTTAACCATTGAGAAGTAACTGGCGACCCATGGAGAAAGCGGAAACGAAGGATATATGGCATATCATCATTTGGATGCATGATTAGGTTTGCCCGTTGGTAGAGGGAAACGGCGCAGGCAACGCCGAAGAGACCGATTACGTCAAAAATAATTCGCCAACCAAGGCCAACGTTAGGAATACCAATTAAAACGAAGATGTGCTCGAAAAAGGCTAACAAATAGGAAAAGGGAGTAATGAATAGCAAATTACGAATTAAGCGAAAATAATCAAAGCGGCCAAGTAAAAGTAAGTTAACAAAGGCAACAATTACTCCTTCAAGGAAGAGAATGTTACCAAGAGAGAAATGAAGCCAACTACTTAAACTTACCGCGGAAGCTGTCCAAATAGCACTCCCTAAGTGGGTTGAAACTGTTAAGGCATTGAAGAAACTGTTGATTAAAATTGAAAGCACTAGAAATGATAAGCGCCCGTTAAAACTATTTGCCCGAGCAACCCGGGAGGATTGGGGTGAGATTGGCATTAAAGAAACTCCCTTCGAAAAATTAAAATCACTTTTACTCTACCACAGATTTAATTTTGGTTGCTAATAGTAGTGGAAAAATTCCCAGCCTCTTAAATTTAGTGACCTTAGTAATTTTTCCACCCACGATCGTATCTTTTTGTCCAAACCAGGCCGTTGAGAATTTTTTTGCCCCTGCTGTAAATGTATTGTTGGGATTTTTTTAGGAAAAGGATTAAAGCTTGGTTAAAAATGTAAAAGCATGTGGTAAAGTAGAATTATTAAACATTTAGCATGGAGGGAAAAGAATGAAGCATTACCGATTAAGTCGCCTCTCTTTAGGGTGGCAAATTATGATTGGCCTTATTGCTGGGATTATTGTTGGAGCGATGTTTTATAAAAATCAAGCAGCTATTACAATTCTCCAAAGCCTAGGGACAATCTTTTTGCGAATGATCCAAATGATCGTTATGCCAATTGTGATTTCTTGTTTAACAGTTGGGATAGCTAATATTGGTGATATTAAGAAGCTTGGGCGGATTGGGGGAAAAACGTTAATCTACTTCGAAGTTTTAACCACGATCGCAATTATCTTAGGGCTAATTGTCGGAAACCTTGCTCATCCAGGAAGCTTCATTGATATTCATAAGCTCCAGGCAACGAGTATTTCTTCTTACATGGCTAGTGCGAAGACGGCTTCTCATACCGGCTTTTGGGATACGCTCCTTGCGATTATTCCAACCAATATTTTTAAGTCAATCGCTGACGGCGATATGATGCCGGTAATCTTCTTCTGCGTCTTCTTTGGCCTCGGTTTAGCTGCTATTGGTGAACAGGCTAAACCGGTCATCAATTTCCTCAATACGGTTGCTGAAGTGATGTTTAAGGTCACTAACTGGGTAATGAAGTATGCGCCAATTGGGGTTTTTGGTTTAATTGGGATGACAATTGCCCAAATGGGATTAAGCGCGTTGTTACCACTTGGTTACTTTATTTTGATTGCTTACCTGACGATGGCCTTCTTCTGTGTGGTAGTGCTTGGAATTGTGGCCAAAATCTTCCATTTGCATTACTGGAAGACGATGAAGGTAATTGCAAGTGAGATTATTTTAGCCTTTTCAACGGCAAGTTCTGAAGTTACGCTTCCACGGCTGATTGATAAGACCCAAAAGATGGGGGTTGAACAAGGGATCACTTCCTTTGTTATCCCAACAGGGTATACCTTTAACCTTGATGGTTCAGCGATTTATCAATCTTTAGCAGCGCTTTTCTTGGCTCAAGCGTACGGCTTACACTTGACCTGGGCGCACCAATTTACTTTACTGGTCGTCTTAATGATTACCTCTAAAGGGATGGCTGGAGTACCAGGGGCCTCCTTTGTGGTCTTATTAGCTAGTGTTTCGACAATTGGGGTCCCAGTAGCTGGTTTGACCTTTATTGCCGGAATTGACCGGTTTGTCGACATGGGTCGGACGGCCGTTAACGTGGTTGGTAATTCAATTGCCACCCTTGTAATTGGGGAATCGGAAAAGGCCCTTGACCGCAATAAATATGAACATTATCTAGATAATTACATGAAAGCACAGGGATAAGATGACAACACAATTACCATTACGAAGTGAAGTTCCAGCAGAATTAACCTGGGACCTGACCCTTTTATATGCCGATGATGAAGCAATGCAAAAAGCCTTAAAGGCAACGGCAAAGAAAGCGCAACACCTGGCTACTTTTAAAGGGCAGATCACCACAGCTAAACAATTAGCAACGGTTTTGATCTTAGCTAAGGAAATCGACGAAGAATTAGAAAAAGAATATGTTTACGCCTTTTTACGGCGGGATAGTGATACAACGGACGCAACTGCTACAGCTTTGTTTGGGCAAGCCGCTCAAGTTGCAACGCAAATTGAAACTCAGTTGGCTTTTATTGATCCGGAAATTTTGGCATTAAGCGATGAACAATTAGCTGACTGGCAAGCGAATGAACCTGCTTTGGCTGAGTTTGAATTCCAATTAACCAGTTTGCAAAAACAAAAAGCCCACGTATTGGCTGGTGAACAAGAACGGCTCTTATCACGGTTGAATCACGCTTTAGATGGTGCCAGTGAGATTTACAACACCTTAAACGATGCGGATTTGGATTTTGGCAAGATTCGTGATGAAAATGGTAACTTAGTTCAATTAACGCATGGGAACCGGAGTCAATATACTGAATCAACGAATCGGAAGGTTCGTAAAGAAGCGGCCTTAGCTTATCAAAAGCCATATCATCAATTACGGCATACCTTTGCGGCCACCCTCAATAGTTTTATTGATAGTGAAAATGCCCTGGCAGAATTACGAAATTATCCTTCGGCCCGGGCGGCAGCACTTGGGCGTAACCAAATTGACGAAACGGTCTATGATAACTTAATTAAAACGGTTAATGCCCATCTTGACTTAGCGCATCGTTGGTATGCTTTAAAGAAGAAGTATCTCAAACTAGATCATTTCTATCAATATGACATTCCCACCCCACTGGCAGGAACGGATATCTTAAAAACTAGCTATGAAGATGGTAAAAAGATGGTCCTCAAGGCGATGCAAGTGCTTGGGGACGAATACGTTACCGGTTTAAAGGAAGAATTTGCGAACCGTTGGGTTGATGTTGCTGAAAACAAGGGGAAGCGGTCCGGCGGTTACCAAATTAGCGTTTATCAAGCTAATCCGTTTATCCTGTTAAACTGGACGGATAAGTTGTACTCAACCTTTGTTCTGGCTCATGAATCGGGCCATGCGATGCACTCGTGGTTTAGCCAACATCATCAACCGTCCGAATATGCCGATGCACCAATTTTTTTGGCCGAGGTAGCTTCGACATTTAATGAAAATATTTTAACGGATTGGTTACTGAAAAATTATGATGATCCAAAGGTCCAACTGTATGTACTTGAACAATCAATTGATGGTTTTATTGGGACGATTTACCGTCAAACTCAATTTGCGGAATTTGAACATCAGGCATACATGACTCAACAGGCAGGACAGACCTTAACTGCTGATTATTTGGACCAGGTAAATGAAAAGCTATTAAAGAAGTACTACGGTCCGGCAGTTGAATTAACAGGAACTTTAACGCAGAGTTGGGCCTACGTACCACACTTCTACATGAATTACTATGTTTATCAATACGCTACTTCTTGGGCGATTTCAACGAGTTTAGCGGCGTCAGTTCTTGCGGAAGAATCCGGAGCTAAGGAACGTTACTTAGCTTTCTTGTCAGCTGGTGGTTCAGCAACGCCAGCCCAAATTCTTAAGCAGGCCGGGATTGATATCACCAATACAGAATACCTTGAACGAGCCTTAAAGGTTTTTGAACATCGGCTTGACCAAGTTGAAGCTTTGCTAGCTAAGGTTGACAATGGCTCTGCAGTTAACTAAAATAAAAAACAATTAAATAGACTGGTTTAATTGCTCCCCGGGGTGATTAAAATTAACTAGCACCAACCATCTTTCTCTAGGGTATCCCAAGTTTGGGTATGAAAGATAGGGGGTGCTTTTTTGGAAAAAGGAGGATTTTCAATGAAAGTAAAGGTTAACCAGTTAGATGGACTAACTAATCGAGAATTCTTAGCGATTGCCAAAGAACGGGTAAGGGTCTTTGTTGTTGAACAGACGTGTTACTATCAGGAAATTGATGATGAAGATGCTACCGCTTATCATTTACGTTTGTTTGATGATCAAGATCATTTGGTCGGTTACACGCGAATGATGGACGAAGGGACATACGCCACTTTTGGTCGGGTCCTCGTTCCTAAAGCTAAACGAGGAAATGGCTATGGTCGGGTCCTTGTCCAAACTACAATTGAAAAAACAAAGCAATTATTTCCCGGGAAATCAATTATAATTGAAGCGCAAAACTATCTTCGCGATTTCTATGCTTCATTTGGTTTTCAAACGATTTCAGAAGTGTTTTTATTGGATGGTATTCCGCACGTTAAAATGCAACTAGACGGAGAAGTAAAGAATGAAAATGGCGATTAGGAAGGAAATCAACCATTATGTTTTACGAAATATTTTGGCGAACGTCGGTCTATCAACCTATGTAATTATTGATACCCTTTTTATTGCGCTTGCTGCTGGCTCGCTGGGCTTAACGGTTTTGAATCTCGCCTTACCGCTTTTTAATATTTTTAACGCTACCGGTTTATTACTGGGAGTTGGTGGAGCAACCTATTTCTCCTTAAATAAGGTTAAGAACCCCCAAAGAGTGCGGACGCTTTACAGTCAATTAATAATTTTTGCTTTGATTCTAGGGGTAATTGAGATTGGTTTAATTACTATCTTTTTAGATCCAGTGTTACATTTACTAGGAGCAAATCGTCAAACCCTAGCTCTGGGACGAACCTATGTGGGCTTCATGTGTTTTAGTGCCCCCTTATATATGTGTAATTACATCACGATTAATTTTGTTCGAAATGATGGTAATCCAAGCTTGACGATGATAGCAACCTTAACGGAAACGGTTTTTGTGATTATTATTGATTGGTTCTTTATTTTTAAACTAGGGTTACATATGGAAGGAGCGGCCTTGGCGGTAATCTTTTCACCACTCTGTAGCTTATTAGTTTTAAGCCAACACCTGCGATTTAAAAAGCGCCAACTTGAATGGCATTGGTGTCTCCCTAAGTGGCAGACATTGAAGACGGCAGCCCGGCTAGGGATTGCCCCCTTCTTGAACGAAATGAGTAGCGGGGTTAGTGTCTATGTATTCAATTGGATGTTACTGTATCTAGCAGGTAACTATGCTGTAGCTGCTTATGGAGTCGTTGCTAATATTGCAATCGTTACCTTAGCAGCAGCGAACGGAGTGGCTTTAGGGGTGCAACCAATCGCCAGTCGAGAATTTGGTAAGCATGCAATGAAAAATGCCGTTATCGCCTTTAAGCACGGTCTGAGGTTAACGATTGGCTTAGCTTTAATCTTAATGATTAGCTTGATTATCTTTAAGCGGCCGGTTATCAATCTATTTAATACGGAACATCAACCCCAATTGTTATCGTATGCATTGGTCGGCATGCCAATTTACTTTACCAGTACGGTTTTTACAGCGGTTAATATCTTAATCATCATTTTTTTAACTGCTATTAACCAAGGAAGTACGTCTTTCCACCTTTCTTTGTTACGAGGATATGTGATTTTAATTCCATTAATTGTTATTCTTGCGCTTACCCTCGGGGTAAACGGAGTTTTTGCGGCGATGCCGATTAATGAGATCATCGTAATGGTTTTGGGTGGGGTTATCATGCGGAGTAAACTTCGAGAAATGCAAAGAAATTCTTTGTGAGCGAATTAAATATAAAAAGCGACTAGAGGGTGAAAAGCAGCTCCTCTAGTCGCTTAATTAGTATTAGCTCTCTTCTGGTTCATCAATTTCGGGATTATTAAAAGTAATTCCTCGGTGGTCAACACTTGTTGAGAAGACAATTTGTGTACTGGTTTTACCAAACCGTCGTTGTAAATCGTTAATAAATTCATCAAGGTCAGCAGTGGATTTAAAAGCTACTTCAAGGAGCTCAGAGTAATCACCAGTTACGCAGTTACATTCAATAATGTTCGGGACCTTTTTTACAAAGGGATAAAATTCACTTTTTTGCCGCGGTTCAAGTTGGATTTGAATAAACGCTTTTACGTGGTAATTAAGTTTTTCAAAGTTAACGCTAGCATGATAGCCAGTAATAATACCGCTCTTTTCCAACTTGGCAATTCTAGCGGCAATTGCGGGAGAAGAGATGAAGCAAGCTGCTGATAATTCTTTAAGTGAGGCCCGGGCATTTTCTTCGAGCATATTAATAATCTTGCGGTCGATTTGGTCCATGTAGAGATACTCCTTTTTCGAATCATTAGCCGATGAGTTAAACTACGACGATTGTAGAACAATTTGTAGGTTAAAGTCAACGACAACCGAAGAACGGAAACATTTTCATTGTTTTTCGTTCAGTTAAAGAGTGAGCAATATGGTACAATAACAATAAGAGTTGAGTGAATGGAGTGAAAAAGTATGGATCAAGAATACGAAAATATTCTCGTGCCGGTTGATGGATCAGCACAAGCAGAAATGGCTTTGCGGAAGGCCCTAGCAGTTGCTAGTCGGAATGGGGCGCACGTTGACCTTTTGAACGTCATTGATACCCGGGCAATGTCATATAATTTTGCTGGGATGTCTGACGGAAGCATTGCCTACCAATTGGTAGATAAGGCCCGTGAATACCTGCTCAGTTTACTTGAAAAGGCTAAGCAAGAAGGCTTTGATAACCTTGATATTCACATTCGGCTGGGTAACCCTAAGACGGTGATTTCTTTTGATTTTCCACGGGACCACAATAATGATTTGATTATGATGGGGGCAAGTGGGATGTCTCGGCTCCAACGGGCCATGGTTGGTTCTGTTACCTCATTCGTTAAGCGGAACGCAGCAATTGATGTCCTAGTTGTTCGGACGGATTTACAAGCTAAGCCAGAAGAATAGTTCAAAATAAATTATTAAAAATCGAGGTAGCGGAAATAGATTTTCTTCGCTACCTCGATTTTTTTATTAACGCGCCACTTTAATTAAGCGGGCCACGTTTTCTGCTGTTTGGGCAATATCATTAGGGGCATCTTTTAAGGCTTGATCAAGACTCTTAGCTCCAGCAGGAGTGGCAAAAATTGCATCGATTGCATCAGCCGAATATAAGCTGGCAACCCCTTTACCGACGTTACCGGTCAAGACGATTACGGGAGCATTTGGGGCAACTGCTTTAGTAGCTCTGGCAACCCCAAAAGGCGTTTTACCAAATTTGGTTTGAAAGTCAATACCACCTTCACCAGTAATTACGAAATCAGCTCCGCGAGCTTGCTCTGTTAGATGGGTTGCTTTAACTACAAGTTCAATTCCACGAGCCATCTCGGCTTGAGTAAAGGCAAGTAAACTGGCTCCTAGACCCCCAGCCGCACCGGCCCCGGGCACTTGTTCGATGTCAACACCAGTGAATTGCTTAATTACGGCAGCGTAGTGGTGTAGGTTAGCATCGAGGGTCGTAACCATTACTGAAGTGGCCCCTTTTTGTGGACCAAAGACAGGCGCGGCGCCATTCTCACCAGTTAAGGGGTTGGTAACGTCAGAAGCAATTTGGATGGTGGTGGTTTTAAGCCGAGAGTCAAGTTGGTCAAGGTTAATGGTTGCTAGTTGATCGAGTGCGCCACCACCAAAGCCAATTTCGTGTCCATCCTGATCAAGAAGTTGTGCTCCCAAGGCTTGAGCCATGCCAGCACCCCCATCGATGGTTGCGCTTCCGCCAAGGCCAATAATGATTTTTTGCACTTGGTGATTAAGGGCGTCTAAAATCAGTTCCCCGGTTCCAAAGGTCGTCGTTACTAAGGGATTAGCGGTTTGTTGATTAACAAATTGTAAACCGCTAGCTTGGGCCATTTCGATAACGGCAGTTTGCTGATTACCAAGGATTCCGTATTGAGCATCGACCAGTTGGTTAAGGGGGTTGTGCACCTTAGTCGTAATTAACTGACCAGCAGTTGCATCGACTAATGATTGGACAGTTCCTTCGCCACCGTCAGCCATTGGAATGAGGATGTACTCAGCTTCAGGAAAAACTCGTTGCAGGCCAGTTTTAATAGCTTGAGCGGCTTCTTTTGCGGTTAAGCCACCTTTGAATGAATCAGGAGCAATTATAAATTTCATGTTGGGGGTCCTTTCTATTTAATTAGCTAAGTTTATTATAACGAATAACAGTAAAGATGAAATTTCCAATTGACAGCAGATAACACTTCCAGTAAACTTACTATTAATAAGTAACGAAGGAGAGCAAAAATGCAAACATTTACGATGCAAATGAACATCATTTGTTGTCAGGGGGCGTCATTAACGGCGGTCCCAGTTTTTGCATAGCGGAAGTCGCTCCGTTAGTTAATTAATTTGGGATTAATGTTAATGACGCCATCCTTTTAGGTAGAGGAGGGCGTCTTTTTTTGGAGAAAGGACTATTAAAATGATTTTTCATAGTGTTAATGAATTAATTGGACATACTCCATTGTTAGAATTGAGTTTACCAGTTCCAAATGGGAGTCGAATTTTAGCTAAGTTAGAATACCTTAATCCAGGTGGGAGTATTAAGGATCGTTTGGGGCAAGTGCTGATCAAACATGGAATAATGAACGGAGCGATTATTCCCGGAAAGACAACGATTATTGAGCCAACAGCAGGAAACACGGGGATTGGGATTGCTTTAGCAGCACTACAGTACAATTTACCAGTTAAGTTAGTGGTTCCTGCTAAGTTTAGTGCCGAAAAGCAAGCTTTAATGCGGGCACTTGGAGCAGAAGTAATCAATACGCCGACGAAGGCAGGAATGCAGGGGGCAACAGCTAAGGCCTTGGAATTAGCAAACAAAATTCCCGGGGCATATGTTCCAAACCAATTTGTGAATCCCTTAAATCCGATTGCTTATCAACGAACCCTGGGACCGGAAATTTTAGCTGACTTAGGGGCAGAACCATTAACAGCATTTGTGGCTGGTGCAGGAACTGGAGGAACTTTTGCCGGGACAGCAAAAACTTTACAAGCAGTGGTAACACCGTTATACACGGTGGCAGTAGAACCGGAGGGTTCGATTTTAAATGGTGGTTCTGAACATCCGCACCGGACGGAAGGAATTGGTGTGGAAGCTATCCCGCCATTTTTTGCGGATGTTAAAATTGATGAGGTACAAACCATTAGTGATCAAGCTGCCTTTAGTGCGGTTAAGCAACTAGCTCGTGAACAAGGGCTTTTAGTCGGTAGTTCAAGCGGAGCAGCACTAGTAGCTAGTATGAAGGTTGCTGAAAAATTGCCAGCTAATTCGACCATTGTGACTATTTTTCCAGATGGCAGTGATCGGTATTTGAGTGAAGGAATTTATGATTAGTATGTAAAAAAGAGGTTGGGAAAAAAGCTCCTTGACGGCCTGGTTGGGATAAGAAGGACGAAGGTTGATTCATTAGAATCGACCTTTCGTTCGCACTTATCCGCTAAGGCCGTGCTTTTTGACCTTAGTTACTGAGTAACATTCGGAGATGACAAAGAGGGTGGGAAGAAACTTGAGTTTCTTCCCACCCTCTTTGATTTTTAACTCACGTTGATTATTGTTCTTCGTACCAAGTGTAGTGGAAGTTACCTTCCCGGTCAGTCCGTTCGTAAGTGTGAGCACCGAAGTAGTCCCGTTGTGCTTGAAGCAAGTTTGCAGGAAGAACTTCTGCCCGGTAGGAGTCGTAGTAGCTAATTGCCGCAGCAAAGGCAGGAACTGGAATACCAGCCTTAACAGAAAGGGCAACAACTTCCCGAATCGCCTTTTGGTACTTAGCAGTAATGTCCTTGAAGTAGTCATCCAAGAGTAAGTTCTTCAATTCAGGATCCTTTTCAAAGGCGTCCGTAATCTTTTGTAAGAATTGAGCCCGGATGATGCAACCTTCACGCCAGATTTGAGCTAATTGGCCGTATTGAAGGTTCCAATCGTAACGTTCGGAGTCGATCCGCATTTGTTCGAATCCTTGAGCGTAAGACATAACCTTACCGAAGTAGAGGGCTTCACGAATCTTTTCGATGTATTCCTTCTTTTCGTCGTCAGAAAGGTTAACCTTTTCAACATCTTCAGGGAGAACCTTGCTTGCGGCAACCCGTTCGTCCTTCAACATGGAGATGTAACGAGCGTAAACAGCTTCCGTGATAACTGATTGTGGGGCACCACCATCGAGGGCAGTTTCAGAAGACCACTTACCAGTACCCTTGTTAGCCCCACGGTCAAGAATCATGTCAACGATTGGCGTGTTCTTGTCGCCCAAGTCATCCTTCCGAGTAAGGATGTCAGCCGTGATTTCAACAAGGTAGGAATCCAATTCACCCTTGTTCCAGTCAGCGAAGATGTCAGCCATTTCGTCAACAGAAAGGCCAAGGACGTTGCGCATAACATTGTAGGCTTCGTCGATTAATTCTTCGTCTCCGTATTCAATCCCGTTGTGGACCATCTTTACGTAGTGGCCGGCACCGTTAGGGCCAATGTAGGTAACACATGGCTTACCGTCTTCAGCCTTAGCAGCGATTTGAGTAAGGATAGGAGCAACCAAGTCGTAAGCTTCCTTTTGGCCACCTGGCATCAAGGAAGGACCTTGGAGGGCACCAAGTTCACCACCGGAAACCCCCATACCGATGAAGTTAATACCGGACTTGTCCAACTTAGCGTTCCGAGCCATGGTGTCGTGGAAGTTCGTGTTCCCACCATCGATCAAAACGTCACCCTTGTCAAGCAATGGAATTAATTCATCGATAACGGCGTCAGTACCCTTACCAGCCTTAACCATCATGAGAATCCGCCGAGGCTTTTCCAAAGAGTTAACGAAGTCTTCGATCGTGTAACTTGGAACCAGCTTCTTTTCGCTGTGGTCGCGCATCATTTCATCAGTCCGGTTGCGGTGACGATTGTATACTCCAACCGTGAAACCACGACTTTCGATGTTGAGGGCAAGGTTCTTACCCATGACGGCAAGACCGATAACACCAATTTGTGCCTTTTGATCTGACATTGTGTTGTCACACTCCTTAATCTAAATAAACATATTACGGCACCTATTATAGCAGATCAAAAATAAAACGGAAATATTTTTGATAATCGTTGAGCAAACTTATTTTTGTGGTAAGCGCTAACATCAAGACTGCCAAAGGGTTTAGTTTTAAAAAAGGCCCTTAAAATTTTTCTCGCAAAGAACCAAAAAAATAAAAGGCAGGGGAAAAACGTGTGTTTCTCGCCTGCCTTTCTCGTCTCTTTGAATGTTATTCAGAAACTGAGGTCACTAGATAGTTTTTCTGCCGACCACTTTCTACTTGTTCAACTTGTAAATCCAAGCCCGACCATCACGAGCGAGAAGTTCGTCAGAAGCAGCTGGTCCCATCGAACCTGGGGCGTAGTTAGGGAATTGAGGTTCTTCAATGTCCCAAAGCTTCCGAACAACATCAACGAACTTCCAAGCATAAGCAATTTCAGCCCATGAAGCAAAGTTAGTGTGGTTGCCTTCCAAAGCATCGTGGAAAAGGCGTTCGTATGGTTCAGGGGCTTCCTTCTTTTCATCAGCTGATTGTAAGAACTTAAGGTCAACTGGTTCCGTCTTGAAACCTTGACCGGCGCTCTTAGCGTTAACCCGCAATGCAAAACCAGATTCTGGTTCAACATAGATCGTCAAAACATTACTCTTAAGTGATTGTTCTGATACCATCCGTGGGTTAGCAAAGATGTCAATTAATGGCTTCCGGAAGACAACATCAATCCGAGTAAACTTGTCAGCTAACTTCTTCCCAGTCCGAACGTAGAATGGTACACCAGACCAACGGTAGTTATCAAATAAAAGCTTAGCTGCTACAAAAGTTTCGGTTGATGAATCTGATGGAACGCCATCAGCGTCACGGTAAGCTGGGGTGTTGTCACCAGCGGCGTATTGACCACGAACAAAGTTAGAAGCCGCTTCGGATGGGGTGTAAACCCGTAAGGAACGAAGGGCTTTGATCTTTTCAACCCGAACATCGCTGTCAGTGAAGGAGACAGGTTGTTCCATTGCCAATTGAGCAACCACTTGCATAATATGGTTTTGAACCATGTCCCGCAGGGCCCCAGAATTATCGTAATAACCGGCCCGTTCTTCAACCCCAAGCTTTTCACTTAAGGTAACTTGGATGTTGTCGATGTAACGGTTGTTCCAAAGGGATTCAATGATTGTATTTCCAAACCGGAGGGCTTGAATGTTTTGAACCATTTCCTTCCCAAGGTAGTGGTCAATCCGGAAGATTTGGTTTTCGTTAAAGGTTTGTGACAATTCGTCGTTCAAAGCCTTAGCAGAAGCAAAATCACGTCCAAATGGCTTTTCCATGATCAAACGGTTGTAGCCTTCATCAGTCAAAAGGTTTTGCTTCTTGATGTTCATGGCAATCGTTCCGAAGAATTGCGGAGCAACTGACATGTAGAAGAGGCGGTTGCCTTGCGTGCCAAATTGTTTATCTAACTTAGCCAAACGTTCCTTAAGTACTGCGTAGTGCTCAGGCTTAGTAACGTCATGGGCTTGGTAGAAGAAGTGCTTCGTGAAGGCAGCAGCTTCGCCGTTCTTAGTTTCAGGAATATCCTTGACTGAATCAGCAACTAAAGCTTGGAATTCTTCGTCCGTCTTTTCCCGACGAGAAGTACCAAGTAAAGCAAAGTGTTCCGCAAGGTATCCCTTTTGGTAAAGCTTAAAAAGGGATGGGTAGAGCTTACGGTGGGCAAGGTCACCGGCAGCCCCAAATAAAGTAATCAAAGCAATGTTTTCCGTAGCCAATGTGTTCACTCCTCTAGAATTTAAATAAATTCGCTCTAACGGTAACAATTATATACTCTCTTGCCTAGCTCTGCACGAAAAACAGGGGTCAGAAACCCTAAAAACAAAAACTTTGAAGAATGGAAAGGATAGAGTGAAACAATAATTGGCGGCAATTGTTAAACGTCAATCAAAATTGGTCTAGGTTAAAATTATTTTTCAATAATTTGATCATGTTGCTCGCTAAATAAGCCGAAAACTGTGAAGATGATTGAGATTAAAATCGTAACGATAATTGCTACTTGCCAGTTGCCAGCGGTTGCCTTCAAATTTCCAGTTAACCAAGGACCGATGGCAGCGAGTAAGTAACCAAGTGATTGAACCATCCCGGAAAGGGACCGGGTATCAGCCGGATTATTAGTTTTAAGCCCAAAGAGTGTCATGATCAAGCCAAAGGTCGAAGCTGTTCCTAAACCTAGTAGTAGGGCGATCAGGACATAGTAGGACAAACTACTAGTTGGTAGAAGAAGACCAAGGTAACCGAAGATTGTGAGTAGCCCAGCAACAAAGACAATTTTCCCGCGTTTTTTAACTTTGGTTGCTAACATTGGAACGATGAAAGCAGTTGGCATTGAGAAAAGTTGGAAGAGCCCTGCTACTAAACTAGCGCTATTACTTGAAAGACCATGATCCATAGCGATACTTGGAAGCCAGGCAACAGTGGTATAAAAAACGAATGAAGAAAGGCCAAAGTAGAGGAGTAAGTACCAAGCGCGGAGGTTGGTGTACATATTATGACCCTTTTCGAGCGCCATGGTTTGAGAGACTGGCTGACTTTTCTTTGCGGTGGGGAACCATAAAATTAAGGTGATTGTGACTAGCAATGTCAAGATGATGATCCCAAATTGCCAACTGGTGGCGTGAGTGATTGGGGTAATCAAATAAGCTCCTAAGGCACTAAACATAGTGAGGGAAACATTGTAAAGGCTAGTCATCGGTCCAATCCGATCAGGCATTTTTTCCGTAATGATTGCAGGTAATAAAACATTAATAAAAGTAGTTGCAATCCCAATTAAGACGGTTCCAATCATTAAGGCCGAAAGCGAAAAGATCCGTAAAATTGAACCTAAGATCAAAATTGCTAAGGCAAAAGCGATGGTAATTTCGTTGCCAAAACGCTGGCTTAATCCTGGAACAAGTGAGGAAAGAAGGCCGAAACAGATTAAGGGGATGGTGGTTAAGATTCCCAACTCGGTTACTGGAATGTGAAAACTATTAGCAATTTCGTTTACAACAGATGGTAATGAAGTAAATGGTGACCGCATACAAGCTCCGAGGAGAAAGATACCAAGGACTAAGAAAAAGCCTTGACGTTTGGTTTGGTTCAAAGTTGTCATTCCTTTCGTACTAAAGTCACTATATTTTAGCACATATAACGTTTTACTAAAACCATAAATTCAGAAGCAAAAGGATTGATTTTGATCCTCGGATTTTGGAGAAATTGACGAAATCGTTACAAAATAATACAATGGTTGAGATCTTAAATCGGAGGAAAATGATGACGGCAAAATTATATCCGTTTTTAACTTTTGAAAATGCAAAGGAAGCAATGGCCTACTATGCGGAAGTTTTCGGGGCCAAAATTATTACTCACAACCCTCTTAGTGAAGCACAAGTAACCAGCTTGGGGTTAGAAGTGACCGATCTTGAAGAGACAACCGCACTAGGAGAATTTACGGTTGCTGGACAAAAAATTATCTGTGCGGATGCGACAATGAACAATCCACAGCCTTCATCTTTAGTGGCAATTTTATTGAATTTTGATGGCGATGAAGGAGCTGCACGGGAATTTTTCAACCATTTGGCTAGCTCAGAAGAATTGCGGGTAACAATGCCATTTGGGCCACATCAGTATTATGGTCAGTTGGGACAAATTGTGGATCGTTATGGAATCACGTGGTTTGTAGTTACTGAGTAACGTTCGGAGATGAAAGAGGGGCTAAGAAGAAGAAACGCGCGTTTCTTCTTCTTAGCCCCTCTCTTTTACTTACTTTTCACTTTCAAATTCACTTGCCCGTTGTTTAAGAACACCATAAATTCGTTCGACATCTCGATCGGTTCCCCGGAGTTCATAGTCAGCGAGGAAAGGTACATTAAACTTGGCAGAATATTCACGAGCCGTTAGACAATATTGTTCGTTGAAGTTTTTGTTACCAGAGCCAACGATTCCCATACAAAGCTTAGTGTTATCGTTTTGTTCGACATATTCTCCCAAGGAATTAGTCATCATTTCGGTAAAGCCAGAATCAAAACCATTACCGCCATCGAGGTAAGTCGGAACGAAGATAAAGAAAGGTTGGGTTTCCTTAGCTGGTAAAGTTTGATCGGTAATTTCTTTTAGAGTAACTGCCGGATCAGCCTTATTGATAATGTGTTGTTGTTCAGCGTATGAAACCAAGCGCTTTAAAAAAGAGCGAGTGTTTCCTTCAATTGAAATGAAAAGAATGCTAAGATCGTTCATGTTAATTACCTCATTCAGTTAGTCTTTGATAATCTATTGTACGCGTTTTATTGAAAAATTAAAATGAAATAAGCTTTATTTTTACGAGGAAAGTTATCATGATTGAAATTAAATTAATTGATGAATCGGTTACTGGTCTAGGAGAACAAATTGGCTCATTAGTCGAATGTAAACCAATCAATAATTGGAAAATTAATTTTTCACCTGACTTAGTTTTGGGATGGATTCCTAATTTTGATACTCCAGATTTGGGGGTTGAAAAATTAGTGGAGTGGGTTGACCAAGCATCCGCTAAAATTCAAAAAATTGTGATGTTGGCCCCGGCAGGAACCGCTGATGATGCTACGGTTGACCAACTAGCAACTTGGTATGGAAAAAAAGGTCAGCAATTAATGCTCGATGGCCTTTATGCGGTTAAGATGGTGGATGAATTAGAATTTCCATATACCGTTATTCGCGTTTTACCGCTAACTAAGCAAAGAATTACGGGAAAAATTTATCAAGAAGGTCAATCGTTACTGGGTCAAGTTACGCCCCAAGATACCTTAGTGAAAGTTTTTGCTGAAGCTTTGACGACGGATAAATACTTAAACCAATCAATTGGAGTAGCTGATTAGAAATTTAACTAGTTTTAAAAACTAGTTAATAGATTGTTGGAACCAGCTAAGGTATAATTAAGAAAATAACATTGAAGGGGGAAGTTAGCGTGAACCTTGAAAAGTATGAAGCTTGGCGGAAACGATTAGCTTCAAGCCAATTGCGTCGTTGGGAAGAACTGCCGGAATTAAATCTCTATATTGACCAGTTAATTGCAGTGATTAATGATCGTTGCGCTAGCTTGGGCGTAAGTCCCATTACTAAATCAATGATTAACAACTATGTTAAAAAAGGTGTCATTATGGCACCAGTAAAGAAGAAATACTCACGTTATCAAGTTGCTGCGGTAATGGTAATTGCCTTGCTAAAGAATATTTATCCGTTAACGGCAATTAAAGAAGCGCTAGACCAGTTAACGATTAACGATTACCCACAAGCAACGTATAACCGCTTTGTGGAACATTTTAATGCTCTCCTATTAGGTGAGACGGCTCCTCAAGGGCACGTTAACCCTGGTAATGATGAGTTATTACGACTAGCTGCCCAAACAGCTTACCAACGGATGTTAGCAACGAAGCTACTGGAAGAGATGAAGCGTCAACAACAACCCGTTGAAGTGAAAAAAGTTTAAAAAAGACGCTAGCGGGTGGTCTCAGGCCGTAGTCGTTGAATAATATTCGGGAATCCAAAGAGGCCGGGAAGAAACCAATGTTTCTTCCCGGCCCCTCTTCC
This sequence comes from Limosilactobacillus alvi, assembly GCF_016900115.1. Lineage (GTDB taxonomy): Bacteria > Bacillota > Bacilli > Lactobacillales > Lactobacillaceae > Limosilactobacillus > Limosilactobacillus alvi. Next base: position 21,602 of record NZ_JACJJQ010000033.1, read on the forward strand.
TACGATTAGTCAAGCGAAAAGTTATCGAAAATTAGCGTACACTAAACAAACCTGATCTAAATAAGAATTTA
>NZ_JACJJQ010000034.1 GCF_016900115.1 Limosilactobacillus alvi
TTGACCGCGGAAAAATTCCGTGCTCAAGCCGCATAAATAATTTTTCTGTTTGAACTGTATACTTGACAGGCAATAGTGCCGTTTAAGAAATTCATCATCCGGTTTTTACTTTGGACTAGGAGTTTTTTCCCAGCCTCTCTTTTTCATCTCCGAATGTTACTCAGTAACTAAGGTCAAAAAGCACGGCCTTAGCGGATAAGTGCGAACGAAAGGTCGATTCTAATGAATCAACCTTCGTCCTTCTTATCCCAACCAGGCCGTCAAGGAGCTTTTTTCCCAACCTCTCTTGCTAAACTTTTTCAACCGCCGCTTGGGGATGGGGGGGAGTAGGTTGTTGCTTTTGAGGAATCGCTTTAGTACGAACTAAGCGTAGCGCATTCAAAACAGCGATTAGCGTCACCCCCACATCGGCAAAAACCGCTTCCCAAAGGTTTACTATCCCAAAGGCCGCTAAAGCTAAACAGCCAACTTTGATGGCAATCGCAAAAGCAATATTTTCTTGCGCGATCTGGCGGGTTTTTTGTGCTAATTTCCGAACCACTAAAATTGAACTTGGTTCGTCATTCATTAGGACAATATCAGCCGCTTCAATTGCCGCATCTGATCCTAAAGCTCCCATAGCAATCCCAAGATCGCTACCTGCCAAAACTGGTGTGTCATTTAGCCCATCCCCGACAAAGGCAACTTTTCCTTGATTAGTTTTTTGAAAACGACGAACCAGCTTTAACTTATCTTCGGGGAGTAAGTTAGCATACACTTGATCAACGCCTAGCTCAGTTGCAACAGCCTTAGCAGTTGCTTCATTATCTCCCGTTAGCATGATGGTTTGGGTAATCCCGCTTTGTTTAAGTCCACCTAATGCTTCTTTGGCACTGCTCTTTACGGTATCCGCTACCAGAATCGCCCCTTTAAATTGACCATCCCAGGCTACATAAACCACGGTTCCCGTAACGCCCGTTAGCGGAACAAAAGCTTTAACTGCTTGAGAATGCATTAACTTAGCGTTCCCAACTAATAAGACTTTTCCTTGGTATTGGGCTTTTACCCCTTGACCAACAACTTCAGTAATTTTCTTTGCTTCTTCCCTAGTATTACTTGCCTGAACCAAGGCCTTGGCAATTGGGTGGGGAGACTTCCGTTCCGCAACCGCCGCTAATTTCAAAAGTTCAGCGGAACTAATTCCTACCGGGTGAAGTTGACTAACCGTGAAGTGACCTACCGTTAGGGTTCCAGTTTTGTCAAAGACCATTATTTTAACCTGGTTTAAAACATCCAGATAATTACTTCCTTTTACCAAAACTCCTTGCTTAGAAGCCGCCCCAATGCCACTAAAGTAACTTAATGGGACAGAGATTACAAGCGCACAAGGACATGAAATCACGAGCACACTTAGGGCTCGATAAAGCCAAGTTAACCAAGCACCACCTGTTAAGAGCGGGGGTAAGATTGCGACTAAAGCAGCTAAGCCAACCACTGCTGGGGTGTAAAACCGACTAAATCGAGTAATAAAGTTTTCAACCTTAGTTTTCTTTTCACTTGCCGATTCAACTAATTTAAGAATCTTAGCCACGGTTGAATCACCATAGCGCTTAGTAACTTTAAGTTGAAGAACTCCGCTTTGATTTACCGTCCCACTTAAAATTGTTTGTCCCGGACTAACAAAAACGGGGTTGCTTTCCCCGGTTAAAGCCGCGGTGTCAAGATAGGAACTACCTTCAATAATCTTACCATCCAAGGGAACCTTTTCTCCTGGTTTGACTTGAATAACATCCCCAATTTCAACTGCTGATGGTGAAACTTGGTTGATTTTTCCATGGGCTAATACTAAATTAGCATAGTCTGGCCGAAGTTGGAGCAAGCTACTAATTGACCGTTTAGAATTTTCAACCGCCAAATCCTGAAAAAAATCACCAATTTTGTAGAATAACATGACGGCTACCGCTTCGGCAAACTCACCGATCGCAAGCGCTCCAATCGTTGCAATCGCCATCAAGAAATTCTCGTCAAACCAGTGCCCGGCCCGGATATTTTTGCCAGCGGCCACTAAAACGTCATAACCGACAACTAAGTAAGCAAATACTAAAACCCCCGCTTTGACAAACTGCGGGAATGGTACCACGACACCAACCACTAGCAATAAAATTCCCAATCCTGCCAAGATTGCTTGGCGTTTTTGATTTGTATTTAGGTTCGATAATTTTACCAACACCTTAATCTCCCCCCCGATCTTTTTTACCGCTTTCATTCATATATAAACATATGTGAATATGTTATCTATAATTTAACACTATTCATTAGTTTTATCAACAAAAAGGTGCCTAAAATTAGCCTTGGGTGGTATGGGCTTGGACTTGGCGTAAAATTGTTAAAACGTGATCGTCAGTTAATTGGTAGTGAATGTAGCGCCCATCGCGTTTACCAACAACAATCCCCGCTTGTCGAAGAATCATTAATTGATGAGACATTGCCGGTTGAGAGGTTCCTAACCGGTCGGCTAATTCATTTACCGTTAATGGGCCATGCGCTAAAATAGTGACAATCAAATACCGGGTTCGATCCCCAAAGGCTTTAAAGAAAGTTACAACCCGGTCTAACTCTTGATTTTTAGGGACTTCAAATGGGACTGATTTCATTAACTAACCGCGCCCTTTCTCAATTATTACTTACTTTATTATAGGGCAAAACAAGAAAAAATGCTTTGCGAATGCAATAAAATCAAAGGAGGAACTTATGAGTGAAGTAAACTGGTGGGAAAGCTCTCCTGAAATGACCATTTATTACGAAACCGAATGGGGCTTCCCGGAACACAATGATCAAAAATTATTTGAAATTTTAAGCCTTGAAAGTATGCAAGCGGGGCTCAGTTGGAATATCGTTTTTAAAAAGCGAGCTAATTTTCGGCAAGCTTTTTATAATTTCGAAATTAAAAAAGTTGCCGCGATGACTTCAACCGACCTTGATCGTTTAATGGGCAATCCAGGGTTAATTCGTCACCGCCAAAAATTAGCTGCGATCATTAATAACGCTCAAATGATCCAAAAATTTCAACAAGCCGGGCAAAGTTTCGATCATTTTGTTTGGCAAAGCGTTAATTTCCAAGTTATTAATCACCATCCCCAGACCATGGCTGAGGTCCCAACCGTGATTTTCGAAGCCAAACAATTAGCTAAACAACTTAAAAAGGCCGGGTTCAAATTCGTCGGTCCCACGACCTGTTACAGCTTCATGCAAGCCGCCGGTTTGGTGTGTGATAGGATAAAATTTCCCTGAGATGGTACAACAATGAATCTTTAGTTAATAAAAAGCGGCCGGGAAGAAACATGAGTTTCTTTCCGGCCGCTTTTTCATCTCTGAATGTTACTCAGTAACTAAGGTCAAAGCAGTAGCTGAATGGCAGTTGCTTCCCCAACGGTCGCACCAACCGATTCAGCCTTGCATGGGCTTACAAACGCCAAACCAGTTGGCTGGTTCGCTCCAAAGCACGACCTTAGCGGATAAGCGCGAACGAAAGGCCGATTCTAATGAATCAACCTTCGTTCTGCTTATCCCAACCTTTTAAATTTGCCCCAACGCCTCGTCAACTGGGGTTGAGCCAGCCTTCATCATTATTACTTGGTGAATGGTATTATCGTGGTCGAGACATTCAACGAGGACCTTGGCAACATCTGAAATTGGATTTTCACCAGCCGTTTCTGGATTTAATGCGATCATCCCTGTCCCCGGTTTCGTGGTCAAACTTCCTGCTTGAATAATCGTGTAATCTAACAGGGTTTCGTCCATTAGCCACCGATCAGAATAGTATTTAGCTAAATTATAATCCGTGATTTGGGCAAGACTCGGGACCTTCGTCCACATTTCTTGATCAAGCGAATAGGCCGAACTAAGTTGGATAAAGCGCTTAATACCGGCTTTTTCAGCCGCCATCATTAACTTAACTGCTCCATTAAGGTCCGTTTGTAAGAGATCTTTACCTCGTGATCCAGCAGTAAAGATAATGGCGTCACAACCAGAAATTAACTGCTGTAAGTCAGTTACTGGAGCGTGTAAATCCAAGGATACTGGTTTTGCTTGGACCGGAAGCTTCCTCAAATCCCGACCGCCCGCATAAACGGTAACCTTTCTTGCCAATAATTGTTCAACAACGGCTTGACCAACTCGACCCGTTGCTCCTGCAACAAAAACTTTCATCGTATCTCCTCCTTAAATTTTCCTAAGGCTTCAATTTCGCTAGGTAACATTATGGGTAATCCAGCTTCGTAAGGAAAGTTCCCTCGCGCTAAGCTGACTGCCTTGCTTAATACCGCCCCATTCTGGGTGCGGCCTTTTGACCTACATGAATCGCCGCCGCACCGAGGTTAAGCGGGATAACCCTAACAGCGACCATTCCAGCTTCTTCCATCATTTGCTTTAATTTACTTGCCGAAACAAACTGCATGGAAGTTTCCTTTAAGTAGGTATAGTCTTTATAACTTCCCCCGAAGGCCTTTGCCAAAACTGGAAAGGCGTTGAAATAGGCTTTCCAACCTAAACGAACAACTGGATTGGTTGGTTGCGACATTTCAATGCAAGCAAAGTAGCCACCTGGCTTGAGTACCCGTTGGGCTTCTTTTAAAACTTGGTTGGCATCTGGAACATTCCGGAGACCAAAGCCGATCGTCACAAAATCAAATTGATTAGCTTCAAATGGCAGATTCATCGCATCCCCTTGCACCAATTCTATGTCTTTTGTGAGGTCAGCCTGACGAATTTTTTCTTCCCCGCCAGCTAACATAGCTGCGTTGAAGTCTAGCCCAATCGTTCGTCCCCGTGGGCCCGCTAGTTGAGCTAACTTGATGGTTAAATCAGCAGTTCCACAACAGAGATCTAAGCTATCTGCTCCCTTAAAGACTGGAAGCTGATTAAAAAATTTTTTTCGCCATTGGCGCTGAGTCCCCAAACTAACAACGTCATTCATTAAATCATAACGACCTGCAAGCCGGGTAAACATTTGGTTAACTTCATTTTCGGAATGGTGATTAGTCAGTGTCATCTTTTTCTCCCTTAGCGGTATTTATCAACAAATCACGATAACGTTTAATCAACGCGGTCGTTTGAATAAGCACGGCATTATTTTGATTCAAGCGTGCAAAAGCCCGGGCATCAGTTAATTCTGCCATCACTAATTGTGGATTCTCCCCAACGGTTAAGGCGTTTTGGGCCCGAAGTAACTTTAAACGAGGTAAAAAGTAAGTAACGTGTTCGTGGGCACACCGCTCAATTCCTAATTTTAAGTAGTGATTACTTTCTTGGGGCTGATTTAACAAAGTATAGTACTCCCCAAGATAATACATCATTGTAAGCAATCGTGCATTATCGACGTTTCCAGGATGAGGGTCTCCTTGCTTTAATTTCACCGTCAAATATTGTTTAACCTTATGAATAAAGAACTGGGCCCGCTCCATTAAATTTTTCCGTGCATACAAGACCCCTTCTCCTAAGTATGCCAGTTGGGAAAAAATCGTCTCATGCCGTTCATCAAGTTCATCCAAAATTTGGGTAAAGGAAAAGAGTGCGACTGTATCAGCTTGATTAGTCAAGGTAGCCATTAACCCTTCTAAATAGTAGTATTGCATCTTTAATTGGGTGTTTTGCACCTGATCGATTTTAATTGGTCCTAATATTTTTTGAACCGCCCGGTAATTTTCAACCATCAACTCTTCTTCAGCCATTTCTAATTGATGGCGAAGCGAAAAGGTTGCTCGACTCCGTTCATCTAGATCATCCAAAGTTAGATCTAGGCGCTCACATAATTGCCGTAAGATCGCTAACGACGGAATCTGGCTATTATTTTCAAATTTACTGAGGGTCGACTGGGTACAAATCCCCCGTGATAATTCAACTTGTGAATAGCCCCGGGCTTTTCGCCGAGCAACAAAGTATTCAATATCCATTTTCCTCACCTAACCATGAATTCCAAGAGCGATCTTAGCATACCGACTAACCATATCGACATTCCAAGGGGGTTCAAAAGTTAAATTAATCTTACATTCTTTAACCCCATCAACGGAAAGAATTGCTCGATTAATATCATTATTTAAATAATCAGTTAAGGGGCACCCCATCGTTGTTAAGGTCATTGTAACGGTACAACTTCCTTTGGGATCAACTTCAACATCGTAAATTAACCCTAAGTTAACCAAATCAAGTCCCAATTCAGGATCAATCACTTTTTCCAAAGCCGTCATTACTTGGTTTTCAATTGGCGAAAAAGGCGCCCCCGTATTATTTTCCGCTGTCATTTTTACGCCTCCTACTAAAATGCCACAAAAGCCGTCGTTCAGGTTTGCTAACCAGAAAGACGGCTAAATCATCGTTAACCCTAATACTAGCCAATGGAGCCTTCCATTTCAAAACTAATCAGTCGGTTCAATTCAACCGCGTATTCCATTGGTAATTGCTTAGTAAATGGTTCCACAAAGCCCATGATAATCATTTCCGTTGCCTTTTCTTCAGAAATCCCACGACTCATTAAGTAGTAGAGTTGTTCTTCGGAAATCTTAGAAACCTTCGCTTCGTGTTCCATGGCCACATTATTGTTATCGATTTCGTTATATGGAATCGTATTTGATGAGGATTGGTCATCCATAATAATCGTATCGCATTCAACATGCGCTTTTGATCCATCGGAATCCTTCGTAAAACGCACCGTTCCCCGGTAATCAGTGGCCCCACCGGTCTTGGAAATTGACTTGGAAACGATTGAACTTGAAGTATTCTTGGCATTATGAATCATCCGGGCCCCAGAATCTTGGTGAATCCCGTTGGAGGCGACGGCAATTGAAAGCATGGTTCCCCGGGCACCTTCACCGTTTAAGTAAACAGATGGATACTTCATCGTAACCTTCGAACCAAGGTTACCGTCAACCCATTCCATCGTGGCGTTTTTATCGGCAGCCGCCCGCTTCGTTTCCAAACTGTAAACATTATCAGACCAATTTTGGATCGTCGTGTACCGGCAGTAAGCATCCTTTAAAACATTTACTTCAACTACCGCGGCATGTAAACTGTCAGAAGAGTAATTTGGTGCCGTACACCCTTCAACATAATCCACACTTGCTCCTTCATCTACAATGATTAAGGTCCGTTCAAATTGACCGGAATTTTCGGAGTTCAAACGGAAGTAGGATTGGATTGGCGTTTTGGTCTTAACTCCCTTTGGGACATAGATAAAGGAACCACCGGACCAAACAGCACAGTTAAGGGCCGCAAACTTATTATCTGCTGGTTGCACTAATTTTCCAAACCACTTCTTGAAAAGCGCTGGGTATTCCCGCAAGGCGGTATCGGTATCGGTAAAGATGATCCCTAGCTTTTCAAATTCATTTTTCATATTGTGGTAAACCACTTCGGATTCGTATTGGGCGGAAGAACCGGCTAAGTACTTCCGTTCGGCTTCTGGAACCCCTAACCGATCGAAGGTCTTTTTTAAATCAGCTGGTACATCGTCCCAATCCCGATACTTCTTATCGGTCATCTTTTGGTAGTACAACATGTTGTCCAAGTCAAGTTCTGACAAATCAGGGCCGAACTTTGGCATTGGTAACTTCTTGTAAATTTCGTAAGCCTTCAAACGATAGTCAAGCATCCACTTTGGTTCGTGCTTTTCAGCTGAAATAGCCCGGACGATATCTTCGGTTAACCCCCGCCCGGTTGAGAAGGCTGGTTGAATGTCATCGTGGAACCCAAATTCGTAATCGTCTTTATTTTTTAAAAGTTCATTTGCATCTGTCATTGGCTTAATCCTCATCACTTTCTTGTAAGAGTGCCCGTTGCAATGCCCACCAAGCGAGGGTTGCACACTTAATTCGGGCTGGGAATTCCATAATACTCGTTAAAATTTGGGCATCCCCTAGTTCTTTTAGATCCGCTTCTGAATGTTTTTTACCAATTGCCATATCCGAAAAAGTTTTAGCCATTTTAAGGGCTTCTTCCTTGGTCTTTCCTTTAACAGCTTCCGTCATCATTGATGCGGAAGCTTGACTGATCGTACATCCTTCTCCGGTATAAGCAACTTCCTTGATCTTATCAGTATCATCAAGGTTAATTTGGAGATTAATAACGTCCCCACAAGTTGGATTATTTAAAGTAATTTGATGGGAGGCGGACGCTAGCTTTCCCTTATTATGGGGATTTTGGGCGTGGTCTAAGATGACTTCCCGATATAAACTATTTAGTTTCTCCAGTCCCAATTCTAAAGAACTCCTTTGCTTTCTTAATCGCGGTCACTAAAGCATTGACATCCGCCTCAGTATTGTAAAGATAGAAACTGGCTCGTGCCGTGGCAGTAACCTGAAGGTATTCCATTAATGGTTGTGCGCAATGGTGTCCCGCCCGCACTGCAATGCCTTCCATATCAAGGGCGGTTGCTAAATCATGCGGATGGAGGCCAGTCAAATTAAAAGCAACCACCCCTGTATGCTTTGCGGGATCATGTGGTCCATAAACCGTTAATTGGTCAATTGATAGTAATTGGGGAAGTAATTTCTGAACTAAAGCTTGTTCATGTGCCGCAATTTGCGTCATTCCGATTTGATTGAGGTAATCAATCGCAGCGGCAAGCCCCACCGCTCCAGCAATGTTTTGGGTTCCAGCTTCAAACTTATAGGGAATTGGAGCCCAGGTACTAGCTTGTTGATGAACTTCACCAATCATTTCGCCCCCGTATTGGTATGGGGGCATTGTTGCTAGCAGATCGGCTTTCCCATAAAGCACCCCAATTCCAGTTGGCGACATCATCTTATGGCCAGAAAAAGCATAGAAATCCACATCAAGTGCTTGAACATCAACCGGCATGTGCGCAACAGCTTGCGCCCCGTCAACTACAATCACTGCTCCATGTTGGTGGGTAATTTGAGCTAATTCCTTAATTGGATTAACCGTGCCTAAAACGTTCGTGGCATGGGCAATCGCCACTAACTTAGTTTGGTCGGTAATTTGTTGTTTGGCATCCGCCAAATCCAACTCGCCATCATCAGTTAAGCCAATATACTTAAGGATCGCTCCCTTTTGCTTAGCTAATTGTTGCCAAGGAATCAGATTACTATGGTGTTCAGCAATAGAAATTACGATTTCGTCACCGGCTTGGATGTTAGCTTGCCCATAGGTAGCTGCCACAAGGTTAAGGGCATCGGTACAGCCCTTAGTAAAGATAATTTCTTCTGGTTTGGCCGCATTAATAAACTTTTGCACCGTCACCCGGGCCGCTTCATAATCAGCGGTTGCCCGTTCAGCTAAAGTATGCACTCCCCGGTGAACATTTGCATTATCCGTTTGGTAAAACTTCATTACCCGGTTAAGCACAGGTGTTGGTCGTTGCGCAGTAGCCGCGCTATCTAAGTAAACTAACTTTTCCCCGTTGACCGTTTGATCCAAGATGGGAAAGTCCGTCCGGTATTGTTTAAAGTTGGCCATCGGTAAGCTTCCTTTCCAAAATTTCAATTAGCTTTTCCCGAACTTCCTTTTCTGGAATTACTGAAATAACGGAGCTAAGGAAGCCCCGAATAACCAAGTGGGCTGCTTGTGGTTTTGGGATTCCGCGACTCATCAAGTAGTTCATTTGGACCGGGTTAACTGGACCAACACTAGCAGCGTGGCCGGCAATTACGTCATTTTCATCAATTAGCAAAATTGGGTTCGCATCCCCACGACATTCTGGGGACATCATCAAGACCCGGTTTTGTTGTTCCGCATTGGCATCATGAGCCCCATGAATGATTTCACCAATTCCGTTGAAGACTAAGTGTGATTTCCCCAGAAGAACCCCCCGTTGGTTGATGTTCCCGGTAGTATGTTCACCATGGTGGGTAACCCGGTTATTGATCCCAACATGTTGGTCACCAGTCGTAACCGCGATTAGCTTGGAATCACCCTCACCACCAACGCCAATTAATTCGGAGTCCATGTCACCAACCGTATTACCACCATTCATTAAACCTACGGCCCATTCGACCTTGGCATCCCGGCCAATATTGGCCCGCCGCTTAAAGTAGGTAACCGTTCGCTCGCCTAATTCATCTAAAGATGAAAAGGAAACATGACTTCCTTGGCGGGCATCAATTTCAACCATTAAGCTGGCAGGATTAGCCTCTTCTCCACGAGTAGTTGTGTGTTGCAAGACGCTAACTTCACTATTATCATCGGCAATAATTAACAAATGTGAATTAAGCGGTTGGTTAGCCTGGGTACTGTCTTGGATCAAATTAATTTCAACCGGGGCCGTAATTTTGACCCCTTTTGGAACATAGAGGAAAACCCCTGCATTTAAGTATGCTAAGTGGTAAGCCGTTAACTTATTTTCTTCCGGCTTAACAATTGGCTGCATTAAATTGGCCTCGACTAATTTGGGATCCTTCTTCATGGCTTCAAAAAGATCCATCAAGATAACTCCTTGATCAACCAAGGCTTGGGGAAGATGAGTTTCAATTGTTGTTTGACCAAATTGAACAAAACGGATTTGATCATCAGCAACTGGTTCTAAATCTGGTGTCGCCGTTTCAACCCAGTTTAGTTCTGGTTGGCGGTCAAAGAGAGGCCAGGTGCTAAAGTTAAACTTTTGCATCCGGGGCATTTTTGCCACCGCAAATGAATCAAAAGCCGCTAGGCGGCGGGCCGTAAACTCAGTACTTTCGCCATGGGCGGCACTCGCCGCTTGCAATTGGTTTCGTGCAAGATCTTTATCCATGCTTTTGCCCCCTAGTCCTTATCGTCAACCAACTTAATATCAAGGCCTAATTCGTCTCGTAAGCCAGCGTAACCTTCTTTTTCAAGCTTCAAGGCTAAGTCAGGACCACCAGTCTTAACAATCCGGCCCCCCATCATAACGTGAACCGTGTCAGGAACAATGTAGTTCAAAAGTCGTTGGTAGTGGGTAATAATTAAAGAGCCAAAGCCTTGACCCCGCATGGAGTTAACTCCCTTAGCAACCACTTTCAAAGCATCGATATCTAATCCCGAATCGATTTCGTCCAAGATTGCAAAGGTTGGCTCGATCATCAATAGTTGTAAGATTTCATTTCGCTTCTTTTCCCCACCGGAAAAGCCTTCGTTTAAGTAACGTTCTGTCATGGATTCGCTCATATCCAACAATTCAAGATTCTTATCCAGTTTCTTGATAAAGTCCATCACAGAAATTTGATCGTCCTTTGGGCGACGGGCATTAATGGCTGCTCGGAGGAATTCAGCATTAGTAACCCCTTGGATTTCAGCTGGGTATTGCATGGCTAAGAACAAGCCCCGCCGCGCCCGTTCATCAACTGGCATATTAAGAATACTTTCCCCATCAAGTAAAATATCTCCTTGGGTAACTTCATAGCCAGCTTGTCCCATAATTGTTTGTGAAAGGGTAGACTTACCCGTCCCGTTTGGACCCATAATGGCATGGATTTCACCGGTTTGCATCTTTAAGTTAACTCCGGTCAAAATTTCCTTTTGCTGCTTGGTTTCTTCGTCCGTAACCGCGACGTGTAGATCTTTAATTTCAAGCGTTGCCATGTTTAAATTCCTCCGCATCATGTTTAATATTCCAATTCTTTTTTTGAAAACGTTATATCTCTATTATAATCACTTTTTTGGAAATTAAACTTAGGAATTTTCCTAATTCTAAAAAACCGGTTACAGTGGCATTCTAATGGTGTACTATAATGATAATATATTCATCGATATTCTAATTTGGAATATCAAATATTTTTAAAAACTTGTAAACCTTATTCTTAGTGATCTAAATCATTCGTGATCTTTTCACAAGATGATTGCTCATCACCAATTAAAATATGGATTAGGAGGCATCAAAATGAAAAAAGCAACTAGTTTTACTCTGCATCATTTTGACAAAGTTAATAAAGAAACTTTTACTCGCTTACACAACTTAGGCCTTTATGATGGAGAAACTATCCGCCTAATTCAACGTTATCCTTTTCATGGTCCAGTAATTATCGAAAACAACCACCAGCGAATTGCCTTACGCTATCAAGTTTTTGCCACGTTAACTGGAGAATGATAAATGGAAATTGCACTAATTGGAAATCCAAATACCGGAAAAACGACCCTTTTCAACAGTCTGACCAATAATTATGCAACGACGGGGAACTGGACGGGAGTAACCGTAGCCCAAAAGATTGGTAAATTAAAGCACGCTACTGCTAAGGTCATTGACTTACCCGGGGTCTATTCCTTAACACCCTTAACTAAGGATGAAGAAGTCGTTACCCTTTATTTACTTGACCATCAACCAGACTTAATTTTAAACGTTACTAATGCCAGTCAACTAAAACGAAATCTTTTATTAACCTTAGAAGTACGGGAATTTGGGCAACCAATGATCCTAAACCTCAATATGATTGACGACCTTAAGCGTCAAGGGCAAGCTTATGATTTCACCACTTTGAGTCATCTCCTGGGCTGTCCGGTGATGGCAACCAACGCGCGGAATCAAGATGGGGTTAAAGAACTGGATCACGCCCTACAAAATGAGCCAGCTCCTTTAGCACCACTAGACCTTGACTATCCACCAATGGTTAAACAGGCAATTCGGCAAGCAACGGAGGCTTTAGTGGAAAAGTACGAATTACCTGCCAGCACAGCGCGCTGGTTAACTATCCAATATATGAACCAAAATAAGGTTGTTCGCCGGGCAGTTGCTTTTAGAAATTTACAACCCCTCCTTAAGATGCGGGCTTACTATGACGCTCAACATTTTGAAGAAAAGATCTTCAATACCCGGCTTGATTTCATTGAAACCATCCTGGCAAGTGCAAAGAAAAACCTTGGTGATCAAAAACCAAAGGAATTTTCAAATAAAGTTGATAAAATCATTACCAACCCGATCTTAGGTTTGCCAATCTTTGCCTTAATCTTTTTATTAATCTTTGAATTATCCTTTGATTGGATTGGGACTCCCCTTTCAGATGCCTTGGATAGCTTTATATCTGGTCCCGTATCAACGACGGTTAGCCACTGGCTGATCGTAGCGGGAGCCCTCCCACCACTTCGCTCGTTAGTCGTTAACGGAATTATCGCTGGGGTTGGTGGGGTCTTAGTCTTCGTCCCCCAAATCGTTGTTTTATTTGCCTGTATTTCAATCCTTGAAGATTCTGGCTATATGGCAAGAGCAGCGCTAGTTACTGATCGGATTATGCAAACAATTGGGCTAAATGGAAAGTCCTTCATCCCTTTGATCATTGGTTTTGGCTGTAATGTCACCGGGATCATGGCCGCCCGGACCATCGAACAACCAAAAGAGCGCCTCGTTACTACTTTGATTTCCCCCTTCATGTCCTGTTCGGCCCGACTCCCGATCTATAGCTTAGTCGTCGCCGCCTTTTTCCCCAAACATCAAGCCTTAGTTGTCTTGTCAATTTACTTTTTGGGGATTGTGGTGGCCTTAGCAGTTGCCAAAGGCTATCAACTTTTCTTCCATACGACTGATAGTTCCGTTTTTATCGTAGAACTCCCTGAATATCACTTACCGCGGTTTGATGTTATTTGGCAGGGAACCTGGGATAAGAGTAAGGGCTTTATTCGGAAAGCGGGAACCGTGATTTTTGCAGGTTCAGTTTTAATTTGGTTAATGTCTTCCTTTGGGGTCAGTGGCTTCGTGACTGATCCAACCAAGAGTTTTGCGGCTAACTTAGGCCAAGGCTTGGCCCCAATCTTGGCACCACTAGGAATCACTCACTGGCAAGTCATTTCCGCCCTCTTTACTGGGGTCCTAGCAAAAGAAGTCATTACTTCCAGTATGATGGTCATGTTCCACGCCACCAACCAAGCGGCTTTAATTGGGGCCCTTGGTACCTACATGACACCGGTCGCGGCTTATGCTCTGCTGGCCTTTATCTTGCTTTATTCACCATGCTTTGCTACGCTAGGAACGATTAAACAAGAAACCGGCTCAACGAAATGGATGCTTTGGTCATTGGCTTTAAGTCTAATGATTGCCTACGTTGTTGCCGCTGTTATCTATCTTGGAGGAACTTTGATTTTCGGTTAAATTAATTTGAAAGGAGTACATTCATGGCAGTCTTCGTAAATACCATTATTATTTTGGCAATTATCAGCCTCGCTGCTTGGCAACTTGTTAAGGTCTTTAAGCGAGCCAAAAAGGGGAAATGTGCCGCTTGCGATTATGATTGTGTTTTAAAAAAACAAGTTTATTCACGGCACAATTCTGCTAAAATATAAGATAGTAAAGTTTGAAAATGGAAAGGGTGAGAAAAATCTCGTCGGTTTCTCACCCTTCTTCTTTATCAAATTTCACACTGTAATTCCGGGAAAAAGCTTAAGCTGATAATTCTAATGTGTCAGTAAAAACTTATTTCCAACTACTTACATAGGGGACTTCTCATGCAACAAGCCTATTTTCGTTATTATCCGCAACTAAAACCCAGCCTAACACTAGTAAGCCAATTAATTGACCAACGGCTGATCGTTCGTTACCAGCAGCTTGAACCCGCCCTAAAACAAATGGCAAGCCATGGCGGGAAATTCTTACGGCCCGCCTTCTTCCTGCTATTTGCTGGTCTTCATGAAACTGAGATTAGCGAAAAACAGGTCAAGGCTGCTGCATCAATCGAAATTTTACACATGGCAACCTTGATTCACGATGATATTATCGACGATTCACCTAAGCGGCGGGGGCAAGCTAGCATCCAAGCCGCCTTTGGCAAGGACGTTGCAGTTTATTCAGGGGACTATCTCTTTACCGTCTTCTTTGACCTTATTACTGAAACGATGGCCAATAGCCGATTTTTAACGATTAACGCCCGGATCATGAGACGAATTCTTAACGGTGAACTTGGCCAAATGGGTGACCGGTTTAAACTTGACCAAACCATCCTAAGTTATCTGCGAAACGTTAACGGTAAGACAGCAGCCCTCTTTAGCCTCGCTGCTGAAGAAGGAGCTGCTTTGGGAGGGGCAAACAAGCAAGAAATTCAACTGGCAAAACGGATCGGCCAAAACATTGGAATTGCCTTTCAAATTCTCGATGATATTTTGGATTACAATGGCCATCATTTAAACAAACCAGTGCTGAAAGACCTCGCGACGGGGGTCTATTCCCTCCCCCTCCTCTTAGTTTTACCAACTCATCAAGCTGAATTAGCTCCGTTGCTAAAAAAAGGTAAAGATATGACCCCCAAGGACATGCAAGCCGTCCAAAAGCTAGTCGTTAACTTCGGTGGGGTTCAAGCAGCTCAACAATTAGCTGGTAAGTTTACCGCAAAGGCCGAACAAGAAATTGCCCAATTGCCAGCTAGTCCTGCCCAAACGGCGTTGAAAAAAATTGTTGAACAGTTACTGAAACGAACGATTTAAAAAATTTAAGAAAAAAGGTAAGGATTTTCTTAGCATAATGCCTTGATTTTCCTTACCTTTTTTATGTTCACTAAAACAGAATTTAATTTAATGGAAGCGTGCCCTCTTCCGTTTACTTCCGATACTTCCGGGTGTTTTCGGCTAAGTGAACCAATCCCCGCAGGAAGTCATGCGTACTTGCTTCATAATCATATTTTTTACCGAGATCATAGATGTAACCATTAATGTAGTCAACTTCAGTTGGCCGGTCCTTGCTCATATCTTGATACATGGAAGGATAGTGTAAGGGATTAGAAACCGCGCTGACGTAGCGAACTGTTTCCCATTCTTCTTCCCGTGTTGAAAGTAATTGCACTCCGGCTCGTTCAGCGACATCAAAGGCTTCATTAATTAATTGCTTACTGAGCCGTTCGGCCCCGTTATAATCAATAAATTGTCCCATTTGGATTTCAAAAAGAGTACATAAAGTGTTGATGACGGAGTTAAAGACCACCTTGGTAAAAAGCGTCCCTTCACAGTTATGGTTTAGATGGGGATTAATGTTAGCGGCGGTAAAGTCAGTAACTACTTGGTCCAACCATTCCGCATCTTGGTTATTTTGGGCCGCTAGATTAATTGAACCAGCGCCAACTTTCCCAATAAAGTCAACATCCCCCGCTTGATTGAGCACCGTTCCAATCAAACAAGTTCCGGCCGCAACTCGCTCTTTGGGGAAGTATTGATTAATCTTTTCGAGATGCCCCATCCCGTTCATTCCCGTAAAAACATATTGTGTCTTCGGATCGAAAGCATGGGCCGTCCGGTCAAGTAAGTCTTGGAGCGTCATTTGTTTAGCGAAGACAATCCAAACATCGGGGGTTCCTTGATATTCTTCCGGACTAAAAATCTTGACTGGAACGAGGTGTTTATTTTCATGATCCCGTGAAACGAAGACGCCACCTTGTTCTTTGATGGTATCAACTTGCGGCGCCCAATTATCAACAAATTCAACTTCAGCGCCGGCAACTTCTTGAAGTAAAACCCCAAACCGAAGTCCCATTGCCCCTGCGCCTAAAACAGTATACTTTAACGTCATATGTATGTACCTCCTTATGTTCACCGGTAAATCCCAACCAACCACCCAAATTTAGCAATTTAATTAAAACAAATTCAGCTTGCCAACTCGTTGGACCGCTTCAACTAAGCGTTCTGGGGAAATTAAAAGTCCGATCCGAACATAACCTTCCCCGTATTTACCAAAGCCCCGCCCAGGAGCAACCGCCACGGCGACCTTCTCTAATAATAAATCAGCAAAGGCTTCGCTTGTCATCCCGGTTGGGGTCTTCATCCAAGCGTAGAAGGTCCCTTTAGGAACGAATCCTTGCCAACCAATTTGCTTAGCGGCACCCAAGAAGGCATCACGGCGACTCTGGTAACGGTCGACTAACTTTTGAATTTCACCATCTCTCTCGGGGGCTTTTAAGGCATCGATGGCCGCATATTGAAGGGCGGGAAAGAGGCTCACGAAGAGATGATCTTGAATTAAATTGAGGGCTTCAATAATGTCAGCATTACCGACTGCAAAGGCAATCCGCCAACCTGCCATATTGAAGGTCTTGGAATAGGTATAAAATTCAATTCCAACTTCCTTAGCCCCGGGAACTTCCATAAAGCTAGTTGGTTTCTCATCATCGTAGCCCAACGCCCCATATGCAAAATCAGAGATAATCCCGACATGATATTTTCGCGCCCAAGCAACTAATTCAGTATAAAATTCCTTGGTTGCAACCGCTCCCGTGGGATTATTCGGGTAATTAAGGTAGAAAAACTTTGCCTGTTTAGCATCGGCTTCTGGAATTGAAGCGAGGTCAGGAAGAAAGCCATTTTCCGCCTTGAGAGGCACGGTTTTAAATTCAACTTGTCCGAGGGCTGCTCCAGAAAGATAATCCGGATAACCCGGATCAGGAAGTAAGAATAGGTCACCAGGATTCATCAAAGCCCACGGCAACTCCACCAAGCCAATCTTAGAACCGCCTAAAATGGCAACTTCCTTTTCCGGATCAAAACTTGCCCCATATTGTTCATGGTAAAAATCGGCTGCCGCTTGTTTGAAAGCCGGTAAACCACGAAAGAGGGAATACTTGTGAGTTTGCGGATCAGCCACCCACTTTTGGGTACTTTTAACAATATATTCCGGAGTTGGTTGGTCAGGGTTCCCCTGGCCCAAATTAATCACGTCCGCTCCAGTTGCAATTTTGGCATTAACCTTTGCAACTAAATTGGCAAAAAATTGTTTTGGTAGCTGATTTAGTAGTTCAGATTGTGGAAATTCCATGTAATCACTCTTTCCTATCATAATTTACCCTACCGGTATAATTCCGGCCGGCGATCGTTTTGAATATCAAATAGTTGCTTAGCTTCCTGAACTGCAGTTTGATCAATTTCAACGATAGTAATCCCCGCTTGTTCATCAGCGTTAGCAAGTACTTCCCCACTTGGGGCAACTGCCATTGAATGGCCATTAAAGTGGTTATTGGGGTCATCCCCGACCCGGTTAACTCCAATCACAAAGGCTTGGTTTTCAATCGCCCGGGCCTTCAACAGCGCTTCCCACTGTTCAATCCGTGAAGTTGGCCATTCAGCAGGGAGAAAGTAAACATTAACTCCCTTGGTTCCAGCAGTCCGCCACCATTCCGGGAACCGTAAATCATAACAAATTAAACTTGCACTTTTTAGATTGGCAATTTCATAATTAGCTGGCTGATTTCCGGCCGCTACATATTGATCTTCTTGCATGGGGCCAAAGCGATGAGCCTTATCATATTCCGCAATAACCTTACCAGTCTGATCAAAAGTATAGGTCGTGTTATAAAAGCGCCCGTCCTTTAAGGTCGCAACTGAACCAGCTACGACATTCAACGATAATTGCTTGGCTAGCTGCCCGACAAGGGTCTTGGTCCGGCGGCCGTCCCGGTCAGCGATTGATGGCAAATTTTCAAGATCATAACCGGTATTCCACATTTCGGGAAACACCACCACTTCAGCCCCTAGATCCTTAGCCTGTTCTAAGGCCTCGCCAACCCGACTGAAATTTTTAGCGGGATTACCAAATTCAATGTCCATTTGCACCATTGCTACCTTAACCACGGTTGCCTCCTTGTAGCGATTGCTACTTCCTTTACTAGTAATTAAATTCTATGGTTGAATTCTAATTTAATTCTCATATAATGTCAACGGAATTTGTCGCCATTTTTGAACGTTTAGAATAAATAATTGTCATTTAGTTAATTTAATAAGGTTTTAAAAGTTAACAACTAACGTAGATGATTTTTTAACACGGCTAATCCCGAACTTTACTTCAAATTAACCTTTTTAATTCCAACTCAAATTAATAACTATGCGTACCAACCGTTAAATAAATATAATACATTATATGCATTTTGATTCACGCTTTTCTTTAAAATGTTAACTTTTATAAAGAATATACAACTATTTATTCACGGTATTGATTAATTAAGAAAAAAACAATCTTTTTAGCTTTACTTTTTATGGATAATAATGCAAAATGAATGACAATCTCGAAATAATTTATGTAAAAAATATTCAGAAAACAAATTTAGGAGGCACTATGGAAAACTCAGTAATTCTTCAGCTTCCCCTGTTTATAGTTAAGGTTGATCGACGACGTATTTTCGTATAATTATCAAACTTAATCACTAAAACCTAGGGAGGAACTTAATCATGAAAATTAAAACTCTTAAAAAATTACTTGGCTTCGCCACGGTCGCACTCTTAGGCGGATTAGTTTTAACTGGTTGTGGGAAGTCAAACGCTGATAACAGCTTAAAGAACATCCAAAATAAGAAAGAGTTAGTCGTGGGGACTTCCGCTGACTATCCACCGTTTGAATTTCAAATTGTCAAAAATGGCCACAAGCAAATTGTCGGGTATGACTTAATGGTTGCCCAAGCGGTTGCTAAAGACATGGGTGTGAAGTTAAAAGTGGTTAACACTGAATTTCCATCCTTAATTTCAGAATTGCAAGATAAGAAGGTTGATATCGTCATGGCTGGGATGGTTTCCACCCCCCAACGGAAAAAGGCGGTCGATTTCTCGAAGTCTTACTACACTGTTAAGAACGTACTCTTAGTTAAAAAAGCTGACGCTGATAAGTACAATACCGCTGCTAGCTTAAAAGGCAAGTCAATTGGGGCACAACAATCAACGACCCAAGAAACAATTGCCAAGAAACAACTTTCAGCAGCTAATTTGGTTACCGAAGCTAACTTCACTAGTTTAACCAGTGAGCTTAAAAACGGGACCCTTACAGGAGTTGTTACGGAAACGGAAATTGCTGATAACCTAGTCAGCACGTATCCTGACAAGTATGCGGTGGCTAAAGTACCATTAACTACCCCCAAGGAGGATGCCCAAATTAATATTGCTATGCAAAAGAATAGTCCCGCTTTGAAGAAGCAAATCAACAAGACCATTACGAAGTTACAAAAGAACGGCCAACTTGATAAGATGTTTAAAAAGGCCCAACAGCTACAACTAGAATACAAGTAAATTCCCGGCTTTTCTGGGGGCAACCTAGAAAAGCTTTTTATATCGAAAGGAATCACTATGGAATTACTAAAATATTATCCAATGTTTTTACAGGGGACGGCCCTCACCATCATCATTACCATTATCGGAAGTATCTTCGGGATTATCCTGGGATTAATTTTCGTGATGATGCGGCTTTCAAAAGTTAAAGCCATTTCGGCAATTGGTCGGACCTACATCGCAATCGTGCGGGGAACACCTTCAATGATTCAAGTAATGTTAATTTATTACACTTTGGCCAAAACAATGGACTTACCAACAATTCAATTCTTAGGTTCATCTCTTGACCGGATCATCCCCGGGTCAATTGCCCTCGGGATTAATTCTGGGGCCTATGTCGCGGAAATTTTCCGGGCTGGTATTACAGCGGTTCCGGTTGGCCAAACTGAAGCCGGGATTTCCCTTGGCTTGTCAGATCGGACAACGATGACTTCAATTATTCTCCCCCAAGCTTTTCGGAACATTTTGCCCGCCTTGGGGAATGAATTTATCACCTTGGTTAAGGAATCATCCGTCCTCTTCTATATTGGGGTTCAAGAAGTTACCGCCCAAGCGCTTAGTGTCGGCGGAACCCTATACAACTTCATCCCACCGCTATTAGTATCAGCGGTCATCTACTTTATCTTGACCTTTGCCCTTTCCCAAGTTTTCGGGCAAATCGAAAAGCAAATTAATAAGAAGTACGCCCACTTAGGTTAGGGAGGGAAACATATGAGTAACGTAATTGAAGTTAAGAATTTACACAAGGCGTTTGGTAAAAACACCGTTCTTAAGGATATTAATTTTACCGTCGCTAAAGGTGAAAAAGTCGTTTTAATTGGTCCATCTGGTGGCGGTAAAAGTACCCTCTTGCGGTGTTTAATCCGGCTTGAAGAAAACTATACCGGTGAAGTTACCTTTGAAGGTAAAAACGTTAATCAAGCCAATAAAGACCAACTCCAAACTCTCCGGCAAAAAATGGGCTTTGTTTTCCAACAATTTAACCTTTTCCCTCACATGACCGTTTTACAAAATATTACTTTTGCGCCGCTAAAGTTAAAAATTGACGAACCTGATAAAATTGAAGCTCATGCCGTGGAATTACTTGATCAAGTGGGACTGGCAAATAAAGCCCAAGCTTACCCCCAATCTCTTTCTGGCGGTCAACAACAACGGGTGGCCATCGCCCGGGCCTTAGCGATGAAACCAGAAGTAATGCTCTTTGACGAGCCAACTTCCGCGTTAGATCCTGAAATGGTCAATGATGTGTTAAACGTTATGAAGCAACTTGCTGCTGACGGAATGACGATGATTATTGTGACTCACGAAATGTCTTTTGCAAAGGACGTTGCCGACAAAGTTCTCTTTATGGATAAGGGTAAAATTGCCGACCAAGGTAGTTCGGATTATATTTTCCACGAAACGACTAATCCCCGGACCAAGGAATTCTTGGCCAAACTTATGGGGTAAACATTCTAAACGCCCCAAGTCGCTGGGGAAGATTCAAAGGAGAGAGAGGGTGGGAATTAACTATTAATTTTTGCCCCTCTAACATTAAAATCCGGACTATAATTTTTGCCTTGGGCACTATTGCCTGTCAAGTATACAGTTCAAACAGAAAAATTATTTATGCGGCTTGAGCACGGAATTTTTCCGCGGTCAA
>NZ_JACJJQ010000035.1 GCF_016900115.1 Limosilactobacillus alvi
AGGCCACCCACGTTGGGCAGCCTAAACTAGACCAATTTAGCCTTAAAAATTCTATCAGTACCAGTTGACGAAGAGCCCGTTTTTAGTAGCCTTGCTAACGTTTATTTTTACCTTTTTAGATTAAATAAAATAGCCGTCCCATACACTTTGGCCAGTTGCGGGACGACTATTTTATAGTCATTTCAATACAAAGCCACCGCCTTTAAAGCGGCTCTTATTACATATTTATAATACCACCTAATTATAAGGAAATGAAAGCTATTTAGATGAATTATATCTTACATGGTAAGGCCAGCCGCTGTTGACAAGTGGCGGGTCTTTTTATCGATCAACGGGTAGCCATTTAGCAGTTTTATCGGCGTTGGTGATAATGCGCTTCATATGGATCAGACAACGGACGAGGGAAAGCCAATCGATGATGTTAATTACGTAGAGAACAAGGTAGGCAAATGGCGCGGTCAACATTAACTTAATGCGCTCCTTCAACTTAAGGTCTTCAGTGATGAAGGTAGCGATCGCAAAGATATAGTAGAGGCCTAAAATTGAGATGACGGTTGCGAAGTCAGCGTAGTGAAGGACAATCCCCATGATCCAAAGCATTAACAAAGGATCAATCAACATGATTAGTTCCTCGAAGAACACTTTAGGTAATTTCCAGAAAGTGAGACTTTTGGTGTATTTGCGGTTCCAATTAAAGATAACTTGGCGATGCTTAAAGAGGGCTTTAAAACGACCATGCTTCCAACGGTAACGTTGCTTGAGGAGTTGGCGAAAATTTTTAACCGGTGGTGTATAAGCGATCACGTCATCGGCATAACCAAATTGCTTTTTTCGGTTACCAAAGTGAGTGATCATTTTCATGGTGAAGTCAATGTCTTCAGTGATCGAATCAGTATCGTAAATGCCGACTTCTAGCATGGCTTTTCGGCGGAAGGTGGAACCAATTCCACCAATAATATATTCGATCCCAAGAATTTCTTCGGCCCCTTTCAGCCGGTAACCGAGAAGATATTCAACCTTTTGTACCCACTCGAGAAAATTGTGGGGTTGGGTAATCCGAACGTTGGCACTCATCCCTATGACGTTAGGGTCATCAAAACGCCGGGCCATTTTTGTTAGGGCATCCTTATTTAGGTAGGAATCGGCATCGAGAACCATTACAAGATCCCCAGTGGCCCAGTTACGGACGGCGGTGTTAATGGCGGTTGATTTTCCTTGATTCGCTTGGTGAACGACTTGGAGTTTAGGATATTTTTGGGCTAAGCGATCGAGAATCGCCCCCGTTTTGTCAGTTGAACCATCATCAACGGCAATCACCTCAAAATTTGAGTAATTTTGCCGGAGGACGGAGACAATGGTTCGGACAATTAACTTTTCCTCATTAAAGGCAGGAATTACCACTGAAAAACGGTGATTGTTTAATGGTGCTTGGCGATCAAGGCTGTTTAGCTGATGGCAGTTCGCAACGATTAAACCGACTAAGATTTGACTAACTGCTAAGATACTAAGAGCTAAAATTACTAAAGCGATGATGACGCTAAGTTTCATTGGCAGGTCCTCCTTTTACTAGCTTAGGTGGATCGCTTCTTTATTTGAACCATGATCAAGGTGACAATGAGAATTAAGAGTAAAATTCCCACGCCGGCGGCAAACATTGTGCTCACTGAGTTACCAACTTGCGGGAGAATGGCAGCGAGGGGAGTTGCTAAAAGACCCTTTGATACGTATGAGTACATATTATTTACCTCCTTGATAAATTGAATTATTTTAAAATTGTGATCACATGATAACGGTATTTTTTGAACGGCATAAGAAGGATTTTATAAGAGAAAGTAAATTGTTGAGCAAGGTTAAAAGAAGATGAACGTTTGGATAACCTTAAACGTTCATCTTTAAAATTTCCGTGTCCATTTACTCCTGATAGAAACAGGCACGATGGATCGTGTTATTGTGATCTTGAACTTGCATTTCGACAGTGAAAATTCGATTTTGATCGTCCCAGAGATACACATCAAATCGAGCCCCACGGATCGACACCGGTCCTTTGATGTGATGTTGACGGGTAATCGACTTAATATGCTCAAGCTCAATTTTCAGTAAGGAGCGGCGGATTAGTTTCAAGCAGATGTCCAGGTTCGCCATGACTGCGCTGAAGGATTTGGGCAAATTTCCCCAAAATATAAAAATGACACTGCACAGATCCACTAGATCTGTCCGGTGTCATTTTGCGAATTTGAGCCAATTAATTTTTAGCTTTGGAATAATGGTCATACCATTGATAACCGAAGTAACAAATTAAGACAAAAGGAATAGTGTAGTAGAGAGCGACCCGTTGGGCTGGATCAAACCAGATTAACAAACATGAGAGGGTACTGGTAATAAAAGCAAACCACGGGACGACTGGGTACCACGGGGTCTTAAACTTTAATTCGCTGACCTGGTGACCTTCCGCTAGCCATTGTTTGCGGAAATTTAATTGGGCGAGGGCGATTGCCATCCAAACAAAAACCACGGCCAAACCAGAAACGGAAACCAGGACTAAGTAGACGGTATCGGCGGCGATCACACTCGAAAGTAAGGCAAGAATTCCTCCCAGCATACTGAGTAACAAAGCAAGAACCGGGATTCCCCGTTGGTTAGTTTTTGCGAGCTTGGCTGGTAAAGTACCTTCGTTAGCTAAGGACCATAGCATCCGGGTTGAAGCGTAAAGGCCAGAATTGGCGGCCGAAACAATTGCCGTTAAGACAACAAAGTTCATCAAGTCACCAGCATAGGGGACGCCTAGGCGGTTAAAAACATAAACGAAGGGGCTTTGGGTCACCCCTGCCTTTTGATAAGGAATTAGGCAAGCCATGACAATCATTGAGCCAACAAAGAAGATGATCAAGCGCCAGAGGGTGGTGTGGATGGCTTGGGGAATCGTTTTTTCCGGCTCCTTAACTTCGCCAGCGGTGATGGCAATGAGTTCAGTTCCAGAAAAGGCAAAATTAACCGTTAGCATCGTGGTAAAAACGCCACCAAAGCCGTTTGGAAAGAGTCCATGTTGATAAAAGTTGGTAAATCCCGGAGCGTGGTGAAGACCATGTACCGGGATGATACCAACGATCGCGAGCGCTCCTAAGATGATAAAGGCAATAATCGCAATAACCTTAACTGCCGCAAACCAAAATTCGCTTTCGGCAAAGATTTTAACTGAGTAAAGGTTAGATAAGGTAATGATAATTATGAGGGCTAAGCTCCAAATCCAGACCGGGACCTGGGGGAACCAGTGTTGCATGATCAGACCAGCGGCCGTAAATTCAGACCCTAAGGCGATGGTCCAGGTCAACCAATATAAAACAGCGACCGTAAACCCAGCTGGGGCATTGATATACTTAGTCGCAAACAGGTGGAAGGCACCAGTGTAAGGCATCGCCACAGAAAGTTCTCCCAAACAAAGCATGACGGCATAAACGATCAACGCCCCAACCGCATAGGCAATGACCGTCCCCAAAGGACCAGCTTCGTGAATTGTATATCCTGAACTAAGGAAGAGTCCGGTCCCGATAACTCCCCCCAGCGAAATCATTTGAACGTGCCGAGCGGCCATCTTACGGGCTAAATGTTTTTGTTTTTCTGCCATAAATCCTACCCCAGATTGCAAATTAATAAAAATTAAGATATGATGAGATCGATTAATTATCTTATCATAATAAAGGGATGGTGTAAATGACGATTCAAGCGCTTTTTAAACAACCCTTAGTGGTTCTCGATGGAGCGATGTCAACCCCGCTAGAGGCAATGGGGGTCGATACGAATAACCCCCTTTGGACAGCGGCAGCCCTCCGGGACCAACCAGGCAAGGTTCAAATGGTCCACCGGAATTACCTCAAGGCCGGAGCTCAATTAAACATTACCAATACTTACCAAGCTAACGTGCCCGCCTTTGTGGAAACGGGTATGACTGAAGGTGAAGCCAAGGACTTAATTCAGCGAGCCGTCCGCTTAGCCCAAGCCGCTCGCGATGATTTCCAAGCGGCAACGGGAAAAGAAACTTACGTTGCCGGATCAGTTGGCCCATATGGGGCATACTTAGCCGATGGGAGTGAATATCGGGGTGACTATGATCTAACCGCGGCTGAATATCAAGCCTTTCACCGGACTCGGATTAAAGAATTAGTGACAGCCGGTGTCGACTGCTTAGCGATCGAAACCCAGCCTAAATTAGCCGAAGTCACAGCGATCTTAAGGATGCTAAAAACCGAATTTCCCCAGACCTTTGCTTACGTTAGCTTTTCCCTTCACGATCCCCAAACAATTAGTGAGGGGACGGCGCTGGCAGACGCAGTGAAAGCCGTAAGCGATTTTGATCAGGTTTTAGCGGTGGGAGTAAACTGTATTCCCCTTGAATGGGTTACTCCAGCGATCAGGACGGTGAAGACCGCCGCAACTAAGCCGATAATTGTTTACCCAAATTCAGGAGCAAAATACGATCCCCAAACCAAAACCTGGGCCAACCCCGACAACGGCCCCGGTTTTGCAGAGCTGGTAGCTGACTGGATTGCAGCGGGAGCCAATATTATTGGTGGTTGTTGTACAACGATGCCAAAGGACATTCAAGCCGTTGCGGATGCAGTGAAGGAAAAACGATAGAAACGAAAAGCGAGAGGCCGGGAAGAAACGCACGTTTCTTCCCGGCCGCTCGCTCATTAGACAGAACTTTACTGGTGCGAAGGCTCCCTCGACTGTTTATCTAGTGCACCTTCATGCAGTGTAGATCGCAACAGCATGCATAATCCCAGCCCAGGGTTCCAGAAATTCCAGAGACTAACCCGGTCCACCTCTCCGGGGCAATTAAGGATACAATGCCTGTAATGAGTGGCGTTTAAAATTTAATTTCCCGGGAAATTACTTCCGCGCATGTAAACGGACAGTTAGTAAGTGTAAGATCGTGGCTAACAAGACAAAGAAAATCACTACAAAGGAAAGGTAGGTCCACCAAAAACCCGAAACGGGAACTAAGTGGCTTAACCCAACTTGAATGCCCATGGTAATTAAGGTCATGATCGCGACAATCGCAAAAAGTTCAAAGTACCGCTTCACGGTTTGATCATCCTTTCTTTGACTTTGATTAATCTTTTCACTGAGCTTTTTTAAACGGTTAATTTTCTTTTCAGAGAGGCCTTGACCTTCATGATCCCAAGTGCCAGCTTGAACGGCTTCGCCAAGCTTAATTAGGCCAGCAGTACTGAGAACCTTGTCCACGGTTTGGAAAGTCGGATCAGTCGCCGGACTGAAGAAGTTGGCCCACGCCTGCTTATAACAAGAAGTCAAAGTAACGTAATGCTTATTTTTAAAGCGTCCCGGATGCATCCCACCCCGGTGATCAATGCGAACGAGATAGTGCCGTAAGATATCAAAGAACTGTTTTAAGGTCCCGCTTTCGTGGCCCCAGTAAGTTGGGGTGGCGATTACCCAAACGTCACTTTTAATCAAAAGCTGAATGAGCTTACCAAGATCGCGGTTGGGGTGTTTAGGCCCAGCGGGATGGAGATTATAGTCATTTAGGTTGATCGTAATTGCCGTATTTGGGGCTTTAATATTATCCATTACCGTCGCTAACATTTGCGCCGTAATGCCATCTGGATTAGTACCAGCAAAAATTCCTAAAACTTGAATACGATCACAACCTTCTTAATTAAGTTAAATCCACTATACCATAGATTGAAAAACCCGATTAAGTTTACCTTATGAGAATTAATATTATCGTTGATAACTATCAATTTAAGCTAAGAATGGCGTTTCCGTTTATTCTTATCAAGATGAAGTTTGGTAAGAGGGTATTTTTGGTCTAATTTGGGATTAATGTAATTGGTGATTAGGAGCTGTTTGATGGGAAACATCAAAATCCAACCAACAAACCAAAGTGCACCGAAAACGTCAACTAGAATATCATTGGGGAGTAGTTGCAACCCGATGCCCCATAAGAACATGATGCCAATCCAGCAACCAATGAAAGCGATGTTATAGCCTTTGAATTCTTGACGTCGTGTCGCCAATTGATAGTCTAATTGAGTTTGGGCTCCGGCAACTTTGAATTCTTGGTCAGGATCCTTGGTGATAAAGAGATCCGTTAAGGAAACATTGAGAGCACTTGCCAGGAGGTTCATTGTATCGATGCTACCATCATTACCAGCTTCTAAGCGTTGAATCGTACGAACGGAAACACCACTTTTTTCAGCAAGAGCTTCTTGGGAGAGACCGTTTTTTGTGCGAATCAATTTAAGTTTGTTTTCCATTTTGGATACCTCCTGAAAGGTTAACGATTTGTTGGATATATTGTAACGTATTCGCTAAACAAGACCACGTCAGCCACGCGACACTTATCCGTCAAAAAAGCGCCAGGGATGACGGGATCATCGCCTGGCGCTTTTTATCAAGATTTATTTTTCTTTAAGATATTTACTGCGGATTAGTAATTCTCGGGATTGCTGGTCCATTGGCCGGTACCCCTTCGTAAAGAGGTGACGGAAATACATCATATTGTAGATGAAGGTAAATAAGACGGCCGGCCACGGGAAAGTTAAGAGGGCCCCAAGGTGAAACAGCAAGGCAAAGAGGACGTAAATCGCATCCCAAACTAGCATCAAAGCAAAGTTATACCAGTCACCCCGGAAAATTGCCGGAAGGGGGCCAAACCAAAAGGTGGTCCAAGAAATCCCCACCTTGGCAATCCGAATATCGCCCGCATCGTTGATTACCTTCGCGTAATTCGGTGGAACGGGAAGATTCTTTAAGAAATCTTGGTTGTTATTTTGATTACCAAATGGGTTTTGCACTGGTCGGCCTCCTTAATTAAACGTATTTGTAACTAATTAAGTGTAACATAGGTTCGGGGGTGGGGGCGAGTAATCTTCCTTAATGGAAAAAACAGGTTATCGTTTGGTCAACAAGAGCAGATTGGTCAAGGCCTTTTAGCGCTTCTTGGAGTTGAAAATGAGGAAATGTCGAGGTTAATTATCGTTATTTCTAAACCGTTTTACCAATTTTTTGAAAGAAAAATTAAGAAAAGTGTTGACGAAGATTAGAAAACAATGATAATATTTTGACAATCAAATGAGCGAGAAAACATTTAGAAAAGCAGAGTAACTAATAGCGGTTATCACAGAGAGCTCTTGGCTGGTGAAAAAGGGTTAACCAAAGTTGGTGAAGATGGGCTTGGAATGGCACTGGCGATTCATTAGTCAGTGACGGGTTTGCACCCGTTACCAATGCAGGGTTATTCAAAAGAGTAACTCAGTGAGATTTCACCTGTGAGGGTGGAATGAATCTAAGGTGGTAACACGAGCAATCGTCCTTAATCGATGGAAACTTCGGTTAAGGGCGATTTTTTGTTTATTCGCTCAAATTGTCAGGATGAAAAAGAAAGGGAGTAGTAATTATGCGGAAGAAGAAACAAAAGCGGTTGATTATTTGGTTAGTGGTAGCAATTGTTGTGGTGGTGGGCGCGATCTTTAGTTTTGGTCACGCCGGACAAAAACAAAATAAGACGGTAACCGTCGGGCTAGTTAGTCCAAGTAACGCGGATGAAAAGATTTGGAATCAAGTTGCCAAGACGGCCAAAGATAAGTACGGGGTTACGGTTAAGACCAAGACCTTTACGGATTATACCCAACCCAATAAGGCCTTAGCTAATGGTTCAATTGATTTGAACGCCTTCCAACACTATGCTTTCTTAAATGCTTGGAATAAGGCTAATAAGGGAAGCTTAGTTGCCATTGGTAAGACTTTCATCACCCCAATTCACCTGTACTCAAATAAGTACAAGAGCCTCAAGGATTTACCTGATGGCGCAACCATTGCGGTGCCAAACGATACTTCGAACGAAAGTCGGGCCCTCTTCGTGCTAAAGAATGCGGGCTTAATTACCTTAAAGAAGTCGGCGGGGACCTTAGCAACGGTTGCTGATATCAAGAGTAACCCGCACAACTTGAAGATTAAGGAATTGGCGGCCGAACAAACAGCCCGGTCCCTTGATGATGTTGATGCCGCAGTGGTAAATACGAACTACGCGGTAGCAGCCAAGTTATCTGATAACAAGATTCTTTACACGGAACCAGTTAACAAGGATTCTAAGCAATGGATTAACCTCATTGCGGCGAACAAGAAGGATCAAAACAAGGAAGCTTACCAGGACGTGGTAAAGGCTTACCAAACAACGCAAGTTAAGCACTTAATCCAAAAGTACTACGGCGATAAGGAAATCGCTGCTTGGGATTTGAAGTTAAAGTAATTTACACGGAGGGATAACTATGTCACACATCATTGATTTGGATCACGTTTCGGTAACTTTCGGTGATCTCCACGCCGTTTCAGACGTGACCATCAAGGTCGATAAGGGCGATGTCTACGGGGTCGTTGGTTATTCTGGAGCAGGTAAATCCACCTTGGTGCGGACAATTAACCTCCTCCAGTTACCAACTAGCGGAACGATTGAAATTGCGGGGACGACCTTCTTTAAGGACGGGGTCGCGCAAATTTCGGGTAAGGAATTACAAGCTAAGCGACGGAATATCGGGATGATTTTCCAACATTTTAACCTCTTAAACGAAACAACGGTGATCGAAAATGTCGCCTTTGCCTTAAAGCACAGTGACCTGGACGATGACGCCATTGAAAAGAAGTGCTATGAACTCTTAGATTTAGTGGGCCTTAAGGACAAGGCCGAAAATTATCCGGTCCAACTCTCTGGTGGGGAACAACAACGGGTCGCCATTGCGCGGGCCTTGGCTAACGATCCGGAAATCTTAATTTCTGATGAAGCTACCTCAGCCCTGGACCCGCAAAACACCAACCAAATTTTGGACCTCTTAAAGCGGCTAAATAAGCAACTCGGCTTAACGATTATCCTAATTACTCACGAAATGGATGCGGTTAAGAAGGTCGCTAATAAGATTGCTGTCATGGAACACGGTAAGGTAGTTGAACAAGGTAACCTTCGGGACGTCTACCTCCGGCCAAAAGCCGAGTTAACCCGGCAGTTCGTGGGGGGCTCCTTAGCAGCGGCCGATACTTTGCGGTCCTTTAACTTGGGAGAATTAAGCGATAATGAACAACTTTACCAAGTAGTCTTTAGTGCTGCTAACGTTACCAAGTCAATCATCCTCGAACTATACAAACAAGTGGGCGTTGATGTTTCGATGCTTTATGGAAACATTGAAGTGTTAGGGGATGAGCCAGTTGGGACGATGTTTATCCTAGTTACTGGGACTCCAGCACAACAAGCTAAAGTTACAAAGTTATTAAAGAGTTTTAACGTCGAAGTTAGTCCGGTTGATGGAGGAATCTTAGCATGAGTGAGTTAATTTCAAAATATTTACCAAACGTTGCCAGCCTGGGCTGGACTGGTGACAGCGGATGGGGCACGGCAATTTTTCAAACGATTTTTATGACCTTCTGGCCAGCGGTTGTTGGTGGGATTTTAGGATTAGTCTTTGGTCTGACCTTGGTGTTAACCAAAGAAGGGGGAATCTTAGCTAACCGGGTCTGGTTTAATATCTGCGATAAGATTGTTTCCTTCTTTCGGGCAATTCCCTTCATTATTTTGTTAGCCTTCATCGCGCCCTTCACCCAATTAATTGTGGGGACCCAAATTGGGACAACGGCGGCCTTAGTTCCGCTTTCTTTAGGGGTTTTCCCCTTCTTTGCCCGGCAAGTTGAAGTGGCTTTAGAAAGTGTTGACCGGGGGAAGATTGAAGCCGCGCAAGCTCTTGGTTCTACCAATTGGGACATCATCTTTGATGTTTATCTAAGTGAAGCCCGGGCGGAATTAGTGCGGGTTTCAACGGTAACTTTGATTAGTTTAATTGGTTTAACTGCTATGGCTGGGGCCATTGGGGCTGGTGGCCTTGGGAACACAGCAATTGCTTACGGCTACAACCGGTTTAACAACGATGTGACGGTAGTAGCCACCCTCTTAGTTTTAATTCTTGTCTTGATCGTTCAATTGGTCGGGGACTGGTTAGCTAAGAAGTTGAATCACCAAGTTCGCTAGGTACCATAGAAAGCCGGCAGGTAGGCGGGAGAAAACTGAAAAAATTCCTACCCTCTACTATTATTAAGGGGGATCATTATGAAAAAGAGCACAAAATTAAAGATTTTAACGGACCTAATTGCCATACCAACGGTTAATCAAAATGAAGTGGCCGTTGCTAATTACCTTCAGCATTTATTCCAAGCACATGGTCTTACCGCCACCGTTGATGAATTTGCGCCGGGACGAGCAAATTTGATTTTAGAGCTTGGCACCGGTGACCATGTCCTGGGGATAACGGGGCATATGGATACCGTGGCCGTTGGTGACGAGACGGCTTGGCATTACCCACCGTTTGCAGCAACGGTTGACGGTGACCGGATTTACGGGCGCGGGGCTGCTGATATGAAAAGCGGTTTGGCCGCGCAAGCAATTGCCTTAATCGAGTTATATGAAGCCGGGAAAATCTCAGGACACCTTCGCTTTCTCGCAACGGCTGGTGAAGAATTTGGCACGCCGGGTGCCAATCGGCTCTTGAAACAAGGAACTGCCAACGATCTTGATGCGCTATTGGTTGGAGAAGCAACCGGTGGGGATGTTGTTTATGCCCATGCCGGAAGCATTAACTACCGTTTGATAAGCATTGGTAAAGCAGCGCACTCATCAACACCCGAAGCAGGGGTAAATGCCCTGACGCCGTTGGTTAAATTTTATCAGGAAGAAGCTAGGCTCTTTCAAGATTTACCGCAAGATCCAATTTTGGGGACGGTTAAACATAGTGTAACTGTAATCAAGGGTGGCGATCAGGTTAACTCGATTCCTGCTCAAGCAGAGTTGATGGGGAATGTCCGACCGACCAAGGTAGTCCCAAATAGCCAAGTGATTCAGCGGTTACAGCAGTTGGTAACCCAATTAAAGAATGATTTCCCAGGAAATAACCTGGAATTGACCATTATTCATGACTTCTATCCGGTAGGAACGGCCCCGCAAGACGAGTTTATCCAAACGGTCCTAAAGGCAAGTCAGCAATGCTTTGGAAAGCTTGATAAGCGGTCGGTTCCCAAAGTACGCACGATTAATGGGGCAACTGATGCTAGTGTTTTCACTAAAGCTAGGCCCAGCTTACCGGTGGCTGTTTTAGGGCCGGATGCCTGGGAAAGCTCCCACCAAGTTGATGAGTGGACGACGATTAGTTCCTATTTAGCAACGATTGAGGCCTATAAGCAGATTATCAGCACTTGGTGAAAAACCAAGCGCTGACAAAAGAATAGCGAGGTTGGAAAAAAGCTCCTTGACGGCCTGGTTGGGATAAGAAGGACGAAGGTTGATTCATTAGAATCGACCTTTCGTTCGCACTTATCCGCTAAGGCCGTGCTTTTTGACCTTAGTTACTGAGTAACATTCGGAGATGACAAAGAGGGTGGGAAGAAACTTGAGTTTCTTCCCACCCTCGCTTTATTTATGCGATGCCAGCCTTGCTTATCTTCGCAGCACCCTTCCAATCACGATTCAAAAAGCCACGAAGAATAGTGTCGTTTCTTCGTGGCTATATTTGACTGGTCAGGATTTATAAATTCCCGTGTGCTAAGGTATTAATTGGTGTCTAATAGAAAGAGTAACATGAACAAACTAAGTAATAGAAGTAGACTTACTTAGCAGTATCCAAATGGGAGTAAGGAATTAAGTTCTCTTAAAAATTTGCACAACCAGCCCAATAACCATAGTATAGCATCCTGGCTGTTCATTTGTAATAAGAAAATCAGCGAAAATGGTTAGGGCTAAACCTAATTTAGCTTGGTGCCTGTTTGGTGATCAGAAATAAAGTTTTGTAGCCGTTGGATGGCAGTCTTAAGCGTCGTTAAGTCCGTTCCGTAACTCAAGCGTACGTGGCCGTCCATACCAAAGGCTTTTCCGGGAACCAGGGCGACATGAGCTTCTTGTAAGACAGCAGCGACGAAGTCATCAGTGGAGGTAAATCCAGTTGCCGACACGGCTGCACTAACATCAGGAAAAAGGTAGAAAGCCCCGCTTGGTTTATTGACTAATGAAATACCCGGTAAGGCATTAATTAATGGAAAGATTGTATTTAACCGTTCTTCATAGACTTGGCGCATCTCTTCAACACAAGTTTGATCACCAGTGATTGCTGCTAAGGCCGCATATTGACTAGCGGCGTTTAGGTTCCCAGTGGTGTTACCGATGAAGTTGCCGAGGCGTTGAATTAACGCTTCATTAGCGATCACGTAACCGACCCGCCACCCCGTCATAGCGTAGGCCTTGGAGAAGCCGTTCACCAGAATCGTGTGCTCTTTGATTGCTGGGGTCAAGTCTAAGAGGGAGGTGAACTGGGTGCCGTTGTAGACTAAGGCCCCATACATATCATCCGTAATGATTGTTAAGTCTTTGGCAACTGCCCATTCCCCAATTGCGAGCAGTTCATCCTTGGAGTAGACCTCACCGGTTGGGTTGTTTGGTGAATTAAGGATGAGGACTTTAGTTTTGGGAGTCCAAGCAGCTGCTAGTTCAGCCGGGGTAACTTTTAACTGCCCGGCTTGTGGTTTAGCAAAGACTGGTACACCGCCAGCTAATTTAACCTGTTCGGAATAGCTAACCCAAGCGGGGAGGGGGATGAGGACCTCATCACCTGGATTAAGCAACACTTGGCTGAGTGCATACAGGGCAAACTTTCCTCCCACCGTCACTACCACGTTTTTAGCAGTAAAGTTGGTCCCGTGTTGCTGGTTATTGAAATTAGCGACCGCTTCCCGGAGGGGGAAAATTCCCGTTGCTGCGGTGTAAGAGTCGGCTTGGTTATCGGCGATGGCCTTGATTGCCGCTTGATGAATGTGAGTAGGGGTATTGAAATCCGGTTCCCCAACGGTAAGGTTCAAAACATCAATTCCTTGGGCTTGCATTGCCTTCGCCTTCGCTGATAAGGCAAGCGTTGCTGATGGCTGGACGTTTAAAATACGCTGTGAAAACTGCATGTTAAGATCCCCTTTGGTGAATGATTAGTGTTAAACTAGGGAAATTGTACCATGATTAGTAATTATTTTGCGATGCTTTGCTTAAAAATAATGATAAGAATTGCAAAAAGACGAATAATCAGGCGGGGAATTTAGCTAGGGTTTGGTAGAGTTCGGGGAGCTCACGGTCAATCCGGAGTAAGCGTCCATCCTTAGTAAAACAATGTTCTGATTCACCTAAGCAAACGAGACTCCCTTCGCAGGTCATTTCATAGCCTAAGGTTAATTTAACACGGTCTAGGTGCTTAACGGTTAATTTGATGTCGACTTGATCACCAAAAGTGGTGGATTGCTTATAACGACAATTAACACTGACAACCGGAGAGATGATCCCAGTCTGTTCTAATTGTCCATAATCCCAGCCGATTGCCGCAAAAAAGCGGGTTCGGGATTCTTCCATCCACCGGATGTAGTTAGAATGGTGGCTAATCCCCATCCGGTCAGTTTCGTAGTATTCAACTTGATGGGTATAGAACTGGGCAGGATTTTCAATTTGAATGTGGGCTAAATCAACCTCAGCGAGTTTAGCTAAAACGGGCCTGGCAGCCGGGAGCCAGTTGAGTTCCGCTAATTCATTTGGGGTCCCCCAGCGAAGTTCAGTGTGGGCATTGGTTTTAAGTTGGTGATTCGTTAAGCGAGCATAGAAGACTTGCATGTGAACTTCGCCCCATGGGTATTGATGGACGACAGTCGGGAGAACTCGTTCGCCAATGATCGAATTACTACCAAGTTCTTCTGCTAGTTCGCGTTGGAGCGACACCCGCGGATCTTCACCAGCTTGAATTTTCCCCCCAGGTAATTCCCAGGCTCCGGAACCTAAGCGGCCCCCTTCGCGTTGCCCAGCCAAAATCTGATCATCCTTAATAATGACTGCGGCCGCCACGTTAATTTGCTTCATGATAAAAGCCTTCTTTCGTTGATTTTCTTTAGAATACCAGAAAATTGGTCGAGGTGATCAAGTTAAGATAGATTACTTTTGAAAAGGTCGAAGAACAAAATATCACTTAAAATAAGTAAATGCTTTTAAGATTAATTAAATTAGGATGATTAGTATTAAATTAAAAATTACTAATTCTTCTGGTTGACTACTAGGTAAAACCGTGGTTAAATAACAACAACTTAATTAAATTTTTCTAATGATTCCGTGGAGCCAAGTAGGAGTTTCGTTCCCTGGCCAAGAGAGTTGGTGGTGCTGAGAACCAACGTAAAGCGTAACTGCGAATTACACTCCATCCCAATAAAGAATCGCGGTTGGCCGCTGTATTGGCTGAGAGGTATGGGTAACCATGCGAAGCTGGGTGGTACCACGGAATCATTCGTCCCTCATCTGAGTAATTCAGGTGAGGGATTTTTTTATTAAAACGAAAAAGAGAGGGGTAATTTATATGCAAAAGGAGTGTTGGGTCGAACAAATTAGTGGTCAAGATCGATATTATTACGGGGAATAATTGGCGGTCATAGATTACTAAAAGGAGAGAAATACGATGCGTAAGTTAAAAAATCGGGTTGAACCCGTCTTTAGTTTCACGGAAAGTGTCATTGTTTTAATTGCTATTTTAAGTTTGTTAGGTTTTCTAATCATCGTCGAACACCAAGAGCCACAAGCACCATTGTTAATCGCCTTTGTCCTCCTAATGCTTTACGGCCGGATACGGGGCTTTAAGTGGTCGACGATAATGGACGGAATGCGGACGGGGCTCCGGGCAGGGGTTGATCCACTGGTGATTTTTCTGACGATTGGGGTTTTGATTGCCACTTGGATTTTCTCTGGGACGATTCCAACTATTATGTACTTTGGCTTTAAGATCATTTCAGTGCAATTCTTTTTACCAACGGTTTTTCTGGTTTGTACCTTAGTTGCCATTGCTTGTGGGAGTTCCTTCACCAGTGTTTCTACGATGGGAATTGCCTTTATTGGGATTGCGGCTACGCTGCACATTAACCTTGGTTTAGCAGCCGGGGCAATTGTCTCAGGGGCCTTCTGTGGGTCCAATATTTCTCCGCTTTCGGGGACGACAAACTTGGCGGCCTCAACCGGCCAAATTGATATCTACCGTCACATTCGGGCGTTGCTTTGGACGGATTTGCCGGCCTGGGCCATCTCCTTGATTTTCTTTACGGTGACTGGCTTGAATTCGAAGACGGCAAGCCTGGCTGCCATTCATAAGATGATGCAGGGCTTAAAGCAAGGTTTCTGGATTTCCCCAATTACCTTATTACCAGTCTTACTTTTGATTATTTTAGCCTTCTTTAAGGTTCCCGCCATTCCTTCCTTAGGGCTAGGAGCGATGTTTGCGATTGCCCTAGGTTGGTTCCACGACCCAACGACGACGATCGGCAAGATTAGTAACTTAATTATGAATGGCTACGTCGCCCATACGCCAAACAAGACGATCAACGTTTTGCTTTCCAAGGGCGGAATTAGTAGTATGTTAACTTCGGAAGCTTTGATTATCTTTGCGCTAACCCTTGGCGGGCTCTTGATTAAGTTTAAGATCATTAGTATTATCATCGAATTAATTGAAGCTAAAGTTAAGGGGGCCGGTGGTTTGACGGTCGCAACGGCTTTGACTTGTATTGGGGTGAATCTCTTAGTTGGAGAACACTACCTAGCCATTATCCTACCCGGGGAATCCTTTAAGGCAGCCTTTGATCACCACAACTTACCCCGGCAATGTATGACGCGGATCTTAAATGATGCCGGAGCAGCTGTTAACGCCATTGTTCCTTGGAGTGTTTCGGGGGTCTTTATTGCCACAACCTTACAAGTTTCGACAGTAGCTTACATCCCGTTCGCTGTTTTTCCAACAATTGTGACGATCGCTTGCATTATTGCTGGTTTCTCCACCCGAGCTAGTCAAGCGACTCGGAAAGCGGAATTGGTGGTGAATTAAAAGACTTTGTCAACTTGTTTGGTGTCCGTGAGCCCAACTTTTTTCTTACGATTAATCAAGCGTAGGGTTATTGAAACGGTATCGTTCATGGTGCTTGACGGGCTGGTTGAAATAAGAAGAACGAAGGTTGATTCATTAGAATCGGCCTCGTTTTTCTTTTTTTATAAAAATTAAAATTCTCCAAAAATCCGTAAAAATTTTGAGCAAAAAGCTTTGGTAAACCGCTTTCCTTCGGTAAAATGAAGGAGTTGATAGAGGCGCTAAGGGTTGATCTGATCGCATTTTGATAAGCGTTAACCAAATTGGACCGTATCAATTTTCGAAAAGGTTGACTTTTTGGCGAAATGCTTTATCATGATAATCGTAAATTGCTTGAGATTTACGATGCGTTAAAGTCAAACACGTAGTTATTTCTTTACACAAAAAGGAGTGTTAAATTAAATGGCAGTAGATTACGATTCCAAGGCATACTTGGAAAATGTTGATGCTTACTGGCGCGCTGCTAACTACCTTTCAGTTGGTACGCTTTTCTTGATGCACAACCCATTGTTGCGTCGGGAATTAAAGGCTGAAGACGTTAAGCCTAAGCCAATTGGTCACTGGGGTACGATCGTTCCTCAAAACTTCATTTACGCCCACTTAAACCGGGTTATCAAGAAGTACGGGGTTAAGATGTTCTACATCGAAGGTTCTGGTCACGGTGGTCAAGTTATGGTTAACAACTCATACCTTGACGGTTCATACACTGAAATCTACCCAGAAATCACCCAAGATGAAGAAGGGATGGCAAAGCTCTTCAAGCACTTCTCCTTCCCAGGTGGAACTGCTTCACACGCTGCTCCTGAAACTCCAGGTTCCCTTCACGAAGGTGGGGAATTAGGTTACGCCCTTTCTCATGGTGTTGGGGCTATCTTGGACAACCCTGACCAAATCGCCGCTGTTGAAATCGGTGACGGGGAATTCGAAACTGGTCCATTGGCTGCTTCATGGTTCTCTAACCGCTTCATCAACCCAGTTACTGACGGGGCTGTATTGCCAATCGTTCAAGTTAACGGGTTCAAGATTTCTAACCCAACGATGATTTCTCGGATGAGCGACGAAGAAGTTACTAAGTACTTCGAAGGTCTTGGCTGGAAGCCTTACTTCGTTTCTGCTTACAAGGACGGCGAATTTGATGGTCTTAAGGACCACATGGAAGTCCACGAAGAAATGGCTAAGGTGATGGACACTGCCATCGAAGAAATCCAAGCAATCCAAAAGAACGCTCGTGAAAACAACGATGGTTCAATGGCTCAATGGCCAGTGATCGTCTTCCGGGTACCTAAGGGTTGGACTGGTCCTACGAAGGATCTTGATGGTAACCCAATCGAAAACTCATTCCGTGCTCACCAAATTCCTATTCCGGTTGCCCAAGATGCAATGGAACACAAGGACATGTTGGTAGACTGGATGAAGTCTTACAAGCCAGAAGAACTCTTCGATGAAAATGGTTACCCAGTTGACGCTGTGCGGGCAAACGTACCAGCTGCTGATATGCGGATGGCTATGAACCCTGAAACCAACGCCGGGGCTAACCAAAAGGCTCTTCGGATGCCAAATTACCGTGAC
Source organism: Limosilactobacillus alvi (assembly GCF_016900115.1). Lineage (GTDB taxonomy): Bacteria > Bacillota > Bacilli > Lactobacillales > Lactobacillaceae > Limosilactobacillus > Limosilactobacillus alvi. The sequence continues at coordinate 17,541 of NZ_JACJJQ010000035.1, forward strand.
TTTGCGGTTGACGTAAAGGATCACGGTACTGAAAAGCACCAAGACATGATCGAATGGGGTAAGTACATCGCTAAGATGATGGAACTCAACCCTAACAACTTCCGTGGGTTCGGTCCTGACGAATCCAAGTCTAACCGGCTTTACGCAGCGCTTGATACTGCAAAGCGGACTTGGACGACTTCTGTTCATGAACCAAACGATGAAGACTTGGCTGCAAATGGTCGGATCATTGACTCACAACTTTCCGAACACCAAGCTGAAGGATTCCTTGAAGGTTACACTTTGACTGGTCGTCACGGTTACTTTGCAACCTACGAATCATTCGGTCGGGTGGTTGACTCCATGCTTACGCAACACATGAAGTGGATGCGGAAGGCTAAGGAACAATACTGGCGGAATGACTACCCAGCATTGACGTTCGTTGATACTTCAACGGTCTTCCAACAAGACCACAACGGTTACACTCACCAAGATCCAGGTCTGTTGACGCACCTTTACGAAAAGGAACGTCCAGACATGATCGGTGAATACTTGCCAGCTGACACCAACACGCTTTTGGCAGTTTCTGACAAGATCTTCCGTGAAAAGGAAAAGATCAACGTGCTTGTTACTTCCAAGCACCCACGGCTTCAATGGTTCTCCATTGACGAAGCTACTGAATTGGTAGCTAACGGTCTTGGCTACGTTGACTGGGCTTCTACTGACCAAGGTGCTGAACCAGATGTTGTCTTTGCAGCTGCTGGTACTGAACCTACTGAAGAAGTCTTCGCGGCAGTTGAATTATTGCACGATGCCTTCCCAGAATTGAAGATCCGGGTTATCAACGTGGTTGACGTTATGAAGTTGATGACGCTTGACAAGAACCCTAACGGGATGTCTGATGAAGAATTTGACCGTTACTTCACTGCGGACAAGCCAGTTGTCTTTGCATGGCACGGTTTCCGTGACATGATGCAAAGTCTCTTCTTCCCACGTCACAACCGCAACGTTCACATTCACAGCTACATCGAAAACGGGGACATCACGACTCCATTTGACATGCGGGTATTGAACGAACTTGACCGGTACCACTTGGCTAAGGACGCAATCCTTAACATTAAGGGTTACGAACAAAAGGGTGCTGCCTTCGCTCAAAAGATGGATGACATGGTTGCAAAGCACAACCACTACATCCGGACTGAAGGTAAGGACATGCCAGAAGTTGAAGAATGGTCCTGGAAGGGTCTTAAGTAATAACTACTGACAAACGCGTCATAAATAACTAATAAAAGGGCTCTGCGCTGGATGGCGCAGGCCCTTTTAGTGTACATATATATATTATTTTAAGAATTCAGCGACCGTTTGCATTACCATTGGTAATTTTGGCCCTTCTAATCGATGACGCTCACCTTCGATGAGGTAGAGTTTACTGTTCGGTAAGATTACGTTGTATTTTCGGGAAGCTTCTGGCGAAACAATGTCATCAGCCAAACCGTGAATAATTAAGGCCGGGCCAGCGAAATGTTGGGCCGTTTCGTAAATCGGTAATAGCTGCGCCGTCCGGAAATATTGGCCGCTGACGATCCGGTCGTGGACGGGAACCGTTAATGGAATATGATTAGGATCATAGGTGCTCCCTTGGCAAATTCCTTGGAGGGCGTCATCCTTGAGCGTAGCGGCGGGGGCTAATAAAACGAGCCTCTTAATGATATCGCGGTAGTAACCCGCAATCATTGAGGCGACAACCCCACCTTGAGAGTGACCAACTAAAGTAATCGCTTTTGCCCCAAGGGTGGTCCGGGCGTAGTCAACGATGGCCATTCCATCTAACAGTTCTCCTAGGACTGTCATTTCCTGATACTTACCATCGCTGGCGCCACAACCTGCGAAATCAAAGCGTAAGGTTGGAATCCCGACTTGATTTAAGTAGTGGGAAAGGTCATAAAGGAGCTCACCTTTTTCGCGACCGCGGTTTCCTTGAAAACCGTGCATTAGAATCGCAATTTTTTTGTTTTGTAAGCGGTCCGTGCCTTCAAGGACACCCCGGAGGGTCAGACCTTCCCGTGTTACAGTTACATCCATTCTTTTCACCTCAACTAAAGTGTTGTCTCTATTGTACCTTAAAATTAATTGACACCGTTATCCTTAACAAGGGATAATTAATTAAAGCGTTATGCAAGGTCGAAAGGAGTAAATATAATGTTAATTACTACGACAGAACGGATTCCTGGCCATGAATATGAAGTCCTTGGTGAAGTTTTTGGGGTTACCACCCAGTCCCGAAATGTCGTCAGCGATATTGGGGCCGGTTTAAAGAATATCGTCGGCGGTGAAGTCCGCGGTTACACGAAGATGCTACAAGCTTCCCGGGAGAAAGCGATTGAACGGATGCAAGCAGAAGCCAAAGCTAAGGGGGCAGACGCCGTGGTGATGATGCGCTTTGATTCTGGCTCAATTGCGAGTGATATGCAGTCAGTGGTAGCTTACGGAACTGCGGTGAAATTTACTAATTAATTGTTCGGAAATTTTGAATAACCAGGATAGAAAGTAATCTTTCTTGCTGGTTATTTTTTATACTGAAAACAATCCTTAAATGACAATTTAAAAACATTCGGATTTTCCTTGACTAAGCTTAGATTTCTGGTATAGTATCCTTTGGTTTGTTGCTTAGAACCGAAAGGTGGTTAATTTATGCCAACATTTGATTACGATGATATCCAACTAATTCCTAACAAGTGCATTATCAAAAGTCGGAAGGAAGCTGATCCGAGTGTCCAATTTGGCCCCCGGCGCTTCAAGATTCCGGTGGTACCCGCTAACATGGCCAGTGTGATTGATGCGAACTTAGCGGAATGGTTAGCGGCCAATGACTACTACTACGTCATGCACCGTTTTAATCCGACAACCCGGGCGGACTTTATTGCGCGGATGCACAAAAAGGGCCTATTTGCCTCGATTTCCGTTGGGATTAAGGATGCGGAGTATGAGTTTATTGACCAACTGAAGGCTAAGCAACTGGTACCAGAATACATTACGATTGATGTGGCTCACGGGCACTCGGATTTCGTGATCCAAATGATTAAGTACATCAAAAAGCAATTACCAACGGCTTTCTTAACCGCTGGTAACGTTGCTACTCCAGAAGCGGTGCGTGATCTTGAAAATGCTGGGGCCGATGCGACGAAGGTGGGAGTCGGTCCGGGGAAAGCCTGCATCACGAAGTTAAAGACCGGTTTTGGGACCGGCGGGTGGCAACTAGATGCCTTGCGTTTATGTAGTAAAACGGCCCGCAAACCTTTAATCGCCGACGGGGGAATCCGCCACAATGGTGATATTGCTAAATCGGTCCGCTTTGGGGCTAGTATGGTAATGATTGGCTCGCTATTAGCAGGTCATCAAGAATCACCAGGTCACATCATTACGATTGATGGGAAGCAATACAAACAGTATTGGGGCTCGGCTTCTGAAGTCCAAAAGGGGGCTTATCGGAACGTGGAAGGTAAACAAATGTTGGTGCCATACCGAGGCTCAATTAAGGACACCCTCCAAGAAATGGAAGAGGACCTGCAGTCCTCAATCTCCTACGCCGGCGGCCGGGACCTAGAGTCCTTAACAAAGGTTGACTATGTGGTGGTTAAGAATTCGATTATGAATGGTGATTATTAATTAAACAACCTAAGATTAGTTCAGGATGAATTTTACCATCCTGGACTTTTTTATTACCCTAAAGATAGAGCTAAGGTCGTCCATAACCTCAGGGACTGCGAGTCCGTATCATAAAATGACCTCCGCTATCTTTGCTTTGATATTTTGATTTTCAGGTTGTGGGACTACGAGTTCGAGTATAGGAAATGA
>NZ_JACJJQ010000036.1 GCF_016900115.1 Limosilactobacillus alvi
ATCAGTCAATTCTTAAGCCGCCCAAATCATACGTTTTTAAACCGCCATAAACCGACAATTTTAAACCGCCCTTGACAATAGTTCTTTACTTTTTAAATTTCAAATTTTTTAAGAATTTATTCAATCATTTATATGTATTTTTTAAAAATATTGATAATTTTTAATCTTAATTGCTTTTTATCAACTAAAAATCAAACGATTTGTTAATTAACATAAAATTAGATTTTATTATTTATGATCATTGATTCTTAAATTTTTTAGCCAAACTATCTAATAACTCGATCATGTCATTGCCCATTTTATAATTTTTTTGCAAGTGATAGACAGGATCTCATTGGGCGTTAATCACTGATCGAGCTTAGAAAATCGTCCAATCATCTTACAGAAAATATCCACAAAAAACCACTAGCTCATTCATCATCATGACTAGCTAGTGGTTTTGGATCAAACTTAATGTTTATGCTTCAACAGCAATTTGCACATCCTGTGCTTGTTTGATATGGTGTTCGTCCATGTAATCTAAAATTTGTTGGATCGTGATGTATGGGACGTCTAACCGTTCAGCAACTTTAAAAAGATCATCTCGCCGTGCCATCTTACCGTCATCTTTCAAGACTTCAATAATAACGGTAACTGGTTGCGCTCCTGCCAAGTAAGCGAGATCTACGGAAGCTTCAGTGTGCCCGATTCGCTTGCGAAGGCCTCCGTCTTGCGCATAAAGGGGTTGAATATGCCCCGGATGATTAAAGTCGCTTGCTTTGGCTTCAGGATTGGCAATGTGTTGAATTGTTGCTGCGCGATCAAAAGCCGAAACCCCAGTAGTAACTCCCGTGGCTGCAAGCGTCCCATCACAGGTGGTCATAAATGGCGTGCCGTTTGGATCAGTACTATTTTCGACCATCTTGGTAAAGCCAAGTTGCTTGGCCCGTTCAATCGTTAATGGAACACACATTAATCCGTTAGCCTCTTTTAACATTTGGTAAACCACTTCTGGCTTAATCTTGTCAGCTAAGGCCACTAAATCGCCTTCGTTTTCCCGATCTTCGTTGTCAGAAAGAATAATAAATCCGCCGTTAACTAATGTTTCTAATGCTTCTTCAACCGTGTTAAACTTGCTTGACATGTTAAAGTCCTTTCTCTCATTCACTTAAATGACAACAACGATTTGCAAATCATGGGGTTAGTATACGGAATTATCCGATCTTTGTAAATACAATATCTAATATTGTTCGTAAATTATCCCTTATTTGATAAAAACCAAATTCATCATTCAGATATTTTTATGAGAAATCGCTTTCAGACTTTAAGATTTATTGTTCGTTTTTCATCGATTGACAGATTTAAGTTTCGTTCATTAATTAACGTTCGTCTTTAAATTTCTTTTTCCCAATTGACCTATACTCCTGGACTTGCATGATGTAAATAGCCCCAGCAGAGATGATTCCGTAGCTGTTGCATAATGATTTTGAAAGGCATATAACTTGCCCTAACGAAATTAATCCTTTCGATCGTACAGACGAAACCGTTTAATCGCTTGTGACATGCCGTTGAAATATTGATAATCAGCTTGGTCCCACTTTTTAGCTTGAATTGGATCTATGCTTGCGATCGCCAAAATTAACCAGGATTCAAGAATTGCTAGCGCTTCTTGGCGTTCCACCCGGTTCATTTGCAGTTGCATTAACTCGTCATCTAAATAAATTTTGTGGACTCCCCCGTTAGGAGCAGGAAAATCAACCCGTAAGACGTGAGCTACTTGATAAAAGTTTGCCGAAATCCCATAACGATCACAAAAGCGTTCAATCCAGTATTTAGAAGCACCATAAATATCATTGTCTGACCAAGCCATCTTATATCACCCCAAAATTTTTTGATAAATAAGACCACATAACAAACCCGGGTAATCATTTTCATACCCGGGTTAATGCTTATAAGAATCCAAATGATTTTCCCAGTAAGCCTAAGAGTAAGAAAAGCTTACTACAATCATAATTGTAGCAAGCCCCATTGAAAAAAGTAACTCAAGCGCTTTCCTGTTTTGGAATAATCAGTCAAAACTAAATAAACGGATTAATCCTTTTTATTCAAGCTTCACCAATTTTCTTAAGTTGATTTATTCCGCTGGGTCTTTACCAATTTCTTCATCAAAGAAACCTAAACCATCGCTTTCAAGCGTTTTCAAATAAGCAACTAATTCAATTGCCGAAGCCGGATTAAGCTCATTTACCGCATTTAACCCCATCCCCGTTGGGACCGTTTCACTCATCTTAGTAATTTCGTTTCCGTTTTGAATCGTTACTTGGGAACAAGAGATTGCCCAGTGACCATTAACGTTTGGGGCAAAGATAAAGAAGAGATTAAAATCCTCAGCTAAGTAAGCCGGCAAAAACCAGGCCAGATCGTCCAGTGGTTCTGGGGTCAAGTTTCCTTGCAAAGCAAAGCGGTCAATGTTTCCCTTGTTTGGAGCGACCTTTAACATAAACATGGTATTTTCAAATTCTTGCATCCCCATCTTCATCTCAGGGGTAATTTCTAATGGCATTAATCTTCCTCCGTAAAATTGGCCCGGTAAAAATCATACTTATGGTGAATATCAGCTAAAACTGCGTCCATAACGTGTTCACGGCCGTTTTCATCTAACTGGAAAGCCTCTTTGACCGCCTGTTGAAATTTAAGCCGCAGTAATGGTTGCTTGGTAAAAAGTGAGCTTAAATCAGTCGTCATAATGCCAATCTCTTTACCAGCATCAGGCTCTAAAAATCGACTCACTGCTGTAAATAAATCGGCTAGGACTTCGGCATACTTATGATCAGCGTACTTTAATTCCAGTTCCTCCATTCGATCATAATACTCTTTTCGGTTTAATCCCCGTTCATTCGCAAGGGCGTGTTCTTCGTCATATTGATGAGTTAGATAACTATCCCAGTCCCGGAAAGCATAAGTGGTTAATTTTAAGACCAGGTGTCGACCTTCTTTGGTTACATTCGTTGGCGCAAAGGGGCCTTGGGGATCGATCAAGTATGGTTGAACCAACTGTTGTGCCACTAGATAATAGAAAGTTCCAGGTAAAAGTTCTTCGTCTCGATCATCAGCATACAGTTTTCCTGTCCCTTCAAGACTTGGGAGGTGGATCAAGCTTAACCGGGTTTGGTTAACGGTATAGATAATATCTTCAATTTCCTCATCGATTACTTCACGTTTGCTAATAACTTGCAAAACATGGGTAAACAACCGAATCAGCTCTGCCTTTTCTTTAGTCTGGTTGGGATACACTCCACCTTGATGCTCATATTTCCGGGTTTCGCGTTCTAGTTGTTCTTCCAAGGCAGTAGTCATTCGTTCAATTTGAACCGGAAGAACCTGGGTCTTCCCCGCAAAACTTTCCTTCGCTACCTCGCGCACCGCTTCTCTTAAGATCGGCCGTATTTCAATGAAATCAGGAAAATCGAAGACGTTTTGAAACTCTTCTTCCCGGGCGGCCTGAACTTTTGCTGAATCAAGATTAAACTTGGTAACCATGTGAAACCTCCTCTAGCTTAATATGTATTAAAAGGGTTGGAAAAACGCAACCCTTTTTTATTTCTGCATGTTATACCGAAACTCATTTCGAAGATTACGGCTTTGAGGATAAGCGTGGGCAAAGAATAATCTGTCCCAGATTAACTTTTATTCACCTTACCCCGTCGAGGCGATCGATATGGGCTATTCACGATTGCAATTTAATTTACACTGATCCGCCGCCGGTAAATAATGTAGCGCCGGTAGGTGTATTGCCATGGCAAAGTTAAAGCGTGAACCAACCGCGTGAATGGGAAGTAACCAAAAACTAAGAATCCAGAGAAAACGTGAATCTTATAAATTAATGGGACATTATTCATCAACTGCCATTGCGGATGAAGCGTAAATAAGCTCCGGACCCATGGCGAAATGGTTGACCGGTAATCGAATTCGATAAAAGCTCCAGTAATCGTACATGCCATTCCCAAGCAAATCACAATTAGGAGTAACCAGTCAACGAGAATATCATTAATCGAACTCGTTGCCCGAACCCGATCATTTGTCATTCGCCGATAAGTCAAAATTGCCATCCCAACAAGGGCCAAGGTCCCAGCTGGAATCCCCATCGTTAAGGATCCAAAGATGTGATACATATGGTCAGTAATGCCAAAGTATGCCGTCCATGACTTTGGTACTAACATTCCCAAAATGTGCCCGAAGAAGGCTAAGATGATCCCAACGTGGAAGAGAATGCTCCCAATCATCAGTTGCTTCTTTTCTAAAATCTCACTAGATTTAGCAGTGATAGTTGCTCCATAACGATTAAAACGAATGATTGTTCCTCCAAAAAAGAGGATTAACATGGCGTATGGATAAACCACCCAAAAGAAAATTGACCAGCCATTATGCATTTTCCGTGGCCTCCTTTACTAAACAGGACTTAATCAGTTGGCGGATTGCCCCAATCAACTTAATGTAAGGATCATCCGCATCGGCGGCCGCTTTTTGAATGAGGTTATAAGTCCCATCTTCAATTACCCCAAGGGCAAGTTGTAGATCACCCTGGCGGTCGTCATCCATAAAATCAGCATAAGCAAAGAATTCAAGTAATACTGGTAAATAGTCAGATAATTCACTTGTCACTTCAGTGATACCAAACATTTCGTAAAGCATCTTGAGCTTTGCTAGGACCGTTCCGCGTTCCCGTGAATCAGTCATCTTGTAGTATGACATGTAAAGGGTATAGCGACGGTTGAGTTCAAACAGTTCTGAATAGTGGCTTTCCCGGACTAACTCGCTTGGTTCGGCCAGTTCATCAAATAAAGCTAATATTTCTTGGCGAAATTTTGGGGATAGTGCTGAATTTTCAGCTAATGTTGCGCGATTTTCCAAGATAAAAGTCGTCTCCGTGGGATAATCACATAGCCGTGAAAGAACTGCCCAAACATCTTTAAGTTTATTAATCCGTTCAAAATTAATCACGCCAAATCCCTCCATAGAAGCTTTCTGCGTAGATTTGGTTAGTAGATTCACCAGCTTCGGCCTTCTTAAACATGCTGGAGTGTTGTGGTGCTAAAGCGCAACCCTCACATTCATCGTAGCCAAGACTTCCTTGTTCGGTTTGCGCATCTTCCAATTGGGCCTTGTTGCTTTGTGGAATGACAAACCGGTCTTCATACTTAGCAATTGCAAGTAGCCGGTAAAGACTCTTGGCCCGACTAGCCGTTAAACCAACCTTTTTGAGCTTACTTTCATCAAAATCATGACCACTCGTTTGTGCCCGCATAAAAAGCCGCATCATTGCAAGTTTGTAAAGGGCTTGCTTGATCGCTGGTACGTTCCCTCCAGTTAATAAATTGGCAAGGTATTCAACTGGTACGCGCATTTGATCAATTCCCGGGAAGATCATTTCTGGGTTTTTAATTGAATCCCGTCCCTCAAAATAGGACATAACTGGCGATAGCGGTGGAATGTACCAAACCATCGGCATCGTCCGATATTCAGGATGAAGGGGGAAGGCAATCTTTTCCTTAACCGCCATCCGGTAAATTGGTGACTTTTGGGCAGCTTCGATCATTTCTTCAGAAATGCCATCAGCTAAGGCTTGCTTAACCACCTCGGGGTCGTTTGGATCTAAGAACAAACCAAGTTGCGCTTCGTACAGCTTCGTTTCATCTGCAGTTGAAGCAGCTTCTTCAACCCGGTCAGCATCATAAAGCATCGCCCCAATGTAACGAATCCGCCCAACACAAGTTTCAGCACATACCGTTGGCATCCCTTCCTCAATCCGTGGGTAGCAAAAAGTGCACTTTTCGGCCTTGTGCGTCTTCCAGTTGAAGTAAACCTTCTTGTATGGACAACCCGTCATGCAGAACCGCCAGCCCCGGCATCGTTCTTGGTCAACCAAGACAATCCCGTCTTCGTCCCGCTTGTACATTGCTCCCGATGGACATGAAGCTACACATGGAGCGTTCAAGCAGTGTTCACACAGTCGTGGTAAGTACACCATGAAAGCTTGTTCGAAGTTCTTCTTAATATCACTTTCGATTTTTTGCATGTTTGGGTCTTGTTGAACATATTCCGTGGAACCGGCTAAGTCATCATCCCAGTTCGGCCCGGTGGTTAATTCCATGCGCTTCCCAGTGATTTGAGAAACTGGCCGCGCAACTGGTTGGTGCTTCCGTTCCTTACCAAACAAAGTCTTATAATCGTAAGTCCATGGTTCATAGTAATTATCCAGTTCTGGCATGTCTTCGTTATAAAAAATCTTCCCAAGGGCGATCTTGTTTAACTTACTACCAGCCTTTAATTGCAACTTTCCTTTTGCGTTTAAGGTCCAACCCCCGTGGTATTGTTCTTCGTCTTCCCAACGCTTAGGGTAACCTACCCCTGGTTTGGTCTCAACATTGTTAAACCACATGTATTCCGCACCTGGGCGATTTGTCCAAGTGTTCTTACAGGTCACGGAACAGGTATGACACCCAATACACTTATCGAGGTTCAAGACCATTCCGATTTGGGCTTTAATCTTCATTCCAGTTCACCTTCTCCAATTTTCTTACGTTTGCGTAAAGGTCCCGTTGATTACCAGTTGGTCCGTAATAATTCCAACCATAACTCAATTGACCGTAGCCTCCAACCATGTGCGTTGGCTTAACGTGAATTTGAGTTGGCGCATTGTGCGAACCACCCCGATTACCAGTAATCGTTGATAATGGTTCGTAAATTTCATTATCTTGGGCGTGGTACATATAAAGTGAGCCTTCCGGCATCCGGTGAGAAACCACGGCCCGAGCAGTCACAACCCCATTCCGGTTGTAGAGTTCAACCCAGTCGTTATCCTTGACCGCAATCTTTTCCGCATCTTTTGGACTCATCCAAACGGTTGGGCCACCCCGGAAGAGCGTTAACATTTCGAGGTTATCATAGTACATGGTGTGAATATTCCATTTTCCGTGTGGGGTCATGTAACGTAAGGTAACTTCTTTGTCTGCTGGCTTAATATCCGTATCTGCTGGCCCCATCACTTGAGGTGGTAAGGATGGCTTAAAGGTGGCTAAGCCTTCCCCAAAGTCAAGGAAGATTTCGTGGTCAAGGTAAAATTGTTCCCGCCCTGTCAAGGTTTCCCAAGGAATCTTCCGTTCGATATTAAGAGAGAAGGCTGAGTAGCGATCACCACCGTGCTTAGCCGAGGTTCCGATTGGGGTTGGGTAGGCTTCTTGCGGTTGAGCAGTGATTTTCTCAAAACTCATCACGTCATCAGCGTGCCCCCGTCCAATGTCCTCAAGGGGTTCCCCCGTCCGGGCTTCCTTCTTCTTCCAAGCTAAGTCTGCTAACTTTCCGTTAGAAGCTGTTGACATGTGCAAAATGGCTTCGGCAACGTTCTTGTCTTCATCCAACCGTGGACAATCCGCGTTAATCCCTTCATCATAGGACCCTAAGATGTCCTTCAATTCATTATATTGAGGTTGAACATCATAAGCATAAGTCTTCATAATGTTTGGACCTAAGGCAATGAACTTGTCGTAAATTTGGGTGTAATCCCGCTTAACTAGCTTCAAACTTGGCATTGTCTTACCCGGAATTGGTTCACATTCACCCTTCTTCCAGTCTTTAATGGCCCCCATTGGTTGCCCAACTTGACCAGGTGTTCCGTGGCCCAGTGGTTGGGTTTTCAAGTCATAAACTGGTTCACTGTAGTACTTCTTAGCCATTTCACTAAAGGTCTTAGCCAGGAGTTTAAAGTGTTGCCAGTCACTCTTTGATTCCCACATTGGACTAATTGCCTTGTTAAATGGGTGAATGAATGGGTGCATGTCAGTACTGGAAAGATCCTCTTTTTCATACCAAGTTGCGGCTGGTAAGACTATATCGGAATACATTGCTGTTGAAACCATCCGGAAGTCCATGTCAACAACAAGATCAAGCTTCCCGGTTGTATCACCATCCCGCCAAACCATGTCTTGTGGCTTTAAGCGGTTATTTGGCTTAGCTAACAAACCATTTTCCGCTCCAAGCAGGTGCTTCATAAAGTATTCGGCACCTTTCCCGGAAGAAGCAAACAGGTTTGACCGCCATAAGAAGAAGGCCTTTGGTTGGTTTTGCTTAGCGTCTGGGTCTTCAGCGGCGAAGTGAAGCTTCCCGTTCTTCAACTCTTCAACCACGTGCTTGCTTATTGCCTGCATGTCGGTGGTCCCGTAATCCTTAGTGAAGGAGAGGGAGTTCCGATCAAATTCAGGATATGATGGTAACCAACCTAACCGAATCGCCATTTGGGTGTAGTCCGCATTGTTTAAGTAGCGGTGGGTTCCCTTGTAAACCGGTGAATATTGAGCTTGGTTATCCATTTCTTCATACCGCCATTGGTCAGTAGCGAAGTAGTACCAAGAAGTCCCTTGTTGTTGGCGGAAACCACCTGGTTCCCAGTCGTTAGCAAAAGTAATGTTAGCCCAACCTTCTTGTGGTCGTAACTTTTCTTGACCAACGTAGTGGGCCCAACCACCACCTTGAACCCCGACACAACCGCAAAGCATCAAGATATTAATGATCGTCCGGTAGTTCATATCGGCGTTGAACCAGTGATTAACCCCACCACCCATGATGACCATACACTTACCATTGGTATCAATGGCCGTTTGGGCAAATTCTCGGGCAATTTGGGTTACCAGATCAGCCTTAACTCCTGTTCGTTTTTCTTGCCAAGCCGGTGTAAAGGCGCTAGTGGCATCAGTTTCATCCTTAGCAGCGAGTTCATCGCCTTCATAACGCTTAATCCCGTATTGGGCAAGCATTAAGTCGTAAACAGTCGCAATTTGGTGAGTGGTCCCATCAGTAAATTCAACTGTCTTCACCGGGATATGCCGTTGAACAACTTCATTCCCTTCATTGCTAAAAGCAGGGAAATCGATGATTGCTTGGCTCGTTTCACCAGTCGCTTCAACTGAAAGGGCTGGATCAATGGCTTGACCATCCTCAGTTGTTAATTCAAGATTCCATTTTTTTCCTTCGTCATATTGTTGACCAAGGGTTCCGTTTGGCGCGATGAATTGGTGGCTGTTTTGATCAAAGATAACCGTCTTCCATTCACTGTTTGAAACTTTTTCACTTGTTAGGTCAGAGATCCGGACAAACCGCCCAGCAGTAACGTGATCCTGGTTAGCTTCACTTGTCGTCAAGTCAACGAAGAATGGCAAATCGGTATATTGCTTACTATATTGTTCAAAGTATGGCACGGTTTGTTGCTGGTAGAATTCGTTTAAGATGACATAGGTCATTCCTTGGGCAACCCCAGAGTCGGTCCCTGGTTCTGGAGCCATCCAATCATCAGCGAACTTAACGTTTTCAGCGTAGTCTGGACTAACCGCAACTACCTTGGTCCCTTTATAACGAACTTCCGTCATAAAGTGGGCATCGGGCGTCCGGGTCAACGGGATGTTGGACCCCCACATAATAATGTAGGAAGCGTTATACCAATCGGCTGATTCGGGCACATCGGTTTGTTCACCCCAAACTTGTGGGGATGCCGGTGGTAAGTCGGCATACCAATCGTAGAAACTCATGACTTCCCCACCAATTAAGGAAAGGAACCGGACCCCAGAACCAAAGGAAAGCATCGACATGGCTGGGATTGGTGTAAAACCAGCGATCCGGTCAGGCCCATAAGTCTTGATGGTGTATAGCAGGGCGGCCGAGATCATTTCTAGGGCTTCGTTCCGGTGGACCCGGACCATGCCACCCTTACCACGTGCGGTTTTGTATTCCTTTTCCTTGACTGGATCTTCAACAATACTTGCCCAGGCATCAATTGGATTTTCGTGATCCTTCTTGGCAGCCGTCCACATCTTCCAAAGCCGCCCGCGAATATATGGATACTTGATTCGAACTGGACTATATTCATACCAAGAGAAACTTGCTCCTCGAGGGCATCCCCGAGGTTCATATCCTGGAATGTTTGCACCACAAGATGGGTAGTCAGTTGCTTGGTGTTCCCAAGTGATTACCCCTTGCTTAACATACACGTTCCAACTACAAGAACCGGTACAGTTAACCCCGTGGGTCGTCCGGACCACTTTATCGTGGGCCCAACGTTGCCGATAGAGTTTTTCCCAACGCCGATTATGTTCTTCGAGTTGGGTGAAGGTACCGTTAAACTTTTCAACTTTATTGAAAAAGCGTGACTTAAGCACAGTTTTAACCTCCTTCTTAAATAAGCGGCTTAAAGCGGGGACAATTTGCTAAAGTAAGCTATTTCCCTAATACCAAGATTATCACCAAGGTTGCTATACTACGACTAGGGAAATACCTATATTTTGAATTGAGGTGGTTTGATGAACCGTTATGATCGACAAGCACGTGTTTCCAAAATTGGCCCAGCTGGTCAAGCCAAAATTGCCGCTGCTCACATCGTAATTGTGGGTCTAGGAGCACTTGGGAGCTACGCTGCCGAAGAATTAGTTCGGGCCGGGGTTGGTGAATTAACCCTAGTTGATCCAGATACCCTTTCGTTTACGAATTTACAGCGGCAAACAATGTATACTGAAGCTGATGTAAACGCAAAAAAATTAAAGGTTGAAGCTGCTAAAGAGCATCTCTTAGCAATTAATAGTCAGGTAAAACTACACCTTTACCCCGCACCATTAAGTGAAGATGTCTTGGCAGCCAACCAATTCGATCTCCTTTTAGATTGTCTCGATAACTATACTAGTCGCGATTTAATCAACCACCTTGCAATTAAAAATCACTTCAATTATCTCTTTGCTTCCTGTGCTGGGACTTTTGGTTCGGTCATGGCGGTCAAACCAGATAGCCATCACCCTTGTTTAAGGTGTTTGTATCCTAATATTGAACAACTAAAGCAAACTGATTGTGACTTAATTGGAGTTACCACCCCGCTGGTTCCTTTGGTTGCTTCTTTACAGGTGGCCCTGGCGATGAAGCTTTTGATTGCTCCTAACCAAGTTGATTACGATCACCTTATCACGCTTGATAGTTGGTCAATGCAATTTCAAAAGTTTAAGATTCAAGTCAACGACCATTGTTTGGCTTGTCAAAAAAGACAAGTCCCAACAGCAAAGCCTTTTCAAAGTCAAGTTCATGTACTGTGTGGAACCAATACTTACTCGCTTAATCTCCAAGCCAAACTTGATTTAGCTAAACTTGCTAATCAACTTGCCAATTACCAAATTAAGGCAAAACCCGGGTTCCATTTTATTGGGCTTGAGTGGCACAATTATAAAGTAAGTATTTTTGAAAATGGTCGGTTACTTCTTTATGGAGCGTCTAGCCTGGCGGAGGCGACCGCTGAGCTTACCGCCCTGCAAGAAATTACTATCAAATAGAGAGGAAGTTGGGTATTGAAATTTGCAATTATTACGGTTAGCGATTCTCGAACCAAAGCCAATGACAAGAGTGGTCAATTAATCAAAGCAAAGTTTTTAGCTGCGGAGGCAGAATGTCTTGATTATGTAATTGTAAAAGACGATCTTGTTAAGATCCAAGCTGCCTACTTACAAGCTGAACTTACCGAGCCAGATTTAATCATCTTAAATGGGGGTACTGGCATTGCCAAACGGGACGTTACCATCCCCGCCATCACGCCTCTCTTAACCACTCAGATCCCTGGTTTTGGTGAGGCCTTTCGTCAATTATCATTTACAGAAGTTGGGACCCGCGGACTTGCTTCCCGGGCTCTTTGTGGCTTTAACTACCGGAATCAACTAACCTATTGTGTTCCGGGTTCGGTTAATGCTGTTACCCTAGCCCTTGAGAAATTAATCTTGCCAGACTATCAACACTTACTCTTTGAACGAAGTGAAGCCAGAAAGGAAATGCACCATCATGTTAACTAGACGGACGCCAATCAGTATTCCTGATGCCCAAGCGAAAATTGCCAACCTACCACTAAAACCGCAGACTGAAATTATCCCCACTATCGAGGCTAATCACCGGGTGCTTGCAAAACCGGCCTTAGCGAGTTACGATTATCCGCATTTCCGCCGGTCGGGGATGGATGGTTATGCCATCTTGGCTGAAGATGACCATGATTTCCCCCGAGAATTTAAGGTTGTCGGTGAAGTCCCCGCGGGAGCAACCTGGGATCAACCACTGCAACCAGGGACAACGGTCCGGATTATGACCGGAGCTGCCGTCCCGACAGAAGCTAGCAAAGTAATCCGGATTGAAAAGACCCGGCCAAGCAAAGACGGCAAAACAGTGCGGATGTTAACCACTGAATCCCACAGTAACATTACCGAAATCGGGACGGACTTCCATGCTGGGGATGAAGTGTTAGCTACTAATCAAGAAATTAATCCGGGTGGAATCGCCGCTTTAACCGCTTTTGGCGTTGAACAAGTTACCGTCTACCAACAACCCCGAATTGCGATTTTAGCAACCGGATCCGAATTACTCCAACCGGGAGAGCCAATCGAAACTGGCAAAATCTATAATAGTAATGGCCCAATGCTCAAGCGCTTGGTTGAAGAAACCGGTGGGATCGTTGACTTCGAAGCTCAACTACCTGATGAACCAGAACAATTAAAAGACGCCCTGGAAAAAGTAATTCAAACCCACGAAATCGTCATTACTGACGGTGGCGTGTCAGTTGGTGATTATGACTTTATTGGGGATGCCGCTCGGCAAGCTGATAACTTACTCTTCAATAAAGTTAAGCAACGACCAGGCAGCGTTACGACGGCCTTTGTCCAAGATGGTACCTTTGTCATGGCCCTTTCTGGAAATCCTGGAGCTTGTTTTGTTGGTTTCTACCTATATGTGGAACCTTTAATTCGGCGCTATCAACACCGACCATCCCGGATTAAAGAAGTTAAGGGAATTTTAGCTAAGCCATACACCAAGACAAACGGTTATGACCGAGTATTACGGTGCACATACGAATTTAAGGACGGTCAATTCTTAGTTTATCCGAACGGCACTGACCGTTCAGGGTCGCTTGCAAACCTCCAAACCACAACCTGTTTCTGTGTTATTCCGCATAGTGAAAAACCAATTGCATTAAACGCGGAGGTGACGACATGGTTGTTACCATTCAAATCGTAGGCCATAAAAAAAGTGGCAAAACCTTAGTTACGACTCAGCTAATTCAAGCGTTAACTCAAGCTGGCGTATCTGTTACCGCAGTTAAACACGATGCTCATTGGGGCCAAATGGATCAACCAGGGACCGACAGTGATCGCTTTAGCCAAGCTGGTGCTAGCCAAGTTGTTTTAGATTCAAACCAGGGAAGTTTTTACCACTTTCAACAACCCCAAGCCTTGGAAACAACCTTCAGCCACCTTAGTCCAACTGCAGTGCGCCTAATTGAAGGCTATAAGGCAGGCCCTTATCCCAAGCTCGTAATGTTAAAGCCAGATGAGCTTGCAACGAACTGGCACCAAAAAGGGATCCTCGCCTTCGCCAGTCTTACCGACCGCCCAGACCTTGATTTAATTGGAACTGATCAAATCGTTAATTGGTTACTTACGTATTTACAAATGCACCTTCAGGAGGAAAAGAAAATGTCAGATCCCCTCACCCACTTTAATGATCAAGACCGGGCAAAAATGGTTGATGTTACTCAAAAAGCCGTTACCAGTCGGGTTGCGACCGCAACGGGCCAAATTACCATGCACCCAGACACTTTGTCCCGGATTAAGACAGGAAAAATTAAGAAAGGCGATGTGCTGGCTGTTGCGCAAGTTGCCGGAATTATGGCTGCTAAGAAAACGAGTGAATTAATCCCTATGTGCCATCTCATCCCGCTTACCGGGGTTGATCTCCACTTTAGCGATAACAAAAAAGACACCATAACCGTGACTAGCAAAGTAAAAACAAAGCACGTCACTGGGGTTGAAATTGAAGCTTTAAATGCGGTCCAAATCGCCCTCTTAACCATTTACGATATGTGTAAAGCAATGGATCGAGGAATGGTCATTCATGATGTCCATCTCCTTGAAAAGGATGGTGGAAAGAGTGGTCACTTCGTCTTTGGAGAATAAACCCTATGGGCTTGTCTTAGCTGGGGGGCAGTCCCGCCGCTTTGGGAGGGATAAAGCCCTGGCAATTATTGCTCAAGAACCAAACGTCCTAATTGCCGTTAAACGCCTCCTACCCGTTTGCCAACAAGTTATCGTGGTTGCCAATAAAAATAATCTTGTTGCAATCCGTAACCTTGTGGCTAAGTTCGAGCGGTGTCAGGTAATTGTTGATCAGCCCCCCTACTTGGGAATTGGTCCCCTTGGGGGAATTTACGCTGGCTTATCCAAATTTTCGCCTAACCAAAAGGTTAATCTGATTATAACTGCAGTTGACTATCCCCAACTCCCCCCAAAGGTATTCCAAGAATTGGTTAGCCACCCCCAAGTTTACTTAGCCGACTTGGTAAAAGCCCATTATACTTTGGCTCATTTGATAACAAGTAAAGCGGTCATCACAACCTGGCTCGCTGAACATTCCCGCCACCGCCTTCAAGATTTTCTAAAAGAACTAGCTTGTCAACCCTTGACGAGCCCAACGAACCTAGTAAACTGTAATTACCAAAGGAGAATTGACAATGATCAAAAGTAAAACTGAAATGACAGAACCGGATTTTCAAAAACTAATCACCTTGGTTTTGGCCGATCTGACGATTCGTCGGACCCTCTTAGAAAACCGGGTGGCTGAAGTTAACGAAGAAATGCGTTCTTTAGAAAAAGATGCCGAGTTAGAAGATCTCGATAATCAGATTACTGCCATTCAAGCTGATTACGATCATTATAAAGAGTATGCTGATCCAAGCTTTAATATTGATCTTGATCAATATTATCACAGTATGAAATAAATATTCTTTTTGGAATATTTAAATTTTTAGAAAATTGCCTTATAATTAGGAGGAAGAGTAATGGGCGTAGAACAGGCACCAGTACGTAACCGCTATCAAGAAGTGGTTACCCGACTTTATCATTCCAGTAACTACGACTTTGTTGGAGTTGCTTTACGTGAAAATCAGAGTCCTCACTTAACTCGGTGGATCCATGTTTTAGGTAATACCAATGAACGTTGGCGGCGGATTGTTCTACGGCGAGGTATTGGGCTAGCAGGACTGGTTGTCCAAACCGGTCAACCCTTTTTGAATAACGAAATTTTACAACTTGACTACCGCAATCAATTTTATTGTCCGATTGCGCGGTTAGAACAATTAACCAACGTTGTTGCTGTGCCAATTACGAAGGCACCGTTTAACCAAGTCGTTGGGGTGCTCTTGGCTGGTTACCGGGAGCACAAAAAAGAAATGAACGACCAAGATATTCAAAAGTTGTCCCAATACCTTCACTAGGATTGGAGGCAACTTTTTTTATGCTTGAAACTAATAAATGGATCCAAAAATTTTTTGATCGTTCATCAGATGCACTCCTGATTTTTCAAGAAGACGAATTGGTGTTAAGTAACCAACTTGCGCGGGAATTACTTGACCAATTAGATTTAAAATTAACCTACCTTCTGCAAGTCGCTCGTAATAAAATTGCCCAGCAGCAAAACGTTGTTGATAATTGCTTCAACTGTGCAATTTTGGATCATATGCCTAACCACATTATTCCGCTCACCTTAACTACCAAAACAGGTCAAAAACTTCATTACTCCATTACCTATCAGGTTTTAGATGAAGAAAATGAAGTTTTAGCAATTGAGCTAAAAAGTCAAGAAGCCCTCCACCGGGCAAACGAACTGGCCCAGCAAAAGCAACTAAATCAATACGTTAACCGGGCGTATGAAGATGAACGAAAGCGAATTTCTCGTGACTTACACGACAGTATTGCTCAGGGTTTATACTCGGTGCGAATGGGAATTCAACGAATTGAAAACGAAAAACTAAGTTCCGATGAACTTCAAGCAATTGCTGAAATGGTTGAGACCCAACTTGATGATACTCTGGCGGAAGTTAAGGGGATGGCCTTAGAAATTCGCCCCAGTGTTTTAGATAGTTTTGGCTTAGTTGCAGCGCTCAAAGCGCTTACTAAGCGTCTACAAGAAAATTCGGGAGTCGGGTTTACGGTTATTAACCAGGTAAACGGTACACATCTCTCTGATGATGTAAAAAGCGTTTTATACCGGGTTGCCCAAGAAGCAATTAGTAATGCTCTTCGCCATGCCAATCCAACAGAAATCACCATTATGTTAGTGACGCATCCAAACTTTATTAGTCTAGAAGTTATAGATGATGGGGATGGCTTCGAAATCAACAGTAATAAAGATGATTACAACGGTCATTCGATGGGACTAATGAACATGAACGAGCGAATCAAGGCTTTGAATGGAACCTTCAATATTGATTCAGCCCTTGGGGAAGGAACCACGGTCATGGTTCGGTTCCCAATTACCAAATCAAACCACCAAAAGGAGGAGACAATTAATGAGTAAGGCCTACCACGTTTTAGTTGCAGATGACCACGCCGTCGTCCGGTCCGGAATTGCTTATTTGGTCAATCAACAACCTCTTTTTGAAGTTATTGCTGAAGCCGCAAACGGTTCTGACACTTACATGCGAGTTGAGCAAGGGGGGATCGATATTTTAATTATGGATCTTAGTATGCCCCCCGGGGAAAGTGGCTTGGTCACAACCCAACGGATTCACGAAAAATTCCCGGATGTTAAAATTATTATTCTTTCCATGCACGAAGAACAGGAATATATTAATCAGGCTTTGCATAACGGAGCAACGGCCTACATCCTTAAGAGCTCTGCTGATGGCGAGATTATCCAAGCCTTGAAACACGTCATCAACGGGACCGAGTATCTAGATAGTAATATTCAACTTTCTAAGGACGACTTAAAAGAAATTAACCGGGATGGCGTTGAAGTCAATGGCTTAACTGGTTATGCCAGCCTCTCCAAGCGAGAAAAAGAAGTTTTCCCCTTTGTTGCCCTTGGTTACTCTAATAAAGAAATTGCTAGCAAATTATTTATCTCCACTAAGACCGTTGAAGCCCACAAAGCAAGTATTACCCGTAAGCTCAAGCTTTCAAGTCGGGCCGAATTAGTGCGATACGCCGTACACCACCATTTAATTGATCTGTGATTGAGTTCGGAATAACGTTATCAGACAGTTCAATTTGATAAGCTAACAACGTTAAAATATCCTCGTTAGATTACATTTTGCGTAATCCAGCTCTGCTTTGGAAGCTGTACTCGAGATAAGCTGACAGTCTTGGACCTACAACCATGCCTGCCTAGTTTATTACCGGACGCTTTCGGCGGAGCCTTTTTTGTTTTTAGTGTTTTTACCCTATAGACTTACCGCTTAAAGACCGGTACGATGAAGAAAATAGAATTTTGGAGGAAGCAAAAATGGCAACCAACGTTAGTACAAATGAAGAACTACGGGGAATCTTAAGTGATGTTTCCCGTCACCGGTTCCCTAACCGGCGGCAAATTAACCCCAATTCAATGCTTTTTCAAACCATTTGCTTAGCAGTCGACGAAGGATATCTTCGGGGGGCAAAATTAGAAAACAGTCAACATCAATTGCTTGCCACGTTTGATCTTACTGCTGCGGAATTAACTGCCAAGGGTGAAGCAAAATTGACGAGCCTCACTAACCAAAGTACAAAGGAAGGGTAACGATGGATATTCAAAGTCAACTTAATCGTAACTATCTTAACACCGCAATTTATACCTCAGGATTCTATGCTGATCCAACAAATGAACTTGATACCCATGATAAGCTCTATGATGCATTGAAGTCCTTTACGATGAATCAAGCTGCCGATACCCCATTCTCCCTGCAGATTATGTTAACGAACGGGGAAATAAACGTGATGCCCCTGGGCTTAATTGACCTCAATGAACTCAAAGAATACGAAAGCAAACAACGAGCTGAACGCGGATTGGACTACGAAAGTGACCAAATTCCATTGGTGGTTCGGTTTGCCCCGCACGAAGAAAACCACCAAGTTGAAAAAGAAATTGTTGGGACTACCCAAGACCTTTTCAATGATTTTAGCAGTAGTTTTCAAGCAATTTGGGCAGTTATTAAGGGCTATTTGACAACTAACCACCAACTTTTATTAGGGGTGGAAGCTGACCTAATGGCGGACTTTGATGACGTTCAAAAAGAATACCTTGCTAATTTTCAACGGATGTCAGCTGAAGAACGAGAAACCAACCTCGGAATAAGATTAGCCGATGATGAGCTAGATCATTTCAGTACCTTTATGGCCGAAATGCATGCGGTTCAAGCTATTGTCATGTCAGCGGCTAACTTTACCCGGCAAGAAATCATTGGCGATGATCTCTTCGCTCAAGCGCTAAACGATAACGTTCGACGGTCAACTTTCTTCTGGGCGCTAGACAATACATTCTACCAAATCTTCTACTTTTTCTTGCAACGCTACGGTCAAGAAAATGAGAAGTTAACTAAACATCTCATTCACCAAAAGTCTCGATTAATTGTTCAAATGCGGGAGTCCGCTTTCAAACGGGCGCAACAAGCCGAGCAAAATCCAACAACTGCAGTTAATTGCGAAGAACTCTTTAGTGATCTCTTTATCCCCGTTGCTGAACAAATTGCCGCAATTTGTGAACCAAAATCACAGGCCTAACCATGGAATTTGAAAATAACGAATTAATTAAAGAAGGTTTTATCACCCAAATTAGTCAACTTTCTCCCTTGGTAAAAGGACTCCTCCCCCAACATCTACATCTGACCGGTCAATCCTTTCGAGGAGCTTTATTTAGTGCAATCTTGGGGAATAAGCTCGAACTAAATATGGATGAAGTTCAGGCGGCTCAACTACCCGAATTGCTTGCGCTCGCAAACTATCTAAACCCACCGACCTTTTTACCAAGTGAAAATCAACCAGGTGATCTTGTTCAAAGTAAGGCTGGTAGTTTTGCAGCTAGTTATTTACATGTACAATTCTCAACAATACTTGGTTTAATCGGCTTACCCACACCGCTAATCCAAGAACTAACCGTTGATGGTTCGGATTATGCTTTAGCACAATTACGGCATTTACAGTTAAATTATCGACAGACCTTGAAAGTTGCCGACTATCTTCAAGATCAGAAGTCTTTGATTGGTCAATTAGGTGCGATTACCGCTAAACTTGCCGTTAGTTTCGTCAAAACAGATGCGGAAACTGTTACCCTTCTTGGCCAAATTGGGCAGGAGTTAGCATTAGCCGTTGCGATCATAAAGGAAAACGAAGAAATTCATGATTTAAAGTGGCTAACTGATCAGATTATGCGAGGCTCATACCCGCTACTCCTTTTATTTGCCAAAGAAAAAGATCCGAAGTTCTTCGATCATTTCTTTAGCCAACCAAAAAAGCCAAGTAAACCGGAGTTTGAAGCGCTCCAAGCCCATTGTTTACAAGCCGAGTTTGAAGCCGTTGACATCGTCAAAGATATTCTGCGGCAAGTTCGTCTTGATCTAAAAATTTTGCCAGCACCGCTAAAAGCTGCTCCATTACTTACTCTGTGTGAGCAAATTTTACCGGAAGAATAAAAAACGAGGGCGGGAAGAAACTCATGTTTCTTCCCAGCCCCCTTTTTCATCTCCGAATGTTACTCAGTAACTAAGGTCAAAAAGCACGGCCTTAGCGGATAAGTGCGAACGAAAGGTCGATTCTAATGAATCAACCTTCGTTCTTCTTATCCCAACCAGGCCGTCAAGGAGCTTTTTTCCCAACCTCTTTCATTACTTCAATTGTTGCTGCAAAGCCAAGATCTGAACTTGTACTGTCTGATTGCGATTAAGCCGGGCAAAGGCCAAGGCATCATTTAAGCAAGCCCTTATTTTATCGTGCGGCGTAACTTGTTCAAGTAAATTTTTAGCCTGCAAAAGCTTTAACCGTGGTAAAAAGTAGGTAACGTGCTTAACCGAACAGATATCAAGGGCCATCCCGATCAGATCATTACTTACTTTTAGTTCTTTTACTAGCGAATGATATTCGGCTAAGTAATAAAGTAAAGTCAGCGTTTGGAAGTAATGACTGCCCTTTAATCCCGGGTTACCAAGCTGCTCATTCAGATAAGTTGTTACCTTATCAAAGAAGAACGCTGCTTGGGTAAGGTTTTCCTTCCTGACATATAAAATTCCCTTTCCTAAGTACGCGAGCTGCGAATAAATAGTTAAACGCCGTTCATCTAGTTCATCCAAAATATGAGTGAAGGAAAACATTACCTTTTCTGTTGGTTGATTAGTTAATACCCCAACCATCCCTTCAAGATAATAGTAATGCATTTGTTCTTCCGGTATTTCGATACTAGCAGGATTAACTTTAGCCAATAATTCAGTTGCTCGTTTAAAATTCTCAACCATTAGATTTTCTTCGATCAGTCCCAACAAATCTCTAAGATATCCAATCGAAGATGGATCGTAAGCGGTGAACAACTGCACGTATTGACAAAATAAAGAACGGACTAAGCAATTTCTTAGCCCGTTCTTTATTGCTATTTATGGCATGCTACTTGAACCTGTTTTG
>NZ_JACJJQ010000037.1 GCF_016900115.1 Limosilactobacillus alvi
CAAAAATAAATTAAGCGAATTGACTTCGCAAATGTTTTGCCTCGATCATTAAGATCAAGGACCCTACACATTTGATTCGTCGAAACTTTATTCAGTTTTCAAAGGTCTACCGAATTGCTCGGAAAATCAATTCCTAGCGCTTAGTAATTGTAACATCCTGTTCGTAAGATGTCAAGAACTTTTTTAAATCATTTTTGAAGCTCTTAATTACTAAGCTCATCAGCAACTCTTACATGTTACCAAAGCATTAACTTTACGTCAAGAAGTTTTTATTGAAACTTTCAATTGCCGTAACAACGATAACTACTATACAGGTAACCATTAGTAATTGTCAATCATCTTCACAAATTATTTTTAACTTTTTTGACTTTCTTTGTTATTCCCCCTCATTAATGGCTAATTATTCGTAAATTATCTACTATAATTCATTATGAAACAATAATAGTTCAGTTAAAAGCTTTCATAAAAATCATATAGGCAATTAAAAATCTCAATTGCTGCTAAGTCCAGATCATCAAAAACTAATTGTTCTTGCTCACGATTGCGGACGATAATAAACTCGTTTTCCGATTGTCGATAAATTACCTCACAGACATAAACCCCATATGCCGTAAATTCACGGCGTTGTTCATGAGCATCTTTTGCCAATGTCATCGCTTGGAGGCGCTTAATAATTGGTATTAATTTCGATTTCATCGATTTCATCATTTTCATCTCACCCAATTTGATTTTAACGAAAAAAAGAGCCTATGCAAACCTTTTGGATTGCACAGACTCTTTTTAATTTTCAACTTTATCTGGTTTAATCATCATGGCAAACATTCCAGCAAACATTCCAAAATAGTAAGTTAAAAGACGCCATAAGAACATGGCTAAGACCAATTTACTTTGAGAATGAGTGAAACTCAAGAAAAGCACTGAAAAGCTATACTCTGCCCCACCCGTTCCCCCTGGAATTGGGAACAAGGAAATAATCATAAAAATAAGGACATGTAAGCTCATCACCATAATGAGATTGATCCCATTAACTCCTAAAGCTAAAAGAATAAAATAGGGAATAATATAATAAGCCAACAATTGTAACAGAGTGACCACTGCAACCTTCCCTAATTTATGGTACTCTCGTTTCATTTTGACACTTTCTTGATAAAAAGTATCAATTTTTGTATCTAACCTTTCCCATATTTTTTGGTAACGTTGCTGTCCGCCAAACCATCTTATCGGTACTAAAGCGGTCTTAACTAATCGTTTCGTGAAGGAATACCAATACATTACCATTAAAAGACCAATTATTACTGCCAGGTGAATTGTAAAACCGAAAAGCACAAAAAGCGATAAGGCATGAAGTTTTTCGGCAATATAATGAAACCCGATTAAAATACTAATCAAGAAATTGATGACGATCATGGCCTGGAAAACCACAAATTTCATTAATAACACCGAGCTGGCCAAACCACCTTCAACCCCCGACTGAAGCATTGCCATCAGTTGGGCTGGTTGCCCTCCCGTTGAAAACGGTGTTATACCATTAAATAATTGTTCAATTAACGGTAAGCGCAAAGCATCCTTCCAAGTAAAGGACGGGTACCGGTCAGTCATAAAAATCTTTACAACAACACCTTCAAGACCCAAATATAGACAAATACACAAAACGGCTATCAAAAACCATCCCCAGTTAAGGTGAGCCAAATCATAACTCAACCGGGTTAAATTTGTATTTCGAAGTGAAAAAGCAAAGATTCCAATTCCTACAAGAAGCATCAAAACTAAAACAATCCAATTTTTTCGCGACATTTTAGTGCTCCTTTACTTGCGAAAAATAAAAATGTTTCCAGACTTGTGCTAGATGATCTTTCGAATATCGTTTGGCTGCTTGGCAAGACTTGTTCCTCAGTTCAGCCAAAGCTTGGGGATCTTCGCTTAAAGCGCGGAGTTTTGTTTGCATCATCTTTAAATCCGTTGCCGGTTCATAGTATCCCCCAATAATTCCATGATAGAGGCTTAAATCTCTTAGCATTACTGGTGTTCCACAACTAAAAGCTTCCAGGACCGACATCGGAAATAATTCATTATAAGACGGTAACAAGAATAAGTCCGCCAGATTATTATATTCAGCAATCACTTCACGAGAAACAATCCCAGGAAAACGCAAATTGGTAGGCGGATTTTTGACTACTGCCTTTAGTTGCTTATAACCATCGGTGATCGCACCGAAAGAAAAACCACCAGCCCAAATAAAAAGAGTCTGCGGATTTTGCTTTGCTAACTGGATGAAATCAAAAATTCCCTTACGCTCTTGGAGTTGCCCACTCCCAAAAACGACAAACTGATCCTGGGGAATTTGATATTTAATCCGCAACTGCTCCTTTTTTTTAGTATCAACCGGGAAAAAGTGGCTAGAATCAACGAAATTGGGGATATAGGTAATCTTTTCTTGCTTGATCCCATAAGCAACTAACTTTGGAATAAAATTAGGATTGACTACTACCAAGTGATCCATCCGTTTATAAAAGGCAATTACATATCGATAAAACAAACTCCGCCATGGTTGCGGAATTTTTAAACTTCCTTCCAAAGTTTCGGGCAAAAAATGGACATACCCAATTTTGCGCCCCCGTTTTTTGGAAAAAGTCGACAAAAAATAGGTAGGATTAATGGTGTGATAGTGACTAATATCCGTTGTTCGCCAAGAATTGATTGCTAAATCAAACGTTGAGCTAAATCGCTCCCTTAGCAAAGTAACTAATTCGTTATAAGCACTTCCTACCCCTTGTCCTTTAACTGAATCAGCTTGCGAGAACATCGTGATTTTTATCATCATCTACTCCTCATAAACGGTAACCGCCGATGGAATGGTGCCGTTTTTTGAGCGGCCCGCTCCGCACATTCTTGATAAAATTCGACCACTCGTTGTTCAAAGACCGCTGCCGAAATCTCATGTAACTTAACCTGTCGTTTTACTTGATCTTCTGTAGCTGGTTGACTGGTTAAATACTTAACCACTCCTTTAACCAATTCTGAACGTTGTTGAAAGACCTGACCAATTGCCACATCATCAATTAATTCTGCGGTATAATCACTTTTCATTACAACTAAGGGTAAATCAGACGCTAAGGCTTCATCATAAGTTAAACCTTGCGACTCCGAGTCCGAAGCAGATACAAAAACGTTCGCAAGTTGATAATAATGATAAACTTCATCATTATCAATTTGACCAATAAAAGTGATGTGGTCTGTTAGTCCTAATTCACGACTTTGACGTTCGAGGGTCGACCTGGCCGGCCCATCCCCCACAATTAATAATTGGGCGTCTGGGACCGTAGTTAAGATATCAGGCAAAGCTGCAATCAGAGCTTGAATATTTTTTTCAAACGCTAATCGGCTTAATGATAAGAGAACCGGTGTATCCTGACTGAAACCAAGTTCAGCCCGACGCTTAAGCTGTTCTACTTTGGAATCTCGTTGCTGGTAACGGCTCAAATCCACCCCCGTGGGAATAATCCTGATTGGAGCAGAAACCCCATAGCCAAGTAAGGTATCTAATACCCGCTCACTAGGGGCAATCACCCCATCCATATTCCGTAAATATAACCGCGCTAAGCGAGCAACATCTTTGGGTCGTAAAACCCGTCCATTGGCAATGTAATGGAGATAATCTTGGTACATTGTATGGTAAGTATGCAAACAAGGGATTCCTAATTCACGAGCAACCATTTTCCCCATTAAGCCAAGCGAAAATTCTGTTTGATTATGCACCACGTCTAATTGCAGTTGCTTAGCTACTCGAAGAACTTTAAGCCAACCAGTTACCGCAATCCGTCGATCAGTAAAGGAAACAAAGGGGATACTTTTAAAACGGTAAATTCCCTTCTCTGGTTCAGAAGCGGGTGCCGCTGGGTCAGTTGTTGTAAAGATATAAACCTGATGTCCATGACGGATCAATTCATCCCGTAAGGTTTTAATTGAGGTTGCGACCCCACTAACTTGCGGAAAATAGGTGTCTGTAAACAAACCGATTTTCAAGCTGCCCTCTCCTTTGATATTTTTTCGGTCCAAATTGAAAAAGTCAAACTTCTCAATTACGCTGATTTTTTCATTTTAAACTCAAATTATTACAATAGCAAACAAGACCCCATTTTTATAACAATTATTAAGAAATAGGGTCTACTTCTTTTGGTGGCGTCGGAGCCATTTGTTAACTACTTCTGCCACTTCATCATCATTTTCCATCATTAGGACTTGCTTTACTAATGGCTGAAGCTGACGAACTGATAAATTCTGTAAGCGTTGCTTCAAGGGTAAGATTGCTGGGAGGGGGAGTGAGAATTCATCAATCCCCATCGCTAAAACCAATGGTTGAGCTAACTTTAAGGTTGCCATTTCCCCACATAAGCTAATCCATTTTCCTTCTGCATGCGCAGCCTGAATTACTTGTTTAATGGCCCGTAAAACAGCTGGATTCAGCGCAACATAGTGCTGGTTACTACTATCGGTTCGATCTTCTGCAAAGAGGTATTGGACTAGATCATTTGAGCCGATACTAAAGAAGTCCGCATACTTGGCAAATTGATCCGCCATCAAGACCGCGGCTGGAGTTTCAATCATCATTCCAACCTCAACATTATTAGCCACTGCATGGCCCTGCTCTTCTAGAAGGCGGCGTTCTTGATCCAAAATTGCTAATGCCCGTTGAAATTCATCAATCGTGGTCACGAAAGGAAACATGATTCCTAAATGACCATAAACTGAAGCTCGTAAAAGCGCCCGTAATTGGGTCCGTAAAATTGGTTCTTGTTTTAAAAGCCAGCGTAACCCCCGCTGAGAAAATAGCTTCACATTCCGTTCTTGGCCAAATCTTGGTTGCTTATCTGCCCCCAAATCTTGAACCCGAATCACTACTCGATCATGCGGCATAGCTAATAGGGCCGCTTTATAATTAGCAACTTGTTCATCTTCTGTGACGCGATGATCAACATTTAAAAAAAGAAATTCACTCCGGTACAAGCCGATTCCTTCGGCACCACTTTTAATCAGTTGATTCAATTCATCTGGCAAGGCAATGTTGGCTGCGACATGAACCCGATTACCATCAGCGGTCACGGTTGCTAGATCCCGGTAAGCGCCAAGACTTTGCTGCTGCTGTTGATACTGTGCGGCTAACTGTTGATAATGATCGATTTCCTGGGGGGTTGGCTGAAAAATAACCTTTCCATGTTCACCATCAATAATTGCCACCATGTCCTCTTTGGCAATCTGAGTTGCCGCTTTAGTTCCTACGACTGCTGGAATTCCCAGTTCAGCTGTCAAAAGGGCCGAGTGGGCCGTAGCTCCCCCATTATCGGTAATTACCCCCGCGACCAATTGCGGATTAAAACTAGCAACTAAGCTGGGACTAACTTCATGAGATACGACAATTGCCCGATGATCTAGTTGTTCATTTTTTTGTGGTTGAAGATGAGTGATTAAACGTTGGGCCACGTCTTGATACGCTATTGCTTGGCGATGGCCTGTGCGCGTAGTTTGATCAATTCTTGCTAAGGTGGTGGCTAACCCATTTTCAATGGCACTAATCGCAGTCACTTTTTGACTCACAATTAACCGGCCAATTAATGCTGGAAATTCCCAATCTCTAAGAATTACTAATTGCTGTTCTAAAGGTCCTTTAATCTGTTTTCCATAATTACGGGTTGCTTGTTGGATAATCTGCTCGAGCTCAGTTGCCGTAATACGAAAAGAATCATGAAGCCGTTCGACCTCATGATTCACATCGGTTGTTTTTTGATCTTTAACCGGCGGCTTACCGTAACTCAACAGATGAACTGGCGCAATGACAATTCCACCACTAGCTGCAATTCCGTTGAGTAATTTTGCCATTTTAGCCAGCCAAGCCTTCCTTTACCATCGTGTCGGCGATTGCTGCAATGGCATCCTTTTCGTCGTCACCATCAGCAGAAATCGTAACATCAGCGTTTTGACCAACTCCAAGGGACATAACCCCCATGATGGACTTCAAGTTAACGCTCTTACCGTTGTAAGTCAACGTAATGTCAGAAGCGAACTTAGAAGCAGTTTGAACCAAGATCGTAGCTGGGCGGGCGTGAATACCTGTTTCAGCAGTGATGTTAAAATCGCGTTTTTCCATTGTATCATTCTCCTTAGCACATAAAGAATAGTAGGTATTAAAAATACTTACTCTATAGGTCTCATTGTAGCAATTGTAAGCGTTAAATACAAGAATCTTCCGTCGGTTTTAATGTTAAAAACGATGAAATCTCCTCATTTCTTTTCAAGCTTTACTTTTTAACGCGATGGTAATGAATTTCACCACCCCGATGAGCATCCCCGGTAATTTGGGTCTTAAATTGATATGTCCGGTAAGCCGTTTGAAAATCCAGAAAATCATCCGGGGTGACGATTAATTCATCAATTTCCCCTTTTCGCAGTTGCTCTAACTTAGCTAAATAATCTGCTGCCATTAGATTGGTCAACCCCCTTCTTAAATATTGTACCATCCGATGACTAAGAAACATTACCAAATTAAACTGATTTATTTTTCTTATTTTATATAACCTTTTAAAGCAATCTTTTTTATTTCTTTGTTTTCACTTAAAACCAGGTAGATAACTTGCTTTAAGTGAAAAAGTAAGTATAATTAAAGCCAATTAGTCAAGAAAGGTCAAATGACCAGGCAAGGGGGAATTAAACCATGCTATGTCAAATCTGTCATAAAAAT
The DNA here is from genome assembly GCF_016900115.1 of Limosilactobacillus alvi. Lineage (GTDB taxonomy): Bacteria > Bacillota > Bacilli > Lactobacillales > Lactobacillaceae > Limosilactobacillus > Limosilactobacillus alvi. Next base: position 6,734 of record NZ_JACJJQ010000037.1, read on the forward strand.
CCAGCAACCATTCATCTACAAATGATGATGAATGGCCAAAAGATGCAGATTGACCTCTGTCAAAATTGCTATCAAAAATTACAAAACCAACAAATGCAAATGTTAAATGGGGGAAACGATATGAACAATGCTTTTGGATTTGGTAATCTCGATGATTTTATGAATGCCTTAAATAATATGCAAAGCCAAGCTGCTAACGGTGGTGGCCAAGCACAAGGCCAACGCCAAGGTGGCAATGGTCAACGGGGAAAGGGCGTTTTAGGCCAATACGGAATTAATATGACCGACCTTGCCCGCCAAGGAAAGATCGACCCAGTAATCGGTCGGGATAAGGAAATCCATCGGGTAATTGAAATTTTGAACCGGCGGACGAAGAATAATCCCGTTCTAATTGGTGAAGCTGGGGTTGGGAAAACCTCTGTGGTTGAAGGCTTAGCAACCGCAATTGTTTCTGGTGAAGTTCCGGAAAAATTGGCTAACAAGGAAATTATCCGATTAGATGTAGTTTCACTTGTTCAAGGAACTGGGATCCGTGGCCAATTTGAAAAGCGGATGCAACAATTAATTGAAGAAGTTTCCAAGAACCACAATATTATTCTCTTCATCGATGAAATCCACGAAATTATGGGAGCTGGAAACGCTGAAGGTGGGATGGACGCTGGAAACGTCTTAAAACCAGCCTTAGCACGGGGGGAATTCCAATTAATCGGTGCTACAACCCTGAATGAATACCGGAAGATCGAAAAGGATGGCGCTTTGGCTCGGCGGTTCCAACCAGTTGAAGTCGCTGAACCAAGTGTCGACGAGACCATCAAGATTTTGGATGGGATCAAGAGTCGGTACCAAGATTACCACCATGTTAAATATACTGATGATGCGATTATGGCGGCTGCAAAGTTATCTGACCGTTACATCCAAGATCGGTACTTACCTGATAAGGCAATCGACTTACTTGATGAAGCCGGTTCGCGGAAGAACTTAACCTTAAAAAACGTTGATCCAAACGCGATTGAAAATCAAATTCACACCGCTGAAGCTCATAAACAACAAGCGGTTGAAAGCCAAGACTACGAAAAGGCTGCCTTCTACCGTGATCAAGTCGAAAAGTTAACCAAAGCCAAAAAAGAAGCCGAAGAAAATAAAGTCACGGACGAAGCCATCGTTGATGTTAAAGATATGGAAAAAATCGTCGAAGAAAAGACTAATATTCCGGTTGGTGACCTGCAAAAGCAAGAACAAAATCAATTAAAGGACCTTGATAAGGAACTTGAAAAACACGTCATTGGTCAAAACGAAGCGGTAGATAAAATTGCCCGGGCAATTCGCCGGAACCGCATTGGTTTAAACAAGTCTGGTCGGCCGATTGGTTCCTTCCTCTTTGTTGGACCAACTGGGGTTGGAAAGACTGAAACGGCTAAGCAATTAGCTAAGCAACTCTTTGGTTCTAAAGACGCGATGATCCGATTCGACATGTCTGAATACATGGATAAAACATCGACTTCGAAATTAATTGGAGCGGCTCCAGGCTACGTTGGTTACGAAGAGGCTGGTCAATTAACGGAACAAGTTCGTCGGCACCCATACAGCTTAATTCTCTTGGACGAAGTTGAAAAGGCCCACCCAGACGTCATGCACATGTTCTTACAAATCCTTGACGATGGTCGGTTAACCGACTCTCAAGGACGGACGGTTTCCTTTAAGGATACCATCATCATTATGACCTCTAACGCTGGCTCTGGTGATGCGGTCGCTAGCGTTGGTTTCGGCGCTGAAACTAACGGCAACGTTAACTCCGTCATGGATAAGTTAACTAATTACTTTAAGCCAGAATTCTTAAATCGGTTTGACGATATTGTTGAATTTAACGCCCTTACCAAGGACAATTTGATGAAGATCGTTGGCTTGATGATTGATGATGTTAACCAAATGTTGGCTGACCGGGAACTTCATGTTACGGTCCCACAAGACGTTGAAGAAAAGCTCGTTGAACTTGGTTATAACCCAAAGATGGGAGCGCGGCCATTACGGCGGGTCATTCAAGAACAAATTGAGGACCAAATTGCTGACTTCGTGCTTGAACACAATAACGACCATCGACTCATTGCTCAATTGAATGACGATGGCAAGATTGTAGTTACTGCCGAAAATAGCCAAAACGAATTAACAAAGCCAGCTGATAGTTCCTTGACCACTACGGATTAAAGATTAAGTTATTAACATTAGCAAAAGAAAAGCGAATGAATTGGGAAAGTTGCCTAGTTCATTCGCTTTTCATTTAGATCTTACGGGGATGACACCTTAGCGAAAAGAGGTTGGAAAACCGACTAAGGTCACTAATTTAAAGATTAGAAGGTCACCGCCCTAGCTTTGAGTCCATATCTGTCATACAGATACCGGAGAAGTAATAGTAAATGGTAGTTGCTCCGGGAAGCTGATCGCTTGCGTGAGTTTGTAGACGACAGGAATCCTATCTAGTTCGTCCCACATGGCCTTATTAGGGAAAAGAAAAAGGTTGCCCGGATTTGGACAACCTTTCGTTACATATTTATTTCCCTAGCCAATTGCAATCGTGCCATTAGCAACAAAGTAGATGGCAAGGATTGAAAGCAAGAGTACTAAAATAATAACCGTCTTTTCGGCTCCGCTCATCTTGTGGTTTTGTTCCTTGCAGTTTTGCCAGTAAATAATGAAACCTGGAATAAAACTGATGGAAACTAAGAGCACTTGACTCCAACCAGCAAGGACCATACAAATGAGTTGGAAGATCGATGCTATCAACCCAACCGTGAACTGACCCCATTCTTGGTTTTCTGCACTATACTTCATTTGGTACAAGCCAACCAGTAAGTATGAGAACAAGATCGCAGCAGCGGCTAATGAGTAAGCAAATTCATAAGCTTGTTGTGTGAAGAGCAAGGAGAAGAGGAAAATCGTTTGCAAAACCCCAGTGATCATCAAGGAAGTTGTTGGGGCTCCCTTAGCGTTTACCTTTCCCCATATCTTTGGCATTGCCTTATCATCAGCGACTAACATCGTCGTTTCAGCTGGTAACATCGTCCAGGATAGCCAAGAAATGATCGTTGAGATGATCAATCCAACGTTAATCATTACGGCCCCCCAGTGACCAACAACGGCCTCAAGGACACTTCCAAGGGCTGGTTGACCACCAGCAGCTAAAGCGGCCCGGCTTAAGTGACCGTATGGTAAGATCGAAATCATAACATAGATCAAAACTAAGAGAATAAAACCAATAATCGTTGCTTGTTCGGCTTGTGAACGGTTCTTGGCCCGGTGGGACATAACAGAAGCCCCTTCAACCCCGATGAAGACCCAAATCAAAGTCATCATCGTACCTTTAATTTGTTCCCAAACTGAACCAGTTGTGGTTCCCTTTGACATATTATTAGCAACGTGGCCCCAGAAATCAGCAGTAAAGAGACCACCCTTAAATCCAATAATCATCAAAATGATAAAAAGAACCAGTGGAATAACCTTAAAGACCGTCCCAATTGAGTTAATGAAGGAAGCACTTTCTACCCCTTGATTAACTAAGAGCGTTAAAATCCAACAGAAAATAATCGCAACAATGATTGATGCTAAGTTTTGGCCACCCTTAAACATTGGGATAAAGGTTCCTAATGAACTCATTAGCATCGTCGCAAAAGCAATATTCCCTAGCCATGCTGACAACCAGTATGACCAACCAGAAATGAATTCCCCAAGCGGGCCAAAACCGGCTCCAGCGTATGAGAAGATCCCGGCTTTAAGATCAGGACGCTTGTTTGATAAATTGTTCAACGAAAGAACTAAAAATAAGATCCCAATTCCAACAAATAGCCATGCTAGTAAAGCTGGACCAGGCGCAGCGGCAGCTGCAACATTCGTTGTAATCCCAAAGATCCCAGTCCCAATACAGGAACTAACGATCAAGGCAATCAGCTCAGTGCGGCTAATTCCTTTTTTGTTTTCCATTTTTCACTCCTCGATTCTATAAACTAACCTGTAAAAAAGAATGATTGCAAATAGGCGATCATGGTTTTTCGCCACTAAAGCCTACTATTAATTATATTATACACGCTAATTATAAAACTAACCGAATAATTTTTGGCTCAAAAAAGCGGAAGTAACCCTTGGTAGTCGTTGGTACCATCTAGATCACCTCCGCTAATTTTTAGCTAGTCGATGTCCTCACGAACGATTGGGCAGGACATGCACCGCGGACCACCACGGCCCCGGGACAATTCACTCGAACGAACCTCGTGAACTAAGATCCCATGTTCACGTAATAAGTCATTTGATACGTAGTTCCGGTTGTAGGTAACAACCTCACCTGGAGCGATTGCCAAAGTGTTTGAACCATCATTCCATTGTTCCCGTGGCGCTACGATTGGATCAGCATTCCCAGTTGGAATTAAATCGATTTCAGACTTGTTCAAAGCCTTCTTCAAAACTTCCTTGATGTCGGTATGGTGTTCCATCACGATTTCGCCATCTTTACCTGGGTGAAGAACCCAGTTGTCAACTTGACCGTTGTCATCCAAGATAGCTGGGTGAACCGTAAACTGATCGTAGTTAATCATCGTAAAGACAGTATCCAAGTGCATCATAGCGTGATTGTGTGGAATTGAAATGGCAATTACGGTGTCGTAGTCGGAGTCCTTGAAGAGGTTCTTAGCGATGTCTTCAATTGCGTCAGCTGTCGTCCGTTGAGAAATCCCAATTGCCAAGACGTGGTTAGAAAGAACCAGTTCGTCCCCACCTTCAATGTGGGTCGTGTGGTTCCGGTCACGCCATACTTCAACCTTGCCAGCAAAGCGTGGATTGTGCTTAATGATGTATTCCGTAATTAAGGATTCCCGTTGCCGAGCAGCGAACGTCATCCGGTTAATTGAGATCCCATCACCAATTGAGGCTTGTGGATCCCGGGTAAAGTAAGCGTTTGGCATTGGGTCCATCAAGAATGGCCAATCCGTATTTTCAGAAACTGATTGTAAATCACCATGCTTAAGATCGATATCCGTCCCCCGGACCCCTTCGATAATCTTATCAATCATATCTTGAGGATTCATTGCGGAAAGGTATTCAATCAAAGCATCATGGGTTGCTCCAGCAACGTAACCTGATTCAGCAACCATCCGATTCAAAAATTCTTGACGAACTTTTTCATCAGCTAAAGCTTCAGCAGCTAATTTTTCGAAGTAAATAACTTCAGCGCCTTGGTCACGTAAAGTTTGAGCAAAAAAGTCATGTTCTTCTTGAGCGATTGGTAAGTATGGAATGTCATCAAAAAGTAAGCGTTCCATTGAGTCAGGGGTAATGTTTTCAATTTCGCGCCCTGGCCGATGGAGCATAACCGTCTTTAACTTACCAATTTCGGAAGTAACGTGGATCGGACTTGTCATTTTTTTACACTCCTATCTATTTAAAAAGTGTTAAATCAAGAGAATCACATTGGAATTAGTTTAGCCGTGAATTACCGTTCCAAGCTTACCAGCCAGAGCATCATCTAGTCCATCAAGGGAAGTGATGATTGCTTCACGCTCTGGGTGCCCTTCCACGAAGGACAAGCAAGCTTGAATCTTTGGTAACATACTGCCGGCAGCGAATTGATCTTGGGCCATGTATTCCTTAGCTTCATCAACGGAAAGCCGATCTAACCGCTTTTGGTCTGGCTTGTTAAAGTTGATGTAAACGTAGTCAACGGCTGTCAAGATAATTAATTTATCCGCGTTAATGTTATCAGCTAACAAAGCGCTAGAACGGTCTTTGTCGATCACAGCTGGAACCCCTTTAAGGCCTTCATCAGTAATTACAACCGGGATTCCACCCCCACCACCAGCGATGACTAAGTCACCATTGTTGATTAGGGTTTCAATACTATCGAGTTCGATGATCTTTTGTGGTAGTGGTGATGGGACCACTTGCCGGTAACCGCGTCCAGCATCTTCCTTAAAGGTGTAACCTTTATCAGCTGCGATTTGGTCAGCTTGTTCTTTAGTGTAGAAGTCACCAACGGGCTTAGTCGGATTCTTGAAAGCCGGGTCGTTTTGGTCAACGACAATTTGGGTTACCGTGGTTACCACATTTTTCTTCATCCAGCGCTTGTGGAGTTCATTTTGCAGACTTTGTTGCAAATGGTAGCCGATGTACCCCTGGCTCATTGCACCGCATTCGGGGAATGGGAAAGCGGCCGTCTTTCCGTTCTCCGCGGCAAAATTCATCCCTAAATTAATTTGACCAACTTGAGGACCATTCCCGTGACTAATCACTACTTGATTCCCTGCATCGATCAACCCCACAAGAGAAGCGGCAGTGTTTTTTACTAACTGCAGTTGTTCTTCTGGAGATTTACCCAGGGCGTTTCCCCCTAAAGCAACGACTACTTTTGCCATTTCTGCATCCTCCTAACTATTCACCTAAAGTTGCAACCATAACAGCCTTGATCGTGTGCATCCGGTTTTCAGCTTCACGGAAGACAACGGATTGTTCACTTTCAAAGACTTCGTCAGTAACTTCCATTTCCTTCAAGCCGTACTTTTCAAAGATCTTCTTACCAACACCAGTCTCTTGGTCGTGGAATGCAGGTAAGCAGTGTTCGAAGATCGCATGTGGATTGCCAGTAGCTTCCATAACTTCCTTCGTAACTTGGTAAGGCTTTAACAACTTAATCCGTTGTTCCCAGATTTCGTCTGGTTCACCCATGGATACCCAAACATCGGCGTAAATAACGTCCATTCCCTTAACACCTTCCTTGATGTCGTTGGAAACAACGATCTTAGCCCCCGTCTTATCAGCAATCTTTTGAGCCTTGTTAAGAACTTCTGGCGTTGGGTTTAATTCCTTAGGCGTTACCACATGGTATTCCATCCCCATAACAGCGGCCCCAAGCATCAAAGCGTTAGAAACGTTGTCTTGACCATCACCAACAAAGGCAAACTTGATGTCCTTGTATTCCTTCTTCAAAACTTCCTTAGCAGTTAAGAAGTCGGCCAAAACTTGTGTTGGGTGATCTTCATCAGTTAAACCGTTCCAAACTGGAACTCCAGAGTATTCAGCTAAGATTTCAGCGCTCCGTTGGGAGAAGCCACGGTATTCAATCCCGTCAAACATTCCACCAAGAACCCGCGCAGTATCCTTAACTGATTCCTTGTAACCGATGTGAGAACCAGATGGGCCAAGGTAAGTAACGTGAGCCCCTTGATCCTTAGCACCGACTTCGAAAGCACAACGAGTCCGCGTAGAACTCTTTTCAAAGATTAAGGCAATATTCTTGCCCTTTAATTTTTGTTGTTCAGTTCCGGCGTACTTTGCCTTCTTGAGGTCTTCTGCCAAATTCAACATGTATTCCATTTCACGCGTGTTGAAGTCAGCAAGTGTTAAGAAACTACGATTCCGTAAATTAAAAGCCATTGATCTAATTCCTCCTAAGGTTTGTAATAACTTTCTTTACGATTATTATTATAGAAAGCGTTTTCAAAATTTTACGTTGAACTTACGTATGCTTCAAAGAATTGCGGAGAATTTTTTCGAGGCCTTTAAATTATACAACCGATTTTGCATGATTTATCCTTACTAAATGTATAAATGCATATAGCAATGTATAAAGCGGCTTTTGATTGTGAATAATTTTACTTTATTCATCAATTTAAGTTATACTTCAATCAGCATCAAAAAAAATCAGATTTGTTTAAAAAAGGAGCAATTTTACAATGAATTTCTATCTTGCTGACCCAAATGAAGCCAACCGTAACCTCTTTCAAGAGTTGATTGAGCGCAGTTTTGATAACTATGTCGTTGGTCAAAGTAGCTCAGCTTCACAGACTTACTTAGATTTGTTGGAACTGCGGGTTGATATCATGGTAATCAGCAATGATCTTACCCCTTATGACGGGATTGAACTTGTCCGCCGCCTGCGTGATGTTAACTCCCGCCCCCGCTTTATCCTAACGGGGACGAAAATTACCCCTGAAATTCGGGAAGCCGCTTACCGAGAAAATATCGATATTGTTGTTGCCGCTCCACTTCAGCCAATTGAAGTTAAACATTTGCTCCAATTGATTGGTGGTTATGTCAACATGACCAACCGCCTCGCTGCTATTTACGAGTTAGCTCTCGCCAGTCCCGCTTCATATCAACGACCTCAATCGGCCCAACGAAAGCGAATTGACCACGTTAACTCAGTTTTAATGTTCTTAGGAATTGCGGCTGAAACTGGGAGTGAAGATATTCGGCGGATCGTAAAGTTAATGGTTGACCAAAATGTTAACTTTGCGGCAATCAACTTTGAACGCGATCTTCAAATGAATGACCACACTAAGAAGGTTGTTTTCCAGCGGATTCGCCGTTCGCTAAAAGCCGGCATCACTAACCTTGCAACGATGTGCCTCGATTATCCTGAAAATGATATTTTACTTGAATACGCCAATAACCTCTTTGAATACCAAAACGTGCATGTTGAAATGCAACGTCTCCAAGGCGATGAAACCCCCGCCAAAAGTCAAATCTCTTTACAACATTTCTTTGATGGCCTCTGGCAAGAAAGCTTTAGGGAAAGATAAAAAAGGCTTCACTAAGAAATTTCCCTCTAGATAAGAGTGGGATTTCTTAGCGAAGCCAGATTACGTGCATGATTTAGACTAGAATAAGGTTATTTTAAATTTATAACTACCTATTTATTTCCTATTCTATTTTGCTAACCGTTGGATCACCTTCCGTAAAGGGATCACTAATAAAGGAACTACCACCGTAGCAAGGACTGCTTCAGCAATTCCGTTGGTCCCGACAATTGCGGCTAAAGCTACCCCTAAATTATTTTGACTAACGTGGTAGCCGGCAGCGACTTGCGGTGTATTCGCAAACAGGTAAATCCCGCCTAATACAAGAATAGTGTTGGTTAATGATGCTACTAAGCCGCCCAGACTTGCCGCTAGTCCAGTTCGTCCACTCTTTTGAACTAACCAGAAAACCCACCCAGCAAATAAACCAACTAACATCCGAGGGACAATCGAGATTAAGGGATTGGTAAAAATTAATGGTGCAAGGGCACTACTTGGGTAAACAAAGGCTCGAATAAAAGTTAGAATTCCCCAAACCGTCCCTGCTAAGGTACCTTCAATTGGACCATATAGAGCAGCAATTACGGCGACGGTTATTGGCATTGTAGTAATTGAAAGGGGACCAAGTGGTAAATTACCAATAAAAGGAACTAAATCTTGAACGATAATTAAAACTAGTAGTAGACTTCGCCGGGTTAGGCGGCGAATTTGTGATCGTTGTTGCATATTTACCTCCGTAATAAGTTGATGTTTTATTTTACCATTATTAACCTACAAATTTCTTTAAAAATCATTCGAAAAGTGGCGGGACACAAGCCCATTAAAGCGGTATACTTAAGACAAACTATGCATTTGGGGTGAACCTTATGAAAGACGAATTCAAAACCGGTAATCCAATTTGGATCTACTACCGAGACATCGATAGCAATGATAACCTTCGCCTGCCCCAGCTTCTCCGGGGGCATCTCGGGCAAAGTTACGATATTAAAAAAATTGAAATTCCTAACTATAACTTAGTTCAAATTACAGGAACCTTAAAAGGAACCTTTGACAATACGGCAAAAAGTGTTTGTTTTTACTACCGGAAACAAACTTGGGGTGAGATCCAAAACATCGATCTTTACCTCCATCTAAAAACGCCCGTTACTATTTACGACCGCGTTGGCGGAATGCCATTACCCGATAAACTTCCGGGAAATATCTATGTGAAATCTTTTCAACGGGTTGCCACAACAACTCGTGAATTTTGGTACCAGGTTAACGCTGACCAATGGGTTAAGTTTGATGATGCCCAAATGACCTTAGTTGAACACGATCCATTTGCAGAACAAAAAACAACGAAGCCAATTATTGACCTTACCTACTTAAAACTAAACCAAGTCAAAGGAGTCGTTGATTTTCTTCCTAACCGGTCCGTAGACACCTATGATCAACCATATGGACTTCCCCTAACAAAGTTATCAAATGGAAGTGTCGTCACCTTAATCGCCCGAATTAAGGATGAAAACGGCGTAACTTGGTATGAAACAGATCACGCCGGCTACATTAATGCAAGTTACATTAAATTAGACAACGAGGATGGTGAAGATTAGTGAAAATTGCCATTGTTGGTGCTGGTAACATGGGCACTGCTATTTTAAACGGATTTAAGGCCGCTGGTGAAAATGATCTAATTACGCTTAATCCAGTTAACCCTCGGGTTGAGAAATTTACGCAAGCTAAGCAGATCCAATTAGTAAATACCCCTACTGACTTGGTTAAAGCCCAACCCGCGGTCGTAATTTTAACTACGCCAGCACCGATTACGCTTGAGGTTGCTAGTCAGTTAGCTTCCCTAAATGAAGAAACAATCATAATCTCTTCAGCTGCGGGAATTAGCTTAGCCGCACTTGCCAAGGCTTTACCTAACCATCCCCTTGCAGCTATGATTCCGAATACGCCAGTAGCTGTAAATGCAGGAACAATTGGTTTAGCATTGCGTGAAAACTTACCCACAACGATAACAGCAACCATTAAAGAACTCCTTGGTAAACTTGGCGATGTGATCGTTGTTAAAGAAACTGATCTCAATATTATCGGAGTGGTAGGTGGTTGCGGACCGGCTTTTGTTGATGTTTTAATGGACGCCTTTTCGGATGCGGCTGTTAAACATGGTCTAAGCCGCCAAATTGCTTACCAAGTTGTCGCTAGCATGGTAAAAGGAAGCGGCACCCTCGCAACGGAAACCGGTTTGGCCCCAGCCCTCCTTCGTGACCAAGTCGCCTCCCCTGGCGGAACGACTATCAAAGGCATTAGTGCTCTTGAAGCGCATGGTTTTCGGGGAGCGGCAATTACGGCAATTGATGCGGCTAGTGACAACTCTGCAACTAACTAAATCGCTAGTAAATTTCTTGAAAGACTAGTTTTATTACTATTTTTGCTATATAACATTCTAGGACTGAAAAAAGAGACTGAGTCCTTCACCCAGTCTCTTTTTAACTTTTTTACTAAAGGAGCTTGACTTAATAATTATGACTGCTAATTTTATCCCGCTTATTCTCGGAAGTGACTTCAATGCTTATGGAATGGCCCGGGCAATTCACAAAACCTATGGGATTAAATCCGAACTCTTTGCACGAGCTGAGTTAGCCCCAACTAAATATTCAAAAATCGTTAACCTTCACTTGCATCCGGACTTGCAAAAACCGGATGTCTTTACAGACCTACTTGTTAAGGCTGCCGAAAAGTTTAAGGCTGAAACCGGCAAGCAAGTTCTTTTAATTTCATGTGGTGACGATTACACGGAATTAGTTGCCAAAAATCGGGACATCCTCGCTCAACACATGGTATGTCCCTATGCTGATTTCAAGACGATTGCCACGCTAACTGATAAAGAAAAGTTTTATGAAGTCTGTGAGAAATACAACTTACCATATCCAAAAACTGCGATTCTAAAGCCTGATCTGGACTATCAAAATTATGTTTCACCATTTGAATACCCCGTGGCCCTTAAGGCCGCCGATGCAGTTGAATGGCACAAGGGAAACTTCGAAGGATACGAAAAAGCCTACATCATTAATGACCAGGCCCGGCTTCGCAAAGTTTTAAAGATTATTTATGAAACTAGTCCATACAAGGGGGATTTAATCTTACAAGAGTTCATCCCGGGTGATGACAGTAATATGCGAACAATGAATGCCTATGTTGACCAGTACCACCACGTAAAAATGCTTAGCCTTGGGCACCCTTTACTTGAGGACTGCAACCCAGCTAACGTTGGTAATTACGTCGCCATTCTTCCCCAATATAATGAACAACTTTACCATCAAGTTCAAAACTTCTTGGAACAAGTTAACTTTACTGGTTACGTGAACTTTGACTTTAAATATGACCAACGTGATCAAACCTTTAAAGTCTTTGACCTTAACCCACGGCAAGGACGGAGCTCTTTCTTCGTTTCCCTCAATGGAAACTCAATGCCGTCCTTCCCAGTAATGGACTACATCGAAGGAACCTTAAAAGATCAACCAACTCTTTACGCTAACCAAGATCCAAGTAAGTATCAGGTTTGGCTTGGTGTTTCGAAAGCAACCTTCCTCAAATACGCCAAAGATAACCAAGCTAAGCAAACTGCCGAACAACTCATTCAGCAAGGTCAATGGGGCACAACCTATTCATATGCCGCTGACATGAACTTTAAGCGGTGGTTACTTGGTAAACGCATCGATTTTAATTATGCCAAAAATTTCAAACGTTTCTTTGTTCAAAAGGGTGATTTAAAGTAAGCCTTCCTCAATAGACGTAGTTCTTAATTAACATGCAAAGGAGCTTTTTCCCAAACTCAACAAATTAAGTTTTCTTCTTAAATTCAAAAATCCTAGTGAATTCTGAAATAACTTACAATTGTTGGACAAAGATCCAATGATTATGAGGTACTTCAATTAAAATTCACTAGGATTTTTTTATAAATTAATCACTTCATACGTAAAGCCTTGCGCTTCAATAAACTTTAAAACGTCTTGATTATCGAGGAAAATCGTATGCGTATTTTCGTTGGGGTGGAAAGTCCAAATCGGTTCATCTAAGACCATTTGATCAACGTAAATTTTAATATCCTTAGCTTCATTATTTATTAAGCCAAAGGGAGAAATAATTCCAGGCTTTAAACCGAGTTCATCCATGATCTCTTCATCTTTAGCCATTGATATCCGCTTGGTCCCTGAAATTTCTTGGAATTTTTTGAAATCCATTCGCTTCGCATCATCCATGATTATCATGTAATGCTGGTGGTGCTTATCGTGTAAAAACATCGTCTTCGTCCGGGCACCTTCGTAACCTTCAATATAATGATCGGCTTCTTCAGTAGTTTTAGCTGCCGGATGGTCCACCATTGAGTACTTGATCCCCAGCCGTTTCAATTCATTAATGCATTGCTCGTACGTTGCAACTGTCATTTTATGCCCCTTTTCCTCTTCCCCTCGCTACTTAAATTATATTGTTGCTAAATCGGTTTATCAACACATCAACATAAAAATGAGAGAGAGGGTGGGAATTAACTATTAATTTTTGCCCCTCTAACATTAAAATCCGGACTATAATTTTTGCCTTGGGCACTATTGCCTGTCAAGTATACAGTTCAAACAGAAAAATTATTTATGCGGCTTGAGCACGGAATTTTTCCGCGGTCAA
>NZ_JACJJQ010000038.1 GCF_016900115.1 Limosilactobacillus alvi
TTTTTGTTTGTTTTAGGCTAATTACATCATATCAGGAGCGACTTCCTGTGTACATAAAAACCGGATGATGAATTGTTTAAGAAATTCATCATCCGGTTTTTACTTTGGACTAGGAGTTTTTTCCCAGCCTCTCTCACGGTCAAATAAGTTTAAATGATGTTTATTTAGATAAAATTATCCTAATGTTCTTTGAAGAGGTTCGTTAAAAGGTCCATGAAGGTAGCCAAGTAGCGATCCTTATCAACATTAACGGCAACCTTAACGTTTGGATTAGGATCGTTCAACTTGTCCTTGTCACCGACTGTCCGAGCGTAGTTGTGTTCATCGTAGATTACCTTCATGAAGAGGCTAATCGTTTGAACAAAACTTGGGTCGAGGGAAACTCCAACGGCGAGTGGGTCGTGAAGGGCACAACCATGCTTGTCGATGTCGAGGTTGTAGTAAGCATCGATGTAGAAGTCGGTGATATCAGCGTAAGCTTTTCCGGCCTTAGTCCCAAGTTCCCGCCATTGTTGGGTTTCTTTCTTGGTTAGGAGGGTCCGCAAAGTAACATCAAGGCCAACCATTGTTAGTGGTAATTCACTGGTCAAGACCGTATTAGCAGCTTTAGCATCTTGATTGATGTTGGCTTCGGCAACGTCAGTTACGTTCCCTTCAACCGTTAACGCCCCACCCATGAAAGTGACATTCCCAATTAGATGGGCAATTTCAGGGTCCTTTTCAAGGGCCGCTGCCAAGTTGGTCATTGGCCCAGTTGGGATAATGATTAAGTCCTTCCCATACTTGTGAGCAGCTTCGATGTAAAAGTCAACCCCCGATTGTGCTTCTACTTGCCGCTTTGGTTCTGGAAGTTCGACGTCTCCAATCCCGTTGTTCCCGTGGATATCCTTGGAAACTTGCATTACATCAAAGTGGTCGCTTGTGCTGGAGTGTGGCAGACCCAAGAAAACTGGAACGTCTGGTTGGCCAAGTAATTCCAAAAGCTTCAAGCTGTTTTGTGCACAAACGTTGAGTAGGTTGTTACCGTATGAAGAAACAATCCCAATCAAATCAACATCAGGAGCCGCAACGGCGTATGCAATTGCTAAAGCATCGTCCACCCCAGTGTCCAAGTCAAGAATCATTTTCTTTTGTGCCATGATAAGTCCCTCCAAAGAATATAATCAGTTTTTGAGAGTAGTAACGTTTTACCTCTTAATAATAACTAATAATGAAAAGGATTACAATCGGAAATTTCCGTTTTTTGCTCCCCTTTGACGCTAATGATACAATGAAAGCACGGTAGATTTAAAGTGAGCGAGGCAAAATGATGGAAGAAAAAATTTATGATGTTGTCATTGTTGGCGGGGGACCGGCCGGAATGTTTGCGGCTTTTTATTGTGGGTTACACGAATTAAAGGCACAATTAATTGAAGCACTCCCAACCTTAGGGGGGCAACCCGCTGCTCTGTATCCCGAAAAAAAGATTTGGGATGTTGCTGGGAAAGCCGGGGTAACTGGTCGCCAATTAGCAGAGGGTTTGCAATCCCAAATGGCAGTGGCACCGATTGATACCGTGCTCGGGCAAACCGTAACTAACGTTCAAAAGGAAGCTGATGGGACCTTTATCGTTACCACTGCTACCGGAACCTCCCGGGCCAAGGCAATTTTAATCGCCCTGGGGAAAGGGGCCTTTACCCCGCGGCCCTTGGCTCTCGAAGGGGTTGATAACTTAAGCAAGGAGCAACTCGATTACTTCGTGACTAAGAAGGATGAGTATGCTGATAAAGAAGTTGTCGTCCTTGGCGGAGGCGACTCCGCAATTGATATGGCTTTAATGTTAGAACCGATTGCCAAGCAAGTTAGCTTAGTTCACCGGCGAGATCAATTCCGGGCTTTGCCAAAGACAGTTTCGGATTTGAAAGCTTCTAAAGTTCAATTGTTAACGCCATACTTACCAAAGGCAATTAACGGCCAAGCAAATGGTAAGGTTGAGATAACCTTGAAGAAAATGAAGAGTGAAGCCGAGCTGACCATTACTACGGATAAGGTTCTGGTTAACTATGGTTTTACTTCTAATAACGCTGCTTTGCAGGACTGGGACTTGGATTTAGCGAGCGACCATAATTTAATTACGGTTGATTCAACCATGCAAACTAGCGTTGAAGGGGTATACGCAATTGGCGATGGGGTTACGTACCCAGGGAAAGTAGCCTTAATTGCGAACGGCTTTGGGGAAGCTCCTGTCGCTGTAACTAGCCTTGCTAAAGCCCTCTACCCTAAGAAGCGGATGGCCATGCATAGTTCGTCGATGAAGTTGTAAACTATTTCCCGGATTGCGCAGGATGTTGCCGCAATGTAATTAACTTTATAATATAAAAAAACCGATCAGGAGAAAATTCCTGGTCGGTTTTTTGCTTTGCTAAAGCAACTAGTTATTACTATCAGGATTAGTAATCTTAATCCGGTTTGAACTAGTTGAAGAGTGATTTACTTCCGGTGCATCGGTAGAGTATAGGTTAGCAGTGGTCTTATCGCCATTTTCGGAATAAAGACTAGTTGACTTATTTCCCTTTTCTTTTTCAATCTTCTCGGCTTTCTGCAAACCATTTGAGTAGTTATAGTCGTTAGCTTTAACCGGAGTAAAGCCCTTTGGATCGTAGAACCGTAATAGGTTCTTTTGGTTTAGGGAATCGGAAAGGTGGAGTTCTTTAGTAACGAAATCCTGGTCCTTTTCGACTTGTTTTTGTTGCTTAGCGGTAAGCTTAGCGATTTTGCCAGTGGTGGTATCGTAAATCGTACCATTAACACTGGTATACTTTGGGGTTACAAAATCTTGGTTCCGGAAGGCAACAACTTGCTTATGTTGGGAACTAAAGAGGTCCGTCCCAAACATAATGTAACGTTTCGTAGAGATCCCAAGTAAGTGCAAGAGCGTTGGTAAGACATCGATTTCGCCACCATACGTGTTATAAATCTTCCCTTGGTTAGTTCCAGGAATGACAAACATTAATGGAACTCGTTGTAGCATGGCATTGTCATAGTCATTCCAATCTTCACTCGACTTACCCAAGACACTGGCTAAATTCTTGTTTTCGGAATTGGAAATCCCGTAGTGGTCACCATAAATCATGATGATTGAATTTTTGTAAAGTCCCGACTTTTGTAAGTAAGCGAAAAATTCCTTCACAGCTTGGTCAAGATAGTGAGCAGTGACAAAGTAGTTATCAACGTTGGTGTCCCCGGTATTGGTAGTAGTGAAGTTTGGATCTTTATCTTCACTATCTAATTCATAAGGGAAGTGGTTCGTAACGGTGATGTACTTAGCGTAGAACGGCTGTTGCAAGTGTTCAAGGTATTTTACAGAATCTGCAAATAAGAGCTTATCTTTCAACCCATAACCGGTGGCCTTGTCACCAGAAGTGTCATAATAAGAAGCATCAAAGAAATACTGATAAGCTAGGTTTTTATAAACGTTGTTCCGGTTCCAAAAGGAGGCGACGTTTCCGTGGAAGACCCCGGTGGTGTAACCGGCCCGCTGTTCGAGGATTGCCGGCGCCGCTTCAAAGGTATTGTCACTCCCTAAGGTTGCAAATAACGACCCTTGGGGAAGGCCAAAAGTACTGGTTTCTAACATATTTTCGGCATCGGAAGTTTTTCCTTGGCCGACTTGGTGGAAGAAATTACTAAAGGCATAAGTACTATTGCTGTGGTAGAGCGAATTTAAGAACGGGGTTACTTCTTGACTATTGATCTTCCGGTCAATCAAGAATTGTTGGAAACTTTCGAGGTGAATTATGATCACGTTCCGCCCCTTAGCAATGCCAAAGAGTTTATCGTTTGGCTTGGCGTAGAGCTGATCTGTGAATTTCTTAACCTTTTCCAGTTGGGACTTAGTAGCGGACTTTCGCATCGTATAAGTATGTTGAGAACGAACTAAATCGTAACCGGTAAAAGTATCCACCCCTAAGTACTTAACGATGTAAGTCCGGTCAAAGGTCCGCCCAAGTAACTGGGGCCGACTAAATTCGGCAACCATGATATTAAGCCCTAAGCAGAGAATCCCGACTGAGGTGGCCGCAAAAGCCAACCGGTGGCCAATTGCGCGGGGATCAAATTTGATCTTTCGAAAGAGCATCAATAGTAAGATTACAATAATATCTAACCAGTAGAAAATATCGTGGATGTTGGTTAGGGCTAATGATGACGCTGATAGCCCTTGGTTAACCTTCGAGTAGCCGGTCATCGTAGCGATGGTCATAAAATCGGTGAATTCCCGAAAGTAGATGACGTTGAGGTACAACAAAACAGTATTGGCGATGTAAAGTCCCATTATTACGGGATAAAAGAAGCGCGAACGCTTGAAATAAAGGCCAATACTTAAAAGGATAATGGTGGTTGCGAGGGGATTAAAAAAGGTAATTAGGCCTTGAACAAAACTCGTATCCCCAAGTTTAAAGTCAGTTACATAGGCAAATAAGGTCTTGGCCCAAAAAAGAATAATTAAGAGGGCAAAGAACCCAATCCGGGTACTGACGAAGTTCCCTAGTTTTTTCATTTCGGGTGGTTCCTCACAAACATTTTATTTCGCTACTGAATTGAGTAACGAGGCGCTTCCCAGTTTTCCCGGGAAATAGTTTAACGCCCACTATTTTATCACAGAACCCCTTAAAATAAGTCACGATTTCGAATCATAGCAGAAAATTAAGAGATGGTTGACCAAACTTTCGCTTTAAAATGATATTGACAAAATCAAAGAACAATAATATATTAAAACCGAACGTAAATCGAAAATAAAAACCGATTAAGAAAGAAGCGTTCTTGATGAAAATGCCAATTTTTAGTGAAGAAGAAAGCCAACGAATTGCTAGCCATTTCTTTAAGTATGAATATCAAGATCCAGGGATTAAAAAGTGGGGTGGCTTCTTTTTAAGCGAACATACAGCCAAATTAGCAAAGGGTGACCTTGGTCAATCCAAACGAGCTCAAGCAACCCCTCACCAAGTGATTGATCCAAGAGAAGCGTGGGGACCGAGTGAATACTAAAGAGGCCAATTATAGTACGATCAGCGGAAAGCACTATGTTAACCGTGGTTGCTGAGTAGTAAAGAGGGTGGGAAGAAACTCAAGTTTCTTCCCACCCTCTTTTTCATCTCCGAATGTTACTCAGTAACTAAGGTCAAAAAGCACGGCCTTAGCGGATAAGTGCGAACGAAAGGTCGATTCTAATGAATCAACCTTCGTTCTTCTTATCCCAACCAGGCCGTCAAGGAGCTTTTTTCCCATCCTCTTTTCTAAGATTAGTTATTAAACGTTCCTGCTTCAACTTGCTTAATGAAATCGGCAAGGTGCTTGTAGTAAACGTCGGGATTATCGACCATGTGGTGGTGACCACCATTTGGCGTGGTTACCAGCTTGGAATTAGGAATCAAGGATGCCATCGTCTTCGCCGTATCGAGGGGCATGGTTTCATGTTCCCCAAAGGTTAAGAGGGTTGGTACCTTGATATTTTTGAGTTGGTCCCGGAAGTGCCAGTCCTTGAGCTTCCCAGTGATGACAAATTCGTTGTCGCCTTGGAAGGCGTTGTAAACAGCGGACCCGGCAATATCAGCTAAATGGTAGAGTTTAGATGGTTGTTTCCGATCAACGAAGTTTTCGTTTAGAACTTGAACGTCTTGTTGGTAACGATTATTAGCGTAGTCGTTTTTGGCTTCGCATTCCTTCATGAAGGCGACTTCTGCAGCCGGTAAAATTGCTTCCCGGCACTTGTTAACGTGGTCAACGTATTCGTCGATTTCATCAACCATTGAGGAGATAATGGCCCCCTTCAAGTGTTGCCCATATTTAACAGCATATTCTTGAACTAAGAGCCCACCCCAACTTTGACCAATTAAGTAAAAGTTATCGATACCGAGCTTTTGCCGTACTTCTTCAACTTCATCTAAGAAGTATTCGTAAGTAAGGTACTTATCAGCGATGGCTGGATCACTGTAATCCGGTTGGTCAGAGTAAAGTGATCCTAGTTGGTCGTACATGTGAACTTGAACGTCGAGCCCCTGTTTCTTTAATTGTTGAGCCGTATCTTCCCAGTATTCGTGATTGCCACCAGGACCACCGTGGAGAGCTAGCAAGTGGATCTTACCAGTTCCTTGGGTGTTTGTCCAAAGGTGATAACCATTATCAAGTGTCAAAATTTTCGTACCAGTACGCATAAATTAATCCCTCTTTCCCAAAAGCGTATAAAAGTTAGTATACGCTTCTGAAAGTGGAATCGGCAAGTTAATCGCGGGGGACCTCTAACCAACAGTTAGCTAGATCAAGCGTGTAGGTTAAAGGTTCATTTCCCCGGAGGGTCATTTGGTAATCAGTTGCGAAGATGATTAGTTCTAGTTGATAATTAGCTGGTAGTCGATGGAAAATCGGTTGGAGGGGGAAGTCAACGTCGACAAACTGATTGGGCTGAAGGTCATCAACCTGGCTAGCTGAATGGCGATTTTGGAGGTTAATGTGCCCAAAAGATATTACCTTAGCAGGACTAACTTGGCTAGCTAGTTTAAATTCGCGAAGATCATCACTACCGAAATGGAAGCCAGCCCGTAAGCTCCGGGGATTAATGGTAACGGGACTGACGGTTAGGCGTTTGGCAAGCCCCCGATCGACTAAGAAAGCCGAAAGTAGGCCATGATCAGCGTTTACCTTTACGCGTGCATGCACATGTGGGGTTCCCCGGTAAGTTATTTCCTGGGAAATATTTGCGGTCCGGAAATGAGCACTAAAACTCCCGTTATCAGCTAAGAGGGCTTGTTGCCATTGGTTAGGGTGGTGACACCAGGCTTGATATTGCTCCGCTGGATGACCGTCGGTAAAGAATTGGGTAGTAGCTTCAACGGCTTTCGGGGTTAGGCATCCCGTGCCCCAGTTAAAGTGGGTGGTTTTTACGCCGTCCCAATCGTTAACGGTCCGCCAAGTTTGCGGGGTGTAATTATCCTGAACCAGGACGGCTGGTAGGACTTCATCGGCCTGATTATCAAACCGCCATAAATGTTTAGCAAACCAAAGATTAATCATTTCGCTGTAGTCAAGGGATTGGAAGGAGTTAATATAGATGTGTTTTCCTTGATGGAGAATAATTTTAGCAGGAATTCCATTGGCTTTTAAGCCATCATAAAGCGCCTTAACTTGATTAGGCTTGACGTTATCATCGTTTAAACCATGGACCATCATTACCGGACATTGAATGTTCTTGATTTGGGGCCGGTAATTCCGTGCGGCCCAAAAAGCGTTGTAGTTCCCGGTTTTCCGGTCTTGGGCGCGGGCCATTTGGTGGAGGTAGTGATCGTTGGTGGGCTTGATTTTAAGGTAGTCGGCTAAATTTTTCGTCCGACTAAAGGTTTCGGCCGCCAAAACATCGGCGTCTTCACCTTGGAAACCACCGGGTGCCATGACGAGACCATTCTCGCGGTAGTAGTCATACCAACTGGAGATGGCAGCTTCTGAAACGATGGCGCTGAGGCCGGCAACGCCAGTCGTTGCGACCGCTGTGGAAAGGGTCCCTAAATAAGAACGCCCCGTCATCCCCACGTGGCCATTACACCAGGCGGCCTTGATTAATTGGCCACTGGTCCGGTCAGTGAAGGCCTGGCGATCACCGTGGAGCCATTCCACGACTGCTTGCATACTAGCTGTTTGCTCAGGAGACCCGCAGGTTTGGAGGCCATCGGAATCTTTGGTTCCAATTCCGGCAGCGTAAACAATGGCGTATCCCCGGGCTGCTAAGTAATTATTTAAGGTATAGCTGGGGGTTTCGCTGAAGGTTTCTGTAGCCTGAGAAGCTTCCCCCGTGATGGTTTGATAAGTTTGTGGTTGAGGGAAGGGCAGTTCAGCTGGCGCCTGGTCGCTAGTTAGCTTATGGGTAAGGGGATGGTTAACCTGATGGGTTACTTTTTCCCCCCAAGCATCATTGGTTCCTTGATTGTAAGGACTTGCGGTGAAAACTGCTGGGACTTTTAGGCCGTGGTTACTTTCGACTGGCCGGATAATTTCAGCTTTAACGAGGTCGGCTTGGCCGTCAAAGTCAGTATCAAGGTCGGTTTCAACATAAACTACCTCGCGGATGAAGGTTGCGGGGTCAAAACAGGCAATTGGTTGACCGTTAAAGATAAGGGGCTTTTCCGCAGCCGGTAGTTGATACGTCCAGGCTAAGGCTCCATCGGCGACTAACTGATCTAAATACCGATAACCATTGTTATTCCGGCTAATTAAGAGCTGGTAAAAGGCATCCGTAACCGTTGCAACATTCCAGCTGGTTGGATTAAGGAGGGGAAGCCTGATTTTTTCAACCGCAGCTACCGGCGCCGTTACCTGGTAATCAACTTCCGGAATAAAGTGAAGTAATTGTAAGGCGATAAGGTCAAAAATTGGCGTTGTTAGCGGGTCGTCACTCGTTAGCCAGGCCATGACAGATTGGTCTTTGGTGGCGGCCAGACCATTTAACCATTGGTTAGCACTGGCGGCGGTTTTAGCCGCCGGATGACTCGTAACCAAAAAATGTTTGAGTAAGGCCTTGGGGGTTAAGGCTTGCCAGTCGTCAGGTAGCAAACGAAGGGCTTTAAGCTCGGCTTGTCGTTCAGCCGGCGTGGTAGGTTGAATTGCAAATTGATTGTTCCGCATAAAAAATCCTCCCGGAAAAATAATTACCCCCATTATCGCACTGTTAACGATAATGAGGGTAAAAATTAGTGATTTAGTTTACTGTGGCGGTAACCGTAGCCAAAGTAAAGTAACAATCCAATCGCAAACCAGATTCCGGCCCCAATAAAAGTTTCTTTCTTTAATAGGCACATCATTGCTAAACAGGCCACGCCAGAAAGAATTGGGAAAACTGGATAAAGGGGCACTTTAAAACCGCCTTGGTTGGAGATTTCCCGGTTGCGCCGCAAGGGGATAATCCCAAAGGAAACGAAGGTGAAGGCTAATAAAGTCCCAATATTAACCAAACTGGTTAAGTGGTCAAGGGAAACTAGCCCGCCCATGAAGGCGATGATTATGGCTACTACCCAAAGGGCATTTTGGGGCACACTAGTGCGGGGATCAAGCTTGGCGAGAAAGGTTGGTAACATCCCGTCCCGGCCGATGGAGTAAACTAACCGCGAACTGGAGTAAATCATGGTAACCATCATGGTGAACATACCGATTAAAGCCCCAATGGACAGCACATCAGCCAACCAGCTTTGGTGGACCATTTCAAGGGCAAAGGCAACCGGGTTGGCAACATCTAGCTTGGTATACTTAACCATCCCAACCAAGACCGCGGCAACCCCCATGTACAGGACTGTTGCGATCAACAAGGTACCGATGATCCCGGTTGTCATATTTTTCCGGGGGTTTTTAACTTCGGCAGCAGAAGACGAAATGGCATCAAATCCCAGGAAGGCAAAGAAAACCGTCGTCGCCCCTTGGAAGACCCCAGTGATGTGGTAAGGCAAGAAGGGGTGATAGTTGCCCGGCTTGATAAAGAAAACCCCAACCGCAATGAAGATCACGATAATAGCAATTTTGAGGACCACGGCAATGTTGTTAATCCGCATTGAAGTGTTCATTCCATGCGCCAACATCGCCGTAATTGCTAAGACAATAATGACCGCAATCAGATTAATGTAAGTTCCGTGAGCGGGATCAAAGGGACCACTAAGTGCGGTGGGAATTTTAATTCCGACACTGGCTAGTAGGGAATTAAAGTAGGCCGCCCACCCCGTTGAAACGGCCGCTACTGCCAACATGTATTCCAAAATTAGGGCCCAGCCCAAGATCCAGCCGATAATTTCACCGAAAACCACGTTTCCATAGGAATAGGCACTTCCGGCCACGGGTAAGGCGGACGAAAATTCAGCGTAACACATTCCGGCTAAAGCGCAGACGATCGCGGCCAAGAAGAAGGATAGGATAACCCCCGGGCCAGCATCAGTGGCTGCTACCGTCCCGGGAAGGATAAAGATCCCGGTTCCAATCACGGCGCCGACGCCCAGGGCAATTAAGTCAAACGCCGTTAGTGACTTGACAAATTTTTGGTCCGTCCCTAAATAACGTTCGAGACTTTCTTTCCGAAAAAGATTCATTTACAAACTACCTCCATTGGGGGTTGATTAATTAGTCTCTCCTAGTTTAATTAAATTTTGATGAGAAGTCAATGATAAAGAGCGCCGGGTAATCCTAATTTTCGCTACTCCCAAAGTTTTGGCTTTTGTAGTAACGAAAAAGGGGTTGGCTGACTTCAATAGTAACGATTACGATAAAGGTAGGCGCGATCTGGCAGGGAAACTTGCTTTTCTGCGAAAACTTGGTAAAAATAGGGATAATTAGTTAACGAAAGGAAGGAAGAATAATGGCATTAGAACGGACCAGTGGTGCAGTGGTTTACCGCCATCATCAAGGACAATTGGAATACTTACTTCTTCAAAGTACAAATCAAGGAAATTTCTGGGGTTTCCCCAAGGGGCATGTTGAAGGGGATGAAACCCTGTTGGCAACTGCTAAACGTGAAATTAAAGAAGAAACAGGTTTAGCTCTAACCATTAATACCCAATTTGCGGTTTACACCCAGTATGATTTACCAAATGGTAACCACAAGGAAATGACCCTTTTCACGGCGGAATTAGCGGATCAAGCAGCATTGACTTTGCAGGCGGCAGAAATTAAAAACGCGGCCTGGTTGCCTTATCAAGCGGCGCGGGAACGGTTAACTTACGATAATCTAAAGCAATTATTGGACGAAGCCAATGCCTACTTAACGGCTAAATAAGATGAAGCAAATAATTGTTCTTTGTGGGGCGGCTGGCACCGGAAAAACCACGGTTCAGACCTACTTACAAACTTACTTTAATTTTGCCCGGGTGGTGACGCATACGACCCGGTTGCCCCGCCAAGGGGAAGTTAATGGACAGGACTATTACTTTGAAACGCCCGCTTCAATGGCCAAATTACACCTCTTAGAAAAGGTTGTGTACGATCATCATCAGTATGGATCTTCAAAAGAAGGCCTTGCGCGGGCGCTTGCTGACCACCCCGGGGCCGTGATTGTGTTGGATACAAAGGGCGCAACGACTTATCAGCAGGTTCTGGGAGATCAAGTTGTCGTCGTCTTCTTGACGGTTTCACCGACGACAGATTTAGGTCACCGCTTGGCGCAACGGGGGGATGATCCGGAAAAAATCCAATCCCGGCTTACCAGTGCAGAATTTCAACGGGACTTAACCCTACCAACGACCTTACAAGGTAAAGCCATCGTGATCAAAAATGATGAGTGGGCACAAACGAAAACTCGTTTAGATCAACTGATGGCAACTATTTTAGTGCCCAAGGGGGACAATTGATGAATGATGATTTAAAAGCACAAGCAATTAAAGCACTCAAGCAAGGACACTATCGGGTAACGAAGCAACGACAACACCTAGTTGATTTACTAATTGCCCATCCGGATCACTATCTCGACATTACGGAGTTAGATGATCAAATGCGGCAAATCTATCCTGGAATTAGTCATAATACGATTTACCGAAACTTAAGTGAATTTCAAGAGTTAGGTCTAGTTGAATTTACCCGGCGAACTAATGGACGGGCAGTCAAATTTAGCTGTGAGCGGCCCCACCATCACCACTTTATTTGTCAAAAGTGCGGGAAGGTTTTTGAAATTAAGCTGCCGCCGTGGGATGCTAGTTATTTTGAAAAACAATTACCGGGGGCCAAGATTACCGGGCATGACTTTGAATTATACGGCTTGTGTGCCGATTGCTTGCGCCAAGCAGAGACAAAAGAACCTTAAAAGTTTTACCGATTCTTTAATTGTTTTGTCCCCTAAATCAGCTACAATTAAGGTTACAAGACAGGAAGGATGAGAATTATGAAAACTCCCCCGTTTGTGACACCGTTTGCCTTAGTTTCGTTGGTGCTTGCTTTAGGGGCGACGAACGTGGTGGTTAACAAAACTACCCACACTAATGAAGGGGCCAAGGTGACCTCGGTAAGTACAAGCTCCACCTCAGACCATCAACCGACGGATAACAGCCGGGGTGATTCCTCGACGAATAAAGATAGTCGGGTTGACCAAAGTAGTGATGCTCAAGATGACAATTCCACAACGGATATGAGTCGAGCTAACAGGACTAGTACGACGCAAAATCAGGATGATAGCCAAACTGATACTAAGAGTACGACAACGAATAATCAAACTACGAATTCAAGTTCTGCTAGTTCAACGGCTCAAACCAACTCCACCACTACTAACAACACCACAACGCAGAATACGAGCAACTAGGAGGGCGGCTGATGTTTAGTTTTTTAGACATGATTAATAGTTCGCTTAGTTACTTTAATATTAAGCCAACACTAAAAAATAAGATTTATGTAGTTATTGCCACTTTAGGGGATGGCTACTTAATTTATGTTACTTGGCGTTTGTTTGCCAACCAAGTTTGGGTGCGAGCCCTACTTTATTGTTTAGCGGTCCTCTTTTTAACCTATTACCTGTATTTAAATGCGGTCTATTATTTCTTAAATCGAACCTCTAAGTTAGATTTTCTCTCACCGTGGTTAAGTAAGGTTACGGGAACCGCACCATCCCCTGAAACCGGGAAGTTGCCCCGGCGTCGGATGATGCAGCCCTTAAACCAGGCAGCTGGTTACTACGAAGGACATGATGTGGTAAAAGCGCAGGTTGAAATGGATGCGGTTGAACGGCAAAATCTGCAGCACCTGGTTGATAGCTTGGTCGCTGATAAACTATTATTAGCAGAATATGATGGGATGAATGAAGCCGAGATTCTTGCTCAATACCGGGCAACTAAAGAACCGGTTACGGCGTTAAATCATGGGCAAACTTTACCATATTATGAATTAGTCCATGAACCAAGCCAGCACCGCTTAGAAATCTATGCTGGTCGTAACGAAATGGAAAAGGTGAAAGTCGGCCATATTACTAAAATTGGCTTGACCGACGCTCACGAAGCACGAATGCAGTATCAACTATACTTGGCAAAGCTGTTTATCACCGGGGGACCAAACAAAATTGCTGGTCGCCGGGATTCAACTATCCTGACCGATGGGGACTTTGGTCTTGATGCTTACTTAGCATATCGGGACCGGAATAGTAGTAAGTAAATATGGTTTTAGCTAAGTTGAGGAGGCTGAGAAGAGACATGAGTTTCTTCTCAGCCTCTTTGTCATCTCCGAATGTTACTCAGTAACTAAGGTCAAAGCAGTAGCTGAATGGCAGTTGTTTCCCTAACGGTCGCACCAACCGATTCAGCCTTGCATGGGCTCACAAACGCCAAACAAGTTGGCTGGTTCGCTCCAAATCACGGCCTTAGTGGATAAGTGCGAACGAAAGGTCGATTCTATGAATCAATCTTCGTCCTTCTTATCCCAACCAGGCCGTCAAGGAGCTTTTTTCCCAACCTCTCTCTTTCATCTCCGAAGGTTACGCAACAGTATTTACTTTCCAAAATTTATTTTGTATGTGATAATCGTATTAGCATAAAGTAAAGGCGGGAACAGTCGTGAAAAAAGGACAAACTTACATTGAAATAACAATGCGGCAAATTCAGCGTGATATTATTTTGGGTAAGTATCGTCCCGGCACTAAGTTAGTAGTTGCCAACTTAAAGCAAGATTATGGCGTTTCCTTATCCGTAGTTCGCGAAGCCCTAACCCGGTTAACCGAACAAGAACTGGTAATTTCTACTCCAAATATCGGCTTTAGCGTGGTAAAAATTAACCACCGGGGCATTGAAGAATTAAAAGTGGCCCGTTTAATTAACGAAGGGGAGGCCATTCGTTTGGCGATCCAACACGGTTCTGACCGATGGATCCAAAACGTAAAGGCTGCCTATCAAAAGTTAGCGCGGACTAGCTTTTCTTCACCCGAAACCCACCAATTAAGCTTAGAATGGTATGAAGCGCACCGGGCTTTCCACCAAACAATCGTGGCTGGAGCTAATAATCAGTTTTTAAGTAAAATTTGTTTACGCCTGTGGAACCAAAGTGAGCTTTCTCGTAATCAAGCGTTAGTTCAAGGACGGGTAACCCCCGGACTTGAAGAACATCGACAGCTAACCCAAGAAATTGTAGCCCGGGATTTGGACCGGGCACTAGCAGTACACCGGGCCCACTTGATTAACGGGGCCCGGGGACAACAGCGCTGATAAAAAAATAAAGACCACTAATTTAAAGGTTGAGAGGTAGTTGACTTATCGTAAGTAGATAAGCTAGTTACCTAACCTTGATTAGTGGTCTTTTGTTATCTCCGAATGTTACTCAGTAACTAAGGTCAAAGCAGTAGCTGAATGGCAGTTGCTTCCCTAACGGTCGCACCAACCGATTCAGCCTTGCATGGGCTCACAAACGCCAAACCAGTTGGCTGGTTCGCTCCAAATCACGGCCTTAGTGGATAAGTGCGAACGAAAGGTCGATTCTATGAATCAACCTTCGTCCTTCTTATCCCAACCAGGCCGTCAAGGAGCTTTTTTCCCAACCTCTTAATATTCAATTTCATAATGAATTTGGAAGTGCTTGGGATCAGCGGGCCGCAAAGCAACATCCCCGAAGCTTGGGTGGTGTGGCGTGTCGGGTAAGGTTTGCCCTTCAAGGGCCAAAGCCATCCATGGCCGCCCTGGCCGGTTTAACTTCACGTCACTAGTAATCCCGTCGGTGGAGAACATAACTAACCCATTCCGGTCCGAGAACATCTTTAACGTCCGTCCTGACTTTTGATCGTGGAGGATTGCGATTGGTTCATGGGCCAAAGTATCACTTGGGGTAACTTCAAAGTAGTCATCAAACCCTTTTTCGGGGGTCTTTAACATTTCGTTTAAGGCCTCCCCAAGGTTAGTCAGCTTACTAAAGTCGTAAGGGGTGCCGGCATTTTCAATTCGTTCACCAGTTGGAATTTTCCCATCCTTAACGGCTAAGTGGTACTTGGAGTTAATTTGTAAGTCAAGGCCTTCAATCGTAGGTTCGCTTTCGTCAGCGATATTCCAGTAAGTGTGGTTAGTTGGATTAAAGAGGGTGTTTTCGTCACTCTCACCATAGAAGTCAAGGGTGACACTGTCGTCTTCGCCTAGAGTGTAAACCACGGCGGCCTTAACTGTTCCAGGATAAGTATCATCAGCGGGAGTGAAGGTTTGTTGCAGAGTGATCGTCCCTTGATCGGTGTCAACCGTTACATTCCAGAAGTGACCATCGCCCCAGCCGGTACTGCCCCCGTGGAGGGTGTTGCCGTTTTCGTTTGTGTCAACGTGGTATTCTTTACCATCAATGGTAAACTCACCGTTTTCAATCCGCCCGGCAGTTGGGCCGATGACCCGGTTAATGCTGTAACCAGCGGCGTGAAAGTCGGCAAAGTTATCAGAACTTAAGAGGAGATTGTGCCGTTGACCATCCTTGCCAGGAACCATAAAGGCTTGCCAAACCCCACCGTAGTTTAAAACACTGATGCTGACGTTATGTTCATTTGTCAAAGTATATTTGATAACGTCTTGACCGTTAAATTCACCGAATTTTTCTTGAGATGTTTCCATTCTAATGGTTCTCCCTTCCAGAAAGCGCTTACTAGCATAGACTGGTTAAATTATAGCAGAATTAATAGTGCTAGTAAATATTTAGTAAAAATAATTTTACTGAATCAAAAGTGGTATATTGTCCCAATTTTAAATTCTTGTTTCAGAATAATGCTTCTGTCCTAAGTGAAGACTAACTATAATGATTCGATGTAAAAAGTTTTGGGGGGAGGGAGTAAAATGCAAATGAATCGGACAGTGCGCGATTTTGAACGCGCTTTGGAAGTTTTAGTGACGGAAAAGCCATTTGAAAAACTTACCATTGATCAGATTTGTGAAGAGGCCTTATTACACCGAAGTAGCTTTTATCGTTACTTCCATGATAAATATGACTTGCTAGAGCAAACGATTAACGCACGTTTAAACGCTTTGTGGCAAAAAGCTAGCGATGAAGACGAATTGCTAGAAATGTTACTCCAGTATGTAAATGAGCATAAGAGTTTCTTCCGGCATTTAACAACGAGTGGCAGTCGAGATTCTTTGTATACCGAGTTAATGCGGATGAGTACGGAAATTTTGATGAATGTCCGTGAAAATGGCCCAGAAAATGCCAAAATTACCCGGGCCTTGCGAGCTACTAAAAACCCACAATTAGTGGCATCGTCAATTAGTGGCGCAATTATGGGATCCTTATATTGGTGGCAAGAACAAAACTATGAACTTGCGGATCAAGAAATCGTGGATTCCGTTAAACGCTTTGTCAATTCTTTGCCGCAAGGAACAAATTAGGTTGTAGAGAGAAAGAGGGAATATCATCATGTGGGAAATGATTAAGGCCGAATTTGGTCATATTTGGCGTAATAAATTACTACGTCTTTCGGTATTCGTCATTTGCTTTATTCCTTTCCTATACAGTATCTTCTTCTTGAAATCAGTATGGGATCCATATGGGAATACACAAGATTTACCGGTTGCCGTTGTTAATAAGGACGTGCCGGTTGAATATCGGGGGAAAACAATGGCGGTTGGTCGGCAAACCGTCAAGGAATTAAAGAAGAACCATTCTTTGAAGTGGGAATTTGTATCCGCTAAAAAGGCGGAATACGGTTTGCACCACCGGAAATACTACACGGTCGTTACGATTCCAGAAAACTTCTCGGAAAATGCTACGACGGTCTTGAGTAAGCATCCCAAGAAGATGCAGATTAAGTACGAAACAAATGGTTCTTTGAACTACATTGCCGAAGTGATTAGCCAATTGGGGATGACGAAGCTTAACCAAAATATTCAAACCCAAGTGACAAAGGCTTATGCCAAGGCGACCTTCTTAGCCTTACGGACGGTTGGCAAGGGCATGACCACGGCTGCAAATGGGGCCGGGCAAATCGCTTCTGGGACCAATACTTTAAACAACGGGTTTGCAACCTATGCTAACGGGGTTAGCCAAGTGAACACGGGGATGCAAACCCTAAACAGTAGCGTTGGGGCCCTGGGTTCGGGCGCTAGTCAATTAGCTAGTGGAAGTAGCCAGTTAGCCAGTGGTTTATCACAGTATGCTGGTGGAGTTGGTACCTTAACGTCTGGTTTAAACACTTTAAGTAGCAAGTCAAGTCAATTAAACAGCGGAAGTAGTCAACTAGCCGCTGGGGCTAATCAATTGAATAGTACGGTTAGTTCATCAATGGGCTCAATTAACTCTGACAACATTATGAGTGTGATGAACAAAGCTCAAACCTTAAAGAATAACTTGGCAACCTTGCAAAGCGGATTAGCTTCTGCGCAAACAACTATTAATAGCGTTAAGCAGGATGCTGCGCCATTACAAAAGGTTTCTTCTTCAGGAAACGACATGTCATCAGCAACCACAGCTTTAAAGGACGTGGCTACAAACGACGGCACAATTGCGGCCATCGCTAATCAATTAGCTGGTAGCGAAACCGATGGGGACAAGAAGAATCAGTTACAAGCGATTGCTCAAAAGGCTTCCAGCAACGTTTCAACAATTCAAGGATTAAGTGGGGCGCTTAGCGGAGTGAGTGATCTTTCCAGTTCAGTGTCAAGCTTAAATAAAGATTTAAATCAAATTTCCAGCATGGAAACGATGATCCAAAAAGCGCAAGAAACTTTGCAACAAGCGAATAGCTTAATGGCTGAACTTGACCAGTACAGCGGCCAACTACAAGCTATGCCACAATTAGCAAGACAACTGCAATCCGCAACCAACCAATTGGCTGCTGGGGCAACAGCTTTGAACTCCGGGGTTAACCAATACACAGCTGGTGTTGATACTGCCGCTGCCGGAGCTAACCAATTAACCGCTAACTCTGGGAAGTTAACTAGTGGTGCTAACACCTTAGCTTCTAGCTTGCAACAACTTAACGCTCAAGTACCAACCCTTGTTTCGGGGGTAGCAAAGTTAGCAGCGGGGACGGCTCAATTAAATGCCAATACGCCACAAATTACGGCTGGGATTACAAAACTAAATGCCGGCGCCGGCGAATTAGCTGACAAGTTAGCTTCAGGAGCTAAGCAAATTAATCGCGTCCGTCCTTCTGATAAGACGGCGGATATGATTGCTAAGCCAACGACTTTGAAGCATCGGGACTACTCATACGTACCAAACTATGGTCACGCCTTAGCGCCATACGTACTTTCTGTGGCCATTTACGTTGGGGCCTTGGTCTTCAACTTTGTTTACCCAATTCGGCGGGTAGCACTTCAAGGACGGAAAGCCTCTGCTTGGTGGGCAAGTAAGGTTGTCGTTGAAGGCTTAGTGGCAACGGTGATGGCCTTAGCTGAAGGTGGGATCATGATGGCTCTTGGTTTGACCATCGACCACGTGCCATCCTTCTTCTGGACGCTGATTCTCTTTGCCTGGGCTTCGTTTGCGATCGTCATGTTCTTATCAATCCTCTTTGATAATCCAGGACGGTTCGTTGCCATGGTACTCTTGATGCTTCAACTTGGTGGTTCTGGTGGGACCTTCCCAATGGAAGTAACGATGAAGTTCTACAACGTAATTCACTGGTACTTGCCAATGACCTACTCCATTCAAGGGTTACGGCAAGGGATTTCCGGGGGGATTGGTGAACACTACATCGCCTTTTGTAACGGGGTCCTCGGTGGAATTACCGTCGTCTTTGTCTTACTTTCGCTCCTTGCCATGATTTGGTTGCAAAAGCACCATTTTGCTGGTAAGTCAGAATTAGATAACAACCAAGAACTCCTTGGGGAAGAAAAAGACGATGATGGTATGCACTTGCAAGACCGGAATCAAACCGTTTAAGTGAAATAGCAGCGAGTCAGGAAAACTTCCGACTCACTGCTATTTTTGAAAACGGGCAAGGAAACACGTTCTTTTAAGGACGTGATGAATTGCCCTAATTTTCTGTCCTTTAGGTCACATGGATAGATAAATATGTGATATAATTATTGACATGAAAGATATAAATAGACTTACGTATGGGAGAACTTCCGTATATAACTTAAATTACC
>NZ_JACJJQ010000039.1 GCF_016900115.1 Limosilactobacillus alvi
ATCAGTCAATTCTTAAGCCGCCCAAATCATACGTTTTTAAACCGCCATAAACCGACAATTTTAAACCGCCCTTGACAGCTTTTTACTAACGATAAATCGGGGAAGTCTGGACGTGCAAGATGGTTTGTTGCTGATAAAGACGTTATTACTGCTCATCGTTCGTTAATAAATGAATATCAAGTTATTGTGTCTAGTGCTAATGCTGGTGGGCAAAAGAGAGATAATCAAATTCAGATGGTTGATAACCATTCAGCGTTTGGTCGTTCTCGCGTAGCCTTGAAGTCCTTTAAGGCAAAAGCTGAAGCACAAAACTTCTTGACGTTTGCAAAAAGTTACTTAATTAGATTCGCTTTTCTGTTAACAGATGAATCTTTAACATCCTTAGGCAAGGAAGTTCCTGATTTGTTAAATTATTCTGATAATAATGAATTTATTAATTATTCCAGATCTATAGATGATCAGTTGTATCAACTATTTGGCTTGAGTGCCAATCAAATTAAATACGTTGAAAAGGTTGTTAACAATCTTAGGTAATGAAAAAGTAAAGTAATTATAAAAAGGGAGACAGCCAACTTGATAAAAGAAAAAAATAGTATTTTTATTTCATACCCATGGGATTCGAAAGATGGTGAGAAATTTGCACTATGGTTATATACATTTTTAACTGAAAAATATGATGTAAGAGTATATTTTGATAAAGCCTCAACTTATCCAGGTACTAATCTAAATGAATTTATGACAACAGCTGCAAAATCCAAGTATGTCCTTTGTGTTTGTAATGATTATTACGTCGATAGAATGAATGTGCAATCTGGAGTTAAATTTGAAGTAGATGAGCTTAAGAAAAATAATGATGCTAATATAATTCCATTAGTTGAGAAGGATAAGATGCTACCACAACCTTTTGAGAATTTAAAGTATGTAAAAGTTGATATGAGTAATCCTACTAACCCCAAAAATATTGAACCATATTATGAGATACTTAACCGTATTTTCCCAGATAAAGCAAATCATATATATACAGAATATGATCATCAAGTAAGCAGAATAAGAGAAATCACAAAGATAAAACATAGTATTCCGTTTAATCCAAATTCTGAAGGTGAACTTTCGATAAACTTAAAAATCAACGATGGTAAGGCAGAAATAGGGAAAGATAAGCAAAAATTTATTTTACAATGGTCCGAATGTAGTCTCAATACAGTCTATGTTTATAGTGATTTTGTTGAGTCTTTTCTTTTTATCTCTAAGCAAAAGAATATTTTTGATTCAACTAGAATGCCTATTGATTTAGAAGAAAACTATTTTAGTTATAAAAGAGTTAATGACATTGGTGTTGGATATTGTTTTGCTTTTATTAACTCATTTAATTTTATTCTAGTTGGTCAAATCCTAAACATCAGTGGTGATAGTATTAAGTTTAAATATAAGGTATTACAAAAGTAGGCTTTCTAAATTTTATATAAAATACTAGGGGATTAAAATGCAGGAAGAATTAATTAAGTCAGACGATAGAGTCAAAAAACACGGTGAGGTCTTTACTCCCAAAAGAATTGTTGACTTGATGCTTGATCAGCCGGAAATCACAGCAAAAATCAATGATTTACACGCTACCTTTTTGGAACCATCCGCCGGTGAAGGAGCATTCTTAACTGAGCTATTGTTACGAAAGATGCAAGTAGCGCTGAAACTGAGTAATAATGCTAAAGAGTACGGAGTTAACTGTTTAATTGCCTTATCTTCACTATATGGGATTGAATTGCTGGAAGATAATGTGGAAGCCCTAGTTATGAACATGAATGATACCTTTCGTGATGAGTATCGTAACCAGGTTAGTCAGCACTTTAATAGCGAGCCTGACCAAAGAATTTTAAAGAGTGCCAAGGTGATTATTCGCGCTAATATGGCACAAGGGGACGCGCTCAAGCGAGTGACTAGTGATGGAGAACCGATTATCTTTAGCGAATGGCAGGATCTTGGAAGCAGTAAGGTCCAAAGGACAGAGTATACTTTTGATGACATTATTGAGGGCCGCGGTTCAACAGGTAGTGTTAAAGGTGCAACTGAGCAACTAGACCTCTTTGCGTTAAATGACGTCTCTGATAATAATGAAAGTGTTAGTTATCAAAAATGCTCTTGGGCCAATATATATTTGGAAAAGATAACTTCTTAAGATTGGGATAGATTACAAAACAGGCCGGATGTCACAATAAGTGACAGTCCGGCTATTTTAGTAGTAAGGGATGAATAGTCGTCTGTATTGATAAATTAAACAACAGGTCGAGCACGAAAAAAGGCACCGCCGAAGCGATGCCTTTTAATTAAGCGGGTAACGAGAATCGAACTCGCGACTTAACCTTGGGAAGGTTATGTTTTACCACTGAACTATACCCGCATGGGTGAATAACTCAACTCAATAATAATAGCATATTCAGTGGTATTTGACCATAGTTTTTTACAAATTATTAGTCCAAGGTCACTTCGCCAGCCACGTCAGTTGCGAAAAATTCCTTCACTTGGCCGAGGTCCATCCCTTGGCCTAAAGCCCACATCAACTTGGTGATTGCGCTTTCTGAAGTCATATCGTGAGCACTAATGGCACCTTCTAAAAGCGCTTGCCGGCCAACTTCGTACTTGGTGAGGTCACTTCGTTCGTACAAGCATTGGCTCGCGGCCACTACAGGGATATTTTGCCGACTTAATTGGCCAATTACTGCCGCCACGTTTCGCCGAATAAAGGTCATGCCACCAAGACCATATCCTTCAATCACGAAGCCGTGACAACCGCTTTTGGCCATGGCCAGCATAATCTGCGGATCAAAGCCAGGGAAGAGTTTGATTAAAGAAACGTTGAGATCTAGCTTGGTATTAAGCTGACAAGGCTTGGTGTCACTTTTGCGGCGGGTCCGAATGTTAAACCCATCCGAAGTAACTTCCGCAACCGGTGGGAAATTGACACTTTCAAAGGCGTCAAAGTCAGTGGTCCGGACCTTAACTGCTCGGCAACCCCGCATGACTTTTCCGTTAAAAGCTAAGTAAATCCCGGGTTGGAGTTTGGCAGCGGCAGTAAAGGCGAGGGTTAAGTTTCGCGGCGCATCACTTAAAAGGACACTCATTGGTACCTGACTCCCGGTTAAGACGATGGGAATTTCGATGTTTTGTAACATGAAGGTCAACATGGCTGCCGTGTAGGCCATCGTATCGGTCCCGTGCGAGATTACAATACCATCGTAATCTTGGCGGTATTGATAAATATCTTCTGCCATCAAGCGCCATTCCTCCGGCTGGATGTTGGAGGAGTCTAAGGATAAGATGTCCTTAACGTCAATTTCATAGGGAAGATTGTGGAGCGTTTGGACCAAGTCTTCACCAGATTCACCAGGGGTTAAGCCTGTATTAGAAGTAACCGAGGCGATTGTGCCCCCGGTGGACAATAAGAGGAGTTTTTTTGTGGCCATGCTTTCACCTGCTTTTTAATTTTGTCTTCATTATACGAGCCCGCCGGTGAAGGTCAAGCAAGGGGGATACACGTCACGAAAAAAATAGCGAAAGGCCTTGACGAAGCGAGTAAATCTGAGTAGAATAATGACAATTAAATTAGAAAACGCTGAGAAAAGATGAGTAAGTTTGAAAGCCGATTAAGCGAGCTGGAGATGGTGTAAGCCAGCGAGGTGGCAGAACCGAAGATGGTCTTGGAGCAAAACGGTAAATGAACTTTAATTTATCGCGGTTGGCACTCGATATCGTGGTCCAAGTATGGTAGTACTTGATAAGGGTTTAGTTGTGAGATTAAACCAAAGTTGGGTGGTAACACGCGCCAAGCGTCCCAGAAAACCAGAGCTGGTTTTCTGGGATTTTTTAATTTTCAGCAGCAATTAGGGGGTATTAAAAATGAAAAGACGGAAACAAACTAAGTGGTGGTGGCTTTTAGCGCTTGTGATCGTGGTTGTAATTGGTGCTGGCCTAAATTGGGTGGCAAAAGGGGGAAGCCAAAGCAAACAAACTATCACGGTCGGTTCCTTAGGGGCGGATGTGAAGGTTTGGCAACATATCGCGAATAGTTCAGCTGCTAAGCAAGCTGGTTTAAAGATTAAGGTGAAGTCCTTTACTGATCCGGTACAATTAAACCGGGGGACTGCGGATGGTGAAGTTGACGTCAATGCTTTCCAATCTTGGGCTTATCTGCAAAACTTTAACAAGGATAGTAAGCAAAAGCTGGTTGCCTTAGGGACGACCTACCTGGAACCAATGGGGATTTACTCTAAGAAGTACAAGAGCGTCAAGGATCTACCCGAAGGAGCGACCATTGCGATCGCCAACAACCCGGCAAATACGGCCCGGGGGTTAAAGCTCTTACAAAGTGCGGGGTTAATTACCTTAAAGAAGAGCTTTACGGCGACGAGTGGGACCAACAAAATTGCTTCCAATCCGCACCATTTTACCTTTAAGGAAATCGATGACACCACTGGTCCCCGAGTCATTGACTCCGTTGATGCCGTTTTGATCGGGAATACGATTGCCTTGGAGGGGCACCTAAACGTATTGAAGGATTCTATTTACCACGAAAAGGTTGATCAAAGCACCAAGGATAATGTTAACGTCCTCGCCACAGCTAAGAAGAACGCCAATAAAGCTGCTTATAAGAAGTTGGTTAAACTTTACCACTCCAAGGATACGCAAGACTATATTGCTAAACAGTTCAAGGGGACCAAGGTTGAAGTTAACAAGCCAATTTCATATTTAGAAAAGTAGTAGTCGAATGGTAGTTACTCATTGATTCCCCCTGCTTGACCTGGCATGGGTTAACGGCCAATGAGTTGTAACAATCAAGCCGCCGTCTCGTCTTAAGTAACATACTATATAATCCAGATTTCCTGGGCCTTACGCACCAGATAAGGACTCAGCTTTGAATTCCATTTCATTTGCTGACTAACTTTATCACCGCGTAATCCCCGGGAAATTTTGGTTTTGTGAACAATCGTTCAAAAAATGTCAATTTAAGGTCGAAAGAGACTGTGAAATTTTTCCAAAACAACCTCAGGGAATTACCTAAATTTTGGTCAAAATGGTTCTAAACCGGTTTGAAATTATTACTACCTCATAAATAAAATCGCTTTAAATTAATAATTGATAATGGTCAAATAAAAAATATTTATAGTTCCATAAATATTCCAAATTTAAATAAACGCCTTGCAAATTGATTCACAATATAGGAAAATGAGGGGGATGAATTAGACGTGTGATCGGAAAGGAAGTAACGACATGAAAAAGTACATTGCGATTCCTGGTACTAACCGGGCCGGGTCTACCAACCGGCGGCTTTTACAATTTATTAAAGAGCATTTTAAGGACCAAGCTGACATTGAATTAATGGAAATTGGGGGCTTACCAGTATTCTACAAAACTCCAGACCGCTCCTTGCCAGCCGAAGTACCTGCGATGGTCAAAAAGATCGAAGAAGCAGATGGGGTTTTGATCTCCACGCCCGAATATGACCACGGGGTACCAGCTGTCCTGATGAACGCCTTAAGTTGGTTATCATACGGGGTGCACCCCTTTGCGGATAAGCCAGTTATGATCACCGGGGCTTCTTACGGGATGCTCGGGACTTCCCGGGCCCAAGCCATGTTACGGCAAATGTTGGATGCTCCTGAATTGAGTGCTCGGATCATGCCAAGCTCCGAATACATGGTAGGTCACTCCCTCCAAGCCTTTGATGATGATGGTAACCTGAAGGAAGAAAACTTAGTTGATCGCCTAGATGGTTTATTCAATGACTTTGAAACTTTCGTTGATGTTAACAAAAACCTGGTTTACAACCGGGAACACGCAATGAACGATATCCGCAAGACGGATTTAAAGAACAAATAATAGGAGGACATACGGATGAAGTTAGTTGGGATTGTCGGCTCAATCGCTGAAGAATCATACAACCGGAAGTTAATGATGTTTATCGCTAATCGTTTTAACAACTTGGCTGACATCGAGATCTTAAGCCTAAAAGACGTGCCAATGTTTAGCGAAGACAATGACCAAACCAACAGTATGGCGGTTCAATACCTCAAGCACCGGATTGAAGGCGCTGATGGGGTTATTATGGTTACCCCAGAACACAACCACACCACGACGGCGGTTTTGAAGTCCACCATTGAATGGCTCTCATACAAGATCCACCCATTAAAGGACAAGCCAGTTTTGATTTTAGGGGCATCATACTTTACCCAAGGCTCATCCCGGGCCCAATTAGACTTACGAGAAATCTTGGAAGCCCCTGGGGTTAACGCCTTAGTAATGCCCGGAAACGAATTTCTTTTGGGAAACGTACGCGATGCTTTTGATGAAGATGACAACTTAAAGGATGGCCGGACGGTTAAGTTCTTAGGCGACATTTTGGGGCAATTTACGAAGTGGGTTTCCGTCTTGAAGGCTTTGAAGGGCCCTGAAGCCCCTGATGCTTGGAAAAACGAAGACTTGACGGCTTCTGGGAAGACCGATACCACTATCGAAGGGGTCGACATGGACGATCCAAAGTGGGTTGAAAAGGCTAGTGAAATTAAGCATGCTGCTTCCGGTAAGGACTACGTGAAGTTAGACTCTGGGGTTTTGACCGTTGACCAAATCAACTGGTTATTGAAGTCTATCCCAGCTGAATTAACTTACGTGGATGATAACAACCAATTTATCTACTATAACCACAAGAACCCTGACACGAAGATGTTCGCTAAGCGGCGTCCCGACCAAACCGGGAATCCATTGAGTATGGTCCACCCCGATGTGCGGAATGTCTTTGACCACGTTAAGCAAGTGGTTCACACCTTACGGACGGGAAAGACGGACATGTTCCAATTAGCCGAACCAGTTGACCGGAAGAACATTAAGTGGGTAGTTAACAACTACCAAGCCATCCGCGATGAAGATGGTAATTACCGCGGAATTAACGAAATTGTCTTAGACTTCTGGCCAATTGTGCAAAAGTACCTCGAAATGACGGGGCAAAAGTTGGTTGACGATCCAAACAACAAGGTTGATACGGGAGCTTCGGCTTCTGTTAAGGAAGATGATCAGCCAGCCAAAGCCGCACCGGCCCAACCAGCCGCTGATACAGGGGCTTCGGCTTCCGTTAGTGATGATGCTTCAGCCAGCCAGCCAGCTCCTACCCAGACACCAACCCAACCGGCTACGCCAACGGCTGACACAGGTGCTTCTGCCTCGGTTGAAGCTGACGATGCGCCAATGCCAGAAGTTGATACCACGGCAAGTGTTAGCGTGAGTGATAAGTAAGTTTCTAATTTAAAGACTAGCACTCCAAACCAACCGTGCGTTGTTATACCGGTATCGTAGTGAGAAGCAATCGGCGAATAGTAGTTGCGTTCACTCGTACCAACTTAATGCGTCCAAATTATCGATAAAGTTAGGCGAGGTTGGGAAAAAAGCTCCTTGACGGCCTGGTTGGGATAAGAAGGACAAAGGTTGATTCATTAGAATCAGCCTTTCGTTCGCACTTATCCGCTAAGGCCGTGCTTTGGAGCGAACCAGCCAACTGGTTTGGCGTTTGTGAGCCCATGCAAGGCTGAATCGGTTGGTGCGACCGTCAGGGAAGCAACTGCCATTCAGCTACTGCTTTGACCTTAGTTACTGAGTAACATTCGGAGATGCAAGAAAGGCCGGGAAGAAACGCGCGTTTCTTCCCGGCCTCCTTTTTTTTTACTGAACCACCAAGGAGCTTTTTAGTTGACAAGACAACCAAAATCCGGGTCGCTAAACTCAGTGGTTCATTAATCTCCTCTTATCTTTTTATCGTTTTTTAATTAAAATGGTTGACAAATGAGAAAATTCTAATTATGATAGTGACAATCAAATTGGTTAAACAGTGATCGACACAGCGAGAGAACGAGTAACGTTACTTGGACTGAAAAGAGAAGCTCGGGTTGGTGAAACG
Organism: Limosilactobacillus alvi; assembly: GCF_016900115.1. Taxonomy (GTDB): domain Bacteria; phylum Bacillota; class Bacilli; order Lactobacillales; family Lactobacillaceae; genus Limosilactobacillus; species Limosilactobacillus alvi. The sequence goes on from NZ_JACJJQ010000039.1 coordinate 7,940, forward strand.
GGTTAAGACCAGTATCGTGAAGATCAGTCTTGAGTGCCCGGGTTCCACCCCTTATCGTGGGAATGAGAATTGGAAATTTCCAATTAAATCAAGGTGGTATCACGGCTTCGTCGTCCTTACAAACAACTCGTTTGTGGGGACTTTTTTTAACCATTTTGAAAAATACATAATTAGGGTAATTCAGAAAGGATGATTATAATGGCAAAAGCAAAAGCATCTGAATTGGATTGGAACAAATTAGGGTTTGGTTATCGTGACTTACCTTATCGTTGGCAAGATGAATACGTTGACGGTCATTGGCTTGGGGGTGGCTTAACTGCTGATTCTAACATGGTCTTAAACGAAGCGGCGCAAGTACTTCACTACGGCCAAGAAGTCTTTGAAGGTTTAAAGGCTTATCGAACCAAGGAAGGAAAGGTACAACTTTTCCGGCCAAGTGACAATGCCAAGCGGTTAAACAACTCCGCTGATCGTCTTTTAATGCCGCACTACCCCGAAGAAAAGTTCTTAGAAGCCGTTAAGGCCGTCGTCAAGGCTAATGAAGAATTTGTTCCTCCTTATGGGACTGGTGGTACTTTATATTTGCGGCCGTTTATGGTTGGGACGCAACCACTCGTTGGGGTGACGCCGGCAGAAAACTTTGTCTTCCGAGTTTACGCTACTCCAGTTGGTGCTTACGTTAAGGGCTTGACCCCAATGCCATACGTCCTTTCTAAATACGACCGGGCGGCTCCAGCCGGGACTGGTCAAGCTAAGACCTCTGGTAACTACGCCGCAAGTCTTTTACCAGAAATGGAAGCCAAGAAGGCCGGTTACGCCGACGCCCTTTACTTGGATCCTAAGGAACACAAGTATGTCGATGAATTCTCTGGTGCCAACTTCTTTGGGGTTACCAAGGATGGTCAATTTGTTACCCCTAAGTCCAACTCCATCCTCCCTTCGATCACCAAGCGGTCGTTGCTTCAAGTGGCTGAAGATCTCGGCTTGAACCCCGTCGAAAAGCAATTAACCCTTGCTGACCTTGATAATTTGGCTGAAGCTGGCGCAATGGGGACGGCTGCGGTGATCTCCCCAGTTGGTTCCCTAACTGATCTTGATGGTAAGAAGCATGTCTTCTACTCTGAAACCGAAGTTGGTCCGGTTACCACCAAGCTTTACAACGCCTTGATGAACGTCCAACTTGGGGATGCTGAAGATACCCATGGTTGGGTCGTTCCAGTTGATTAAGCCCGCCGCAATCATTCGTCAAACTTCACAAAAACTCTCCGTTGCATAATTTCCTTCGATTGCGTAAATAATAAAACCGAGCTTAAAATCAAAATAACCCTCCATACCGCATCCTTCAACGTGGGGATGCGGTTTTCTAGTGGTAGAGTGGTAGAATATAAACAAAAACCAAAGCAGGTGACACTGGTGAAACAAGAATCACTCTTTACCCAACCGCTCCATACGCCGTTGGCAGACCGGGTCCGGCCCCGGAATTTAAGAGAGTTTGTCGGGCAAGAACACTTAGTGGGACCGGGAAAGATCTTGCGGGATTTAATTGACCGGGATCAACTCTCGTCAATGATTTTTTGGGGCCCACCAGGAGTGGGGAAGACGACCTTAGCTAAAATTATTGCCCAAAAAACCAAGGCCGAATTTGTGACTTACAGTGCGGTAACAAGCTCAATTAAGGACATTAAAGCCTTGATGAAGCAAGCCGAAGCTAACCGGGATTATGGCCAACGGACCGTGGTTTTTGTTGATGAATTTCACCGTTTTAATAAGGCCCAACAGGATGCCTTCTTACCATATGTCGAAAACGGGGCAATTATTTTAATTGGGGCAACGACGGAAAATCCGTCCTTTGAAATTAACGCCGCGCTCTTATCGCGGTGTCGGGTCTTTGTTTTAAAGGAATTGCAAGTCAAGGATATTCAAAAACTCCTTCACCAAGCCTTAGAGCGGGGGTTTACTTATCCGGTAGTAATTACTGATGAAATGGTGGATCAAATTGCTACTTTCGCCAACGGGGATGCCCGGGTGGCACTCAATACCTTAGAAATGGTGGTTGAAAATAGTGATCGCCAAGCCGATGGCAAAGTGGTGGTCGCGAGTGATCTCTTAGATCAACTCTTAGCCGGGAAAGCCATTCGTTATGATAAAAATGGGGAAGAACACTACAATTTAATTTCTGCCTTACACAAAGCGATGCGGAACTCGGATGCCGACGCGGCGGTTTATTGGCTTAACCGGATGTTAGCGGGTGGGGAAGATCCCCTCTATATCGCCCGGCGGCTAGTGCGGTTTGCTAGTGAAGACATTGGCTTAGCCGATCCAAATGCCCTCAATTTAGCAATCAATGTCTATCAAGCTTGCCAATTTATTGGAATGCCGGAATGTAATGTCCATTTAACTGAAGCCGCGATTTATCTTAGTTTGGCGCCAAAGTCCAATGCCGTTTACCGGGCAGTGATGGATGTGCAAGCTGATATCAAAAAGACCCAGAACTTACCGGTCCCCCTCCAAATCCGCAATGCGCCAACTAAGTTAATGAAGGATTTGCATTACGGGAAGGGCTACCAATATGCCCACGATACCAAGGATAAAATTACCAGTATGCAAACGATGCCGGATCAATTAGTTGGGCATCATTATTACAAGCCGACGACCCAGGGGATGGAAGCCCAAGTTAAACAACGTTTTGAAGCAATCAAACGGTGGCATCAGCAACATGATCCCCACTAAGGGCTTGTTTTAAGGCAAAAAAATCGGTAAAGTAGAGCTAGAATTTGAGCTGTGGCGGAGTTAATCGCTGGGGCTCTTTTTATTTATATTTATTGAGAGGTGTAAGATGAACGAGAAAAAGATGCAACTAAGCGACTATATGGCTTTGCTGTCAGTTGCCTTATTAACTTTTATTGGGATCATGGCGGAAACCGCCTTGAATGTCACTTTCCCGGAATTAGCCCGGGTTTTCAAAATTGCTCTTGATACCACGCAATGGCTAACAGCGGGCTACCTCTTAATGGTTACGATCATGATGGGGACAACCGCTTACTTATTAAAACGCTTTTCCACAAAGCACTTACAACTAGCAGCGGTGGTGGCTTTTATTATTGGGGATATTGGTTCGGCAATGGCACCAAATTTTACAATTTTAATGCTAAGTCGGCTCCTCCAAGCCGTTGCGACGGGGATTGCGACGCCAACCCTCTTTCATTTGGTCTTTACCCAGGTGCCCCGGGAAAAACTGGGGATGATGACCGGAATGGCCGGGATGATTATTTCCTTTGCCCCGGCGCTGGGACCGACTTACGGTGGCTGGGTCTCAACGGCTATGAGCTGGCGGGCCTTGTTCTGGTTGTTATTACCGATCGCGGCAATTAGTTTATTGCTTGGTCAACATTACATTCCCGCTGGAGCAGGCACTAAGCAGGTTAGCTTTAACTTACCAAGTTTTGTTGCCTTAGCGTTAGCGATGTTTACTTGGATTTATGCCTTTTCATTGATTGGCAATGTTGGGATTACGCCAAAGTTTTATCTCCTAATGGGCCTCGCTTTAGTCCTCTTTGGGATTTTTGGTTGGTTAAATTTCCGCGGTGCGACTACCTTGATGGACTTACGCATCTTTAAGCATTATGAAATTAGTTTAAATGGGGTAACCTACTTTTCCCTGCAATTTATTAACATTGGGCTTTCAACGGTGATTCCGGTCTATGCCCAATATACTTTACACGCTAGTCCGTTAGTGGCGGGATTAATTTTACTTCCCGGGACGATTTTGGGCGCGGTGATGTCACCAATTTCCGGAGCCTTAGCCGACCGGGTAGGGTTTGCAATGCCAGTGCTTACGGGGAGTTGTTTACTGGTACTCGGAACGGCCAGTTTTCTCTTTTTCCAAGCCAAGTTAACGCCAGTCTGGATTGCCGTTTTCTTTATGCTTTTGCGGGCCGGTTTTAATATGACCTTTGCTAATACAATTTCAAATTCATCGACTAAGGTGCCAGTTCAAAGTGCCGCCGATGTCAGTTCAATTTTTAATGTCTTACAACAATTTGCCGGAGCAACCGGGGTGGTCTTCTTGGCTTCCTTAATGGCGCAATTTGAAAACCACGGAACTGGAAGCATGGCGATGCGGACTTACATGGGTGGTCACGTTGACTTTGTGATGGGCTTTATCTTAGCCTTAGTTGTTTTGGGTGCGAACCTCGTGAATTACCATTTCCAATATCACTTAGGGAAAAAGAAAGAGGCTTAAGATGCAAATTATTATTTCACCAGCCCGGAAGATGACCATTGACGTTGATTCCTTACCATACCGGGATTTACCGCAGTTTTTACCCCAAGCTAAGGAAATCCTCGCCCAGTTAAAACAATTATCGATGGCGGAAATGAAGGCGGTTTGGCAATGTAGTGACCGCCTTGTCCGCATCAATTATGCTAAGTTGCAAGCATTTGACCTCGAGAAAAACTTAACCCCAGCCCTCTTAGCCTTTACTGGTTTGCAATATCAATCAATGGGAGCGGGGGTGCTGGATGATGCAGGTTGGGAGTATGTGCAAAAGCATCTCCGGATCTTGTCTGGTTTTTATGGGGTATTACGACCCTTAGATGGAATTGTTGACTACCGGTTGGGGATGGTGGATGATGCTAAAATTAATGGGACCCCGGATCTTTATCATTATTGGGGAGATCGTTTAGCCAAAAACCTGTATGCGGAAGGTAATTTGGTGTTGAATCTGGCCTCCCAAGAATATGCCAAAGCGATTCGTCCATATGTAACCGCAGATCAACAATTTGTGACCTGCGTTTTTGGTGAATTACAGCCAAACGGTAAGGTTAAGCAAAAGGCTACCCGGGCTAAGCAAGCTCGCGGGAGTATGGTAAGATACCTTGCGGAAAATCAAATTCAAACCTTGGAGGGGGTTAAAATATTTAACCTTGCCGGCTACCGGTATTTACCGGACTTATCCCAAGCGGATGAGTTGGTGTTTGTGAATAATTAATTACTTATTTTAGAGTCAAAGAGGGTGAGACCGGGAAACAACGTGTGTTTCTTTCCGGCCTCACCCTCTTTGAAAAGGGGCAGGAGGAGTTAAATTAGAAGTTGTAATCTTGATCAGTCATAGTCTCAGCTTCCCCCATTAAATATCCAGCTCCAACTTGACTAAAGAAGTCATGGTTAGCGGTTTCAGTAGAAATGCCGTTCATTACGATCGGGTTGATATCTTCAATGGCCGCATGGTCAAAAATTGCATCAAATCCCATATTATTCATGGCCTTATTAGCGTTATATTTAACAAATTGTTTTACGTCCGCGACAAAGGTTTCGCCTAAGGGAGCATATACTTGGTCCGTAAATTTAAATTCGTTATCCAGTAAATCAGCTAGGAGATTATCCATCCATTTTCTGAATGTTTGTTGTTGAGCAGAAGGTAGTTCTTGAAAAGCTTTTTGAAATTTATATCCTAAGTAGGTTCCATGGACCGATTCGTCCCGAATAACGAGCTTAATGATTTCTGATAGGTTAGCTAATTGGTTTTGTCCACGGTACCAAAGGGGCGTGAAGAAGTTAGAATAGTAGAGAATCCCTTCGAGAAATACACTAGCCACTTTCTTTTGGAGATTATTGCCGTTTTGATAAATTTCATTAATCCGCTTAACCTTGTATTGCATCCGCGGGTCATTATTCATCCATTGGTAAGTATCATCAATCGTTTGTTGATCATTAAGGGAGATCAAGATCGTACCATAACTTTTGGCGTGAATTGATTCCATCATCAAAAAGTCATTAATGACCCCAATTTCCTTGCGGGTTCGAGCATCCACCCGCATTACATTTACGCCTTCTTCAGATTGAAGGGTATCAAGAAGTGCCAAGCCGCCAACAACCTTATTAATAACGGCTTTTTCTTTTTCTGATAATTGGCGCCAATCGCCAAGATCGTGGGAAACGGGGACACGGGTATCGAGCCAAAATTGTGCCGTCGCTTTATCCCAAACATATTCATCGAATTCGTCTTCAATGATGTTCCAGTTGATGGTGTGATATGTCATAATTGTTATCCTCTCTAAAAATCATAATCATCGTTTTGCATTGCTTCAATTGCGTCGCTATCGGTAATGTCAGCGACAGGATCAACGGTGGCAACCTTTTGACGAATAAATTGTAATTCTTTAGCAAAATTAGACCTAGGGGCATTTAGATTATCCGCGGTTAAACCCATCATTTGATTAATCGTATTAACTTCATCCTGACAAACAGTTTGAAATTCTCCGTTGGTTGATGACGCTAAAAAACGTTGCTCTTGGGAAATCACGTGGTCTTCAAATTGATAGATCCAATCAGTAAGTTCTACCTGCTGAGGCATCGGGAGCTGACTGAAACTCTTACGAAATTTGTAGCTAAGATAAGCAATAAAGATGGCTTGACCAGTCATAATGTTTTTAACCATTTGTTGAATACCTGTTAAAGAGGGATATTGGTTAATAACAGCTAAACGTCCATTTGTTAAGATAGTTTCGCTAATTAGAAAGGCCGCTCGCCGTTTAAGGCGGTCATCGTCCGAGATTGCCTGTGTTAGTGCTGTAATCGATGCTTGAAGCCATTGATTATCATCTGCCCATTTGAAATAATTGGTTGCTGCGGTTTTCTCACCTAAGCCACGAAAAATGGTGGTTATCGCTTTAGAATGGACCGATTCCATGAAGGTAATCATGTTGATAACGGCCTCTTCTTGTTGCGTTAAATGACCATCGCGGAGACTAGGGACTCCTAATTCAGACTGAAAAGCAAAATTTAAAGAAAGGGCAGCTAATTGTTGGCCAATCGTCTTTTGATCAATTTGGGGCAGTTGATTCCAAGCGTTACGATCACCAAAAATGGGAACACGCGTATCAAGCCAAAAGTTATTGGTTAATTTAAGCCAGGTTTCTTGGTCGAAATTGTCTTCATTTTCGTCCCAGTTAATTGCGCGGTAGTATAAGTATGACATGGTTAATTTCTCCTTTAGATCATGCAGGCGCTACATTCATTCGCGGTTTTAATTTCATTATCTTCGGTAAAGGTACGAACATAATAGAGGGATTTAATGCCTTTTCGCCAGGCATAATTGCGTAAGTGGTTTAAGTCGCGAGTGGTCATTTTGGGTTGTTCAGGATGTTTCCATTCGTACATGCCAGTTGGGAGGGTTGAACGCATAAACAAGGTTAGGCTCATCCCTTGATCAATATGGCGTTGGGCTACGGCATAAGTATCAATGATCTTGCGTTGGTCAAGATCATAAGCTGGGGTGTAGTAGGGTAAAGTTTGGTTTGACAAAAATGGAGCCGGATAAAAAATTGAGCCAACTTGATTTTCTTGCCGTTGTTCAACCAGTTGGGTAATCGGCTGTAGGGAAGCACTGGTTTCGTTAATATAAGAAATTGAACCAGTTGGTGCTACGGCCAAGCGGTTGCGGTGGAAAAGGCCATCTTGCATGACACGTTGCTTAAGTTGTTGCCAATCGGCGATAGTTGGGAGGTTGATTTTGGCAAAGATTGCTTGGTTTTTAGGGAATTTTAATTGGAATTCGTGATGCAGGTATTGGTCAAAATAAGTGCCATCCGCATAGTGGGATTTTTTAAAGTTATGGAAACTAGTACCGCGTTCTTTGGCAATCTTCCAACTCGCTAATAAAGAGTAATAATTTAAAGCGATAAAATAAGCTTCGACAAATTCTAAGGCTGCCGGCGAACCATATTCAATTTGATTTACTGCTAAGGCTGTGTGGAGCCCCATTGCACCAAGACCAATCGTATGGTATAGCTGGTTGCCTTTCATAATGCTTGGTACCTCTTGAATGTTGGTAGTTTCAGTAACACTTGTTAAAGCCCTTACGGCTAGTTCAACGGAATGGCCAAAATTAGGCGACTTAATCATATTTAGCATGTTGGTTGAACCTAAATTACAAGAAATATCAGTACCGACAGTTTGATAAGATAGATCGGGCTTTAATTTTGAGGGAGTTTGCGGTTGCAGGATCTCGCTACATAAGTTGCTCATAATGACTTTGCCATCAACCGGATTGTGGCGATTAACCGTGTCGATATTTAAAATATAAGGATAACCAGATTCTTGTTGCAGACGAGAAATTTCTTGTTCCAATTCACGGGCATTGATCGTGGTTTGTTTAATATGTGGATTGTTGACCAAGTTGTCATATTCTTTAGTAATATCAATATATGAGAACGGTTGCCCGTAGTATTTTTCAACATCGTAAGGGCTAAAGAGATGCATCGGTTGGTTGGTTTTCAGTAATTCATAGTATTTGTCTGGAACGACAAGGCCTAGCGATAAGGTCTTTACCCGAATTTTTTCATCAGCATTTTCTTTCTTAGTTGCTAAAAAGGCCAAAATATCAGGATGGAAAACATTTAAATATACAACCCCGGCTCCTTTACGCTGGCCCAGTTGATTTGAATAGCTAAAGGTATCTTCTAGAATCTTCATTACCGGAATTACCCCTGAAGAAGCATTGGCAATCTTTTTGATGGGATCACCAGCCGCTCGTAAATTGGAAAGGTTCACGCCGACTCCGCCACCTAGTCTTGATAATTGGAGAGCTGAATTAACGGTACGGCCAATTGACAACATTGAATCCTGTGTGTCAATTAAAAAGCAAGATACCATTTGTCCCCGGCGAGCCTTACCAGCGTTTAAGAAAGTTGGCGTAGCTGGTTGGTAACGTTGAGTGATCATTTCAGTTGCTAAGTCTTCGGCGAGCTGTTCATCACCGCGACCTAAGTAGAGGGCATTCGCTAAAACTCGATCGTTAAAATCTTCCAGGAAAGTTTGGCCATCGTTAGTCTTTAAGGCATATTGATTGTAGAATTTATAAGCTCCCATAAAACTTCGAAAGCGAAAATTATGTGCACGCAATTTTTGATCAAGTTGCTGAATGAATTGACGGGAGTACTGCGAAAAAACTTGACCATCTAAGTAATCGTGGTCCACAAGCCAATCGATCCGTTGATCAATTGAAGTAAAGGTTTTAGTACGGGGAATAATTTCTTCAGTAAAATAAGCTTTTACAGCTTCTTGATCATATTGAACGGGAATTTGATCGTCTTGCGGAATGTTAACTAGGTTGTTTAAAGTAAAAAAATCTTTTGTCATTATTCGGCCTCCGTACTTTTTTCTACGATTAAGTTGGCAATACGCTGAACGTCCTGTTCGCTCCCCCGTAATTCAAAATCCGTTAAGTAAGGGAACTTAAAGCGACGCGCATATTGTTTGGCGGTTAAGGCAAATTGGCGGTTAAAATTACGGTTACCGCTCCCAATAATGCCATAGCAACGATGATAATTATCAGCGTACCCCAGCCAATGACTCAAAATGGGCGAAAGAATTTCATGGCACCCATTCTGTCGTCCATTACCACCGTCCAAAAAGGCTGGTAAGATGGTGATAAAGGGATGCTCAAGCTTACGGAAATTAAAATTATCTTTTACGTTAAGTGAATGTACGATAATCCCTTGTTCTTTAAGGTGATTAGTTAGTCGTTGAACAAAATTATGGGTGTTGCCACTTAAACTTATATACAATATATAGACGTTTTTAGTCATTAGCAGCTCTCCTAACACAATATGTTGTGCCAAGAGTATATCAGAATTCTTGCCATCTTAAAAATTAGATTTCTCTAATATATCTTTTGATAACGAAACTAGAAAAAAGATAAAAAACTGTCAATAAAGGAAGTAGCTCAGCATTAAATTGATGGCAATCAACGCTAGCATTAGAAAAATCTAATATTTTTGAGTAACAGAATGATAAAGTACTTACAATTAACTATCTTAAGATTAATAAAAGAGAGTAAAAACAATTGATGATGGTTAAGAGCGAGCGTTTACCAGCTTGAACTAAAAATGGTTTAGAAAAAAAACGAACGATGCTGAATTAAAAAAATCGGATCGCGCCGTATTTTTTATGTCGTCAAAACTTGAAAGAAGCTAATGGCGTTGAAAATGTTATTAACAAGGTAGTGGGGCTAATGCTAATCCTTACAAGCTGGTATATTGGACTACTAGTAGACAGAGGTTGGGAAAAAAGCTCCTTGACGGCCTGGTTGGGATAAGAAGAGCGAAGGTTGATTCATTAGAATCGGCCTTTCGTTCGCACTTATCCGTTAAGGCCGTGCTTTTTGACCTTAGTTACTAAGTAACATTCGGAGATGACAAAGAGGCCGGAAAGAAACATTAGTTTCTTCCCGGCCTCCTTCCTACGATTAGTCAAGCGAAAAGTTATCGAAAATTAGCGTACACTAAACAAACCTGATCTAAATAAGAATTTAAAAATCAGGAAAAAGTGATATATTAAAGAAGAAGGTTAATCCTC
>NZ_JACJJQ010000003.1 GCF_016900115.1 Limosilactobacillus alvi
ATTAGGTTAACCAGTGGTTCAAGGTACGTCTCTGATACTGAAATAACACTTCTGACAAGTGATGATTTATTTACTGGCAATCCCAGCCGTTCCCAAATCTTCTTTTGGCGATGAATTGGTACTGCCAGATTAAACTTATAATTAGCTACTTCAGCCAGAATACTACCAGATACTAAGCTATGGGGGAGTAATAATTGTGGTGTTTTACTACTTTTAATTACCGTTTCGCCAGTCTTCTTCTCGCATTCTTGACACTTATAAGTTTCCTGACAATGGTTAATACAACGAAGTTGTGGTGGAATAAGTTCGACTTCACGACTATTTACTCGCTTACCAATCTTGTTCATTTCGTGCTGACAAGTTGGACATTGGGTATCTTCGAGCGGGGTGAGCTCCTCAACTTGTGGTAAAGAGTCCAAAAAAGCAGCCCGTCCCTGAGAATTCTTTCGTTCCTGGTGACGCACTACCTTTTTCTTTTCAATAACTTCAATTTCAGTTACTTCAGTCTCCGTCAAGTCGATATCACTATCAACTAAGGCAGCTAACTGTTCATCATCAAATAGAGACCCTTGTCCTTTTACAACGGTCTCGAATTTTTCAGTTTTTTTTCCAAAAATCATCCGTTGCAGTTGACGGACCATTTCTTCAAGTTCTTCGTTTCGTTCCAAAGCCTTCTTTAACCGAGCTTTCAATTCCTGATTTTCTTTTTCTGCTGGAGTCATCGTGCGTCACCTCCTTAATATGATCTTCCAGCATTATATCAAAAATTTGGTGTAAGAAAAGCCCTGATTTAATAGAAAATTCCCGTCTTAGCGGGGCTCACGCTCCGTGGTGGAATCGGGTTTATCCCGACTAGTAATTCCTTAATTTGTCTCCTTGTCAGTAACTTAGCTTCTTGACCATGACGCGGCCAACGAAGGTGGCCATTTTCATACCTTTTATAGAGTAAAATGAAGCCTTCACCATCCCAGTACAATCCCTTAAAGCGATCACTCCGTGTTCCACAGAACAAAAATAGTGAATTATCGTAAATATCCAGCCCATAATTTTCTGCAACGATCATTGCTAAACCATCGATACCTTTCCGAAGGTCAGTTTTACCACAAACGAGGTAAACATGATCAGGGGCAGTCCAATTAACTAACATGGTCCAGCACCGTAGTAATGATTTTTGCCGCTAATTCGGAGTCGACTCCTTGAAAAAGAGTCAAGCGGATATGTTTAACGTTTAATTCTATCGATCGATGAGATCGTTTCAGCGGTTTAGTAGCCGGTGTGGCCTTACTTTTGAAAATTGTTTCTACAATGTCTTGTTTTTCTTCCATACAAAGATAACCCCCTAACTGAGATTTGATGTCTTCAGTATAGGGGGTTAGCCATATGATTAATAGACGTGTCGTTATTCACCGCTTACGTTGGATTTTACTGAAGAAGCCGGCCAAGTGATCACTGTTGGTCCAAACGAAATTCAAATCTCAGCCAAGCAATTATAGCTAAATTAATATTGAACGTATTAAAAAAGAGACCGGGAAGAAACTTATGCTTCTTCCCGGTCTCTTTGTCATCTCCGAATGTTACTCAGTAACTAAGGTCAAAAAGCACGGCCTTAGCGGATAAGTGCGAACGAAAGGTCGATTCTAATGAATCAACCTTCGTCCTTCTTATCCCAACCAGGCCGTCAAGGAGCTTTTTTCCCGACCTCTTTAATTATTTTCGCTTTTTCCGCGCCTTTCTTAAGGCCTTCATTCGCTTTTGTTTCTGTTTTTTCATCCGCCGTGCCATCTGGTTCATCGCCATTTGCCCCATCTTACCACCGGGCATTTGGCCACCCATTAGGTTTTGGAGACCATTAAAATTACCGTTCGTAACTTGCTTCATCATCTTCCGCATTTGATTAAATTGCTTAATCATACGGTTGACTTCCACAATTGGCCGCCCCGAACCAGCGGCTAACCGACGCCGCCGACTTGGATTCATCAAATCAGGATTTTGACGTTCCTCTGGCGTCATAGATAAAATAATCGCCTTAATATGGGCAAATTGCTTTGGATCCAAGTTAACGTTTTGTAAGGCTGGATTGTTAGCCATCCCTGGGATCATCTTTAACAGATTTTCCATTGGTCCCATCTTAGTAACTTGATCCATTTGCGCCAAGAAATCATTGTAATCAAAGGTGTTTTCTCGCATCTTTTCCATGGTTTCTTGAGCTTGTTCTTCATCAAAGTTCTTTTGGGCCTTTTCAATTAGGGAAAGCATATCCCCCATGCCCAAAATCCGAGAAGCCATCCGGTCTGGGTGGAAGACATCCAAATCGGTCATCTTTTCCCCTTCACCGACAAACTTAATTGGTTTCCCCGTGACTGCCCGAATTGACATGGCAGCCCCACCGCGGGTATCACCATCAAGCTTAGTTAAAACCACCCCGGTAATATCTAGTTGGTCATTAAAACCTTCGGCCGTATTAACTGCGTTTTGCCCCGTCATGGCATCAACAACTAACAAGATTTCATTTGGATGAGTTAATTCCTTAATCTGAGCCAACTCATCCATCAACTTCTCGTCAATTTGTAACCGCCCGGCCGTATCAATTAACACGTAATCGTTATGGTTAGCATGGGCCTGATCCATCCCGTCCTTAACAATTTGAACTGGATCAACGTTCGTTCCTTCTTCAAAAACTGGAACATCAATTGAGTCCGCTACTTGTTGTAATTGTGTAATGGCAGCTGGGCGGTAGACGTCAGCTGCAATCATTAATGGCCGCGCATGTTCTTCTTCCTTTAATTTTAAGGCTAATTTCCCAGCCGTGGTCGTTTTCCCAGCCCCTTGAAGCCCAACCATCATGATTACGGTTGGAATATGAGGAGCCTTTTCCAAGGCAACTGCAGTCTCCCCCATCATTACCGTTAATTCTTCATTAACGATTTTAACAATTTGTTGGGCTGGGTTTAGCCCCTTAAGAACTTCCGCCCCGGTTGCCTTTTCACGGACCTTTTTAACAAAGTCCTTTACAACTGCGAAGTTAACGTCGGCTTCCAGTAAGGCCAACCGAATTTCGCGCATGGTTTCTCGCAGATCGGCATCGGTAACCTTCGGCTTCTTTCGTAACTTCTCCATCGCCTTTTGGAGGCGTTCTGTTAATCCTTCAAATGCCATTTACTTACTCCTCTTCTAAGGTTGCTAATCCTGCAACTAATTGATTGAGTTTTTGATCTTGGGGATAGTGAGCTTTAACATAAGCCTGTAATTGGTCAAACTGATGATTACGGGCAGTAAATTCTGCTAACAATCCTAACTTTGTTTCATAACCATTTAAAATCTTTTCGGTCCGTTTAATATTATCATAAACTGCTTGGCGTGAAACCCCGAATTCTTCAGCAATTTCACCAAGTGAGTAGTCGTCCACATAATAGAGTTCAAGATATTCATTTTGCTTTTTCGTTAAAAGGGGTTGGTAAAATGCAAACAAAGCATTCACCCGCTCATTTTTCTCAAGCTCCATGGAATAACCCTCCTTTATTTAGTGACAACCAAGCCTTTAAAGAGCCCATAAACAAATTCGGCTGGATCAAAAGTTTGAAGATCATCTACTTTTTCCCCAAGCCCAACATACTTAACTGGTAAATGAAGCTCATTGCGGATTGCTAAAACAATCCCCCCACGAGCTGTTCCATCAAGCTTAGTTAAGACAATTCCGGTAACATCAGTATTTTCTTTAAAAATTTTAGCTTGATTCAACGCATTTTGCCCGGTCGTTGCATCTAAGACAAGTAAAACTTCATGGGGGGCATCCGGAATTTCCCGGGTTAAGATCTTCTTCATTTTTGCTAGCTCATTCATTAAGTTAACTTTATTTTGCAGCCGTCCCGCAGTGTCAACAAACAAGACATCGTAGTCTTCTTCCTTGGCCTTTTTAACTCCATCAAAAACGACGGCAGCCGGATCACCCTTTTCAGGACCAGTTACAATATCAACACCATCACGTTTAGCCCAAACCGCTAATTGTTCCGTTGCTCCAGCCCGGAAAGTATCAGCCGCTGCTAACAAGACTTTTTTCCCTTCGCGTTTAAAAGCCGCTGCCATCTTACCAATGGTAGTTGTCTTACCAGCACCGTTCACTCCGACAAACATAATTACCGTTGGCCCTGCTGAAGCAAAATTAATCCCAACTTTTTCATTTTCACCGGCAGCTTCGTATAACTCAACCATTTTTTCAATAATTACGTTTGAAACATCTTGCTTCGATTTGGCATTTTGTAATTTAACTTCTTCTCGCAAGGAATCTGAAAGTTGCATTGCCATTTCATAACCGACATCAGACTCAATTAATAAATCTTCGAGGTCTTCAAAGAAGTCCTCGTCAACATGCCGGAAGTTAGCTAAGAACTTATTTAGCCGCGCACCAAAACCACTCCGCGACTTTTCTAAACCACGATCGTATTTTTCATCAACCCGACTTTCTTCAGTAGGTGTCTCAGTTTCATCGGTGTCGCTAGTAGACGTTGAAGGTTCTTCTTCAGCTTCAGTCTCAGTCTTGCTCTCACCTGAAACTTGTTCATTTTCGACTACCGGGGCTATGTCCGCTGGCGTTTCACGGTTAATTTCACCACTTACTTTTTCAGCAGTTAGCGTCGCTGCAGTTTGTTTCTCAATTTCGTTTGCTTTAGGTTCAACCTGATTAGGTTCTGAAATCGCTGAATTAGTTTCAAAGTGCTCATCAACTTCATCACTAACTGATTTAGTTTCAGCTGGCTGATCGACTAACTGGTCTTCCCCATTAGCACTCGCGTTTTTTTCTTCTTCGCCTTCCTTTTGGGGTTCTTCATCAGTTGCAGATTGTGCTTCTGATTCAATTGCTGGCGCAGTTTGGGGTTCATTCCCTTGTTTTACCGTGGTCCCTTCACTATTTTCATGTTCAGAAGCCGTCGTAGATTTAACTTGTTCATTTTCTTTCTTAGGTGTGACTTCTTCGTTTTCAGTTTTCTTCTTCCGCCGAAAGATATCAAATAATCCCATTATTTCACTTCCTTACTTCGTTTGAGCAGTTCGGAGGGTCTCATCAACATTAACAGTAATCACCTTTGATACTCCTGATTCCTGCATTGTTACCCCATATAAGACATCGGCATTTACCATGGTCCCTTTCCGGTGAGTAATTACGATAAATTGTGGACCTTGATCACCAAAACGATCAAGGTAAGTAGCAAATCGATCAACATTAACATCGTCAAGTGCAGCTTCAGGTTCATCTAAGATAGCAAATGGAACTGGATGAATCTTTAGAATTGCAAATAACAAGGCCAATGCAGTTAAGGCTTTTTCGCCCCCCGAAAGCAAACTTAGTTGTTGATTCTTTTTACCTGGTGGTTGTGCGTAGATGTCAACCCCAGTCTCAAGCAGATCATGTGGATCCGTTAAAATTAATTTTGCTTGGCCACCAGCAAAAACCTGCTTAAAGGTCGTTTCAAAAGCGGTCGAAAGCTCAGTGAATGTTTTATTAAATCGCTCTTTAACCTCTCGATCCATCTGGTCCATCGTTTGCTTCAATTGAGTTTCTGCATCTTGCAGATCTGCTCGTTGACCAGTTAAGAAATCATAGCGTTCTTTAACGGCTTGATACTCATTAATTGAGGCAACATTAACTTCACCTAGTTCATCCAGCCCCCGCTTTAAGAGCTTGACTTGGCGATGCAATTCTTCTTCTGGGATATCAATCACTTGGGCTTGAGCGGCAGTAAGCGTTTCTTGGTATTGCTCCTGCAAATGGTTTTGACCTTGATCGATTTGCGTTTCTAATTTTAGACGATGCTCGTTAATTCGCGTTAAATCATCATACGCAATTCGCATCAAGTTTTGTAACCGTTCATTTTCTGCGGTTGCATCCCCCAATTTACCTTCAAGAACATCAAGTTGTTGATCAATTTTAGTAACTACCGCTTGCTGAATCTTTAATTCTTGTTTGGCCGTTGTGATTTCAGTTTGACTCGCTGGTTTAACCCGTGTCAAGTCAGTTGTTTGCTTTTCAATTTGTTGTTTAATCGCTACTAGCTGTTCTTGATAAGCTACCATTCTAGCTTCAGTCGTCTTGGCTTCACGCTTAGCTTGACTTAACCGTTCTTTTTCAACTGCAAGCGCCTGTTCAAAATGATGCCGATTTTCAGCTTGGTCCGCCGATTCATTAGCTAACTTATTAATCAAAGCCTCTTTATCAGCAATTATTTGCTTTGTTTGGGCTAATTGATCTTCTAGTTTTTCAGCTGCCACCTGCGTTGACCGATACTCACTTTCAAATTGGTTATGTTCCGTATCGCGCTGATTGGTTTGCAATTTCAAGGCTTCAATTTGGCGCTTAAGCGTCGTAACCCGATTTTGTATGGCGTTAAGCTGATTACGATCATTTTCTAAGGCCAATTGTATATTTTGAACATTTTCAACTGCTTGATTTCCTTGAGATTGGATAGTTTGCCGTTTTGTTTGGAGGGTATGAACCATCACCTCAGCTTTTTGGCTAGCCTCTTTGGCTGCATCGACTGCAACTTCAAATTCTTGTTGTCGTTCTTTTTGCGTCAAGAGACCGACCTTTTGTTGTTTTGCCTTTCCCCCAGTCATTGCCCCACTAGCATTAATCATTTCACCTGCGAGGGTAACGATCCGGAGTTGATGGCGGCTTTGACGAGCAACCTCGGTTGCATGATCCAAATTATCAACAACCACCGTCGTAGCTAGTAAATGCGACATTACAACCTCAAACTTAGGTGCAAACTGAATGAGTTCCATTGCTCGTCCCAATACTCCTGGGTGGTTAGCAACAGTTTGATAAACCGGGGGAACAAATCCGCCCCGTAAAGTATCAAGTGGCAAAATTGTTACCCGACCGCTTCTCGTCCGAGTGAGGTAAGTAATAATTGCTTTCCCAGTTTGTTGGCTATCAACAACTAATTGTTGAAGCTGACTACCCAAGACAGTTTCAATCGCTTGCGTATACTGTTTTGGAACCGTGATGAGCTCACTAACCGGCCCGAATAAACCTTTAAATTGTTCACGATTTCGTAGCACATTTTGAACACCATAAAAGTAACCGGTATAATCAGCTGCCATTGCTTGATAGTTCTTAACTCGCGCTTCTTGAGAATGCAAAGTACCCAATGATTGATACCAATCTTTTTGCGCTTGCTCATATTTTCGTTGAACTTGCGTTAGTTCAGTTTGCAAAGCTTCAACTGCATCCTTGGCACTTATTAAATGTTCTACTTGCTTTCGAACAGCGTTCTTTTGGTCAGCTAACTCCCCCTCAAGCTTACCGAGTTGTCTTTTATGCATCGTTAAATCAGCCTGAACCTGATCAGCTTGGTTTTGACCACGACTTTGCGATTGCTTTAAGAAGGTTTGCTGATTATGCAAGGTCGTTAATTGTTGTAATTGATCAACTTGTTGCTCACGTAAGTCAGCCACTTCTTCCCGTAACTTTGCTTGCCGGGTTTGAGCGTCTTTTAGGCCCAAACCATTCAAATTAACTTCAGCTTGATTTACCTTCTTGTGATGATCGGTGACTGTCTTTTGTACCGCTGTTAACTGTTCATTAACTTGCTCGATTTTTTCTTGAATTGCCCTTGCTTCTTTTTTTAGCCGATCTAACTCCCGATCTTGCTGTTCCCGTTTTACCTGGGCGAGCGATTGACTATTTTGTAATTCACCAAGACCCTGCGTTAATTGCAATACCTTGGCTTGAACAAGATCCTTTTGCTTAATCAAGGCTTGTCGTTGCTGTTGAAGTTGGGTCGTCATCGCATTGGCCGCATGGACTCGTTTTTCGTAATCAGCTGCAAGTT
Organism: Limosilactobacillus alvi; assembly: GCF_016900115.1. Taxonomy (GTDB): domain Bacteria; phylum Bacillota; class Bacilli; order Lactobacillales; family Lactobacillaceae; genus Limosilactobacillus; species Limosilactobacillus alvi. The sequence continues at coordinate 7,830 of NZ_JACJJQ010000003.1, forward strand.
TTTCAGCTGCTACTTTTTCAGCTCGAACTTGCTTAAGTTGTTCTTGAGCCCCTAGAATTTCTCGGACTGTTGCTGTTCGATCAAATTGATCAAGCTTTTGCTTCTGAGCTAAATAATCCTGGGCAAGAGCACTTTGTTCTTCCAACGGATCTAAGCGTTGCTTTAACTCATGGATAATATCGTTAACCCGGTTCAAATTATTATTTGTTTCAGTCAACCGTTTTTGAGCAGTTTCCTTGTCGGCTTTATATTTACCAACCCCAGCAATTGCCTCAATCATTTTCCGTCGATCACTTGGCTTACCGTTAAAAATTTCGGAAACCCGGCCCTGAGAAATAACCGCAAACGATTCTTTCCCAATTCCAGATTCAATAAACAGGTTAACTAAATCTTTTAACCGGACATTTTGGCCGTTAATGAGATACTCACTCTCACCTGAACGGAATAATTTTCGGGTAACCGTCACTTCAGTATATGGGGTGTTTAGAAAATGGTCACTATTGTCTAAGGTTAGTTTAACCACTGCCCGATTTAAAGGGGCCCGGTCTTTTGCACCATTAAAGATTACATCGACCATTTTTTCACCCCGAAGGCTTTTGGCTGATTGTTCACCCATTACCCACCGGATGGCTTCAATGACGTTACTTTTTCCACTACCATTTGGCCCAATGATCCCAGTTACTCCAGGCTGAAATTTAATTACCGTTTTTTCGGCGAAGGATTTAAATCCATCGACTTCTAGTGAAATTAATCGCATTTAATTCCCCTACTTTTTAATTTGCCGTAACGCTTGTAATGCTACTTGCGCTGCGGCCATTTCTGCATGCTTTTTAGACGAACCAGTTCCTTCACCAATTTGCTTTCCATTAGCGCTTACACTAACAGTGAAGACGGGTTCGTTTTCACTCCCCCCTTCATGCAAAAGATGGTATTCAATCTCAACGTCACCATTCCGTTGTAAGAATTCCTGCAAGCTGGTTTTAGCATCAACAGCATGGTCAAACCAACCTTGATCTAGTTTAGGGAAAATAACCCGTTGAATAAACTTTTCAACTGCTGGCCGCCCCTGGTCAAGGTACAAGGCACCAATGAAAGATTCAAAAATATCACATAATAAACTTGGTCGTTTTCTTGCTCCTGCAAGTTCTTCGCCATGACCTAAGCGAATATATTGATCAAAATGACATTCAAGGGCAAACTTAGAAAAACTATCCTCACAAACCATTGCTGCTCGTAAACGGGTTAGCCGTCCTTGCGGTAATTCAGGATAGCGACGATAAATGTACTCCGAAACAAACAATTGGAGAACTGCATCTCCCAAAAATTCGATCCGTTCGTAAAACTTTAAGTGTTCTTTAGGATGTTCATTAACATATGAAGCTTGGGTAAAAGCTTCGGCCAATAAACTTGGATCATTAAAGTCAATTCCAAATTCATCCTTTAAATAGGCTTGTAGTTCTGTAATCATAATTTCCTTTCCGATTTCGCCTCTGAGATAGGCCGAAACATTTCCACCCATCTCACAAATTGAATCTAGCTTAATTCGATTGTTAGAAAAAGGCCCCGACGAAGTTCCCTCCATCGCGACCCAACTTTTGCATTCTTACTTTTGGTGAGCAGCGATGTAGTCAACTACTTCGCCAATTGTACTTAACTTTTCAGCTTCACTATCGTCAATTTGGGCCCCAAAAGTATCTTCTACTTCGAGAACAAATTCAACAAAGTCAATTGAGTCAGCGTTTAAATCTGTTTTAAGATTTAAATCTTCCGTAATCTTTGCGCGGTCAATATCAAAATGATCGGATACAATTGCCGCAATTTGATTAAAGATTTCTTTCTTATCCATTCTCATTAAACCTCTTGATAATAATTAAACTAACCTCTTTATTTTATTAGTTTTTCTACAACTTGTCCACGGTTTACTTATCTTCTTCTGGTTTAAAGTAGGCAACCGTCTCATCAACCACCTTTGATTGAAGCATGGTATAGATTTGGTCAATCGTAGAAACAACCGCTTTTTTATCGGCTGCTCCATGGGCCTTTACTACTGGTGCTTGGATTCCCAACAAAACTGCCCCACCATAGTTTGAAGGCGTCATTACCTTAGCGATTTGCTTAAAGACTGGCTTTAGGAATAAATAACCTAATTTAGCCCGGAGCCCTCCACCAAGAATACCATCTTTAATTAACTTTAAAAGCACCTTGGCGGTTCCTTCAGTCGCCTTTAGAGCAGCATTGGCGGTCCAACCATCAGAAACGACAACATCAGCTTTACCATAAAGTAAATCGCCTGATTCAATATTGCCAACAAAGTTCAGGTCACCCGCTTGGGCTAGTAATTGGTGAACTTCTTTATGGAAGGTGTCACCCTTATCAACTTCCGCCCCGTTATTAAGGAGTGCAATTCGTGGATTCTTAATTCCCAGAACTTTTTGGGCATAAAAACGACCAAGTTGCGCAAATTGAACCAAATTTTTTTCTTTTGATTCAGCATTTGCCCCAGAATCAAGGTAGATAAACCGCTTCGTTCCTTCATCATTCGGTATTGCGATTGGCAACACACTGGTTAAGCCAGGCCGGTCAATTCCCTTAATCCGACCAATTAATAACAAACCAGCTGCTAAAATCGCCCCCGTATTTCCAGCGGAAAAGAAGGCATCAGCATCCGCACGCTTGACCGCCATTGCTGCTTGAACCAAAGAAGAATCCTTCTTTTTCCGAATTGCCCGCACCGGTTCTTCTCCCATTTCAATTTCTTGGCTAGTCGGAATAATTTGAATTCGTTCTTGATTTTGAATGAGCGATTTTACCGCTTGTTCATCCCCAAACAGCATGAATTCAAGATCCGGGTGTTGATCCCGGGCTTGCTCAATTCCTTCGATAATCACCTTTGGCGCATTGTCGCCGCCCATTGCATCAACTGCAATTTTCATCATTTTTCCTCCATCTCTCACCCTAATCAAAGTGAGTTTTTAAATTTTGACTTCTTAAGTATAGAACAAGTGGCTGATTTTCGTCACGTTGATCCCAACCAGGCTGTTCAAGTAAATCAAGAGCATCTTGCCGAGCATACTGCATCATTTTTAGGTCACCAACTGGATCACCAATTTTAAAATCTGGCATTCCAGATTGTTTCTTTCCTAAAACATCACCGGATCCCCTTAACTCAAGATCTCGCTGGGCAACAATAAAACCATCTGTCGTCTCCACCATCGTCTCCATTCGCTTTTTTCCTTCAGGCGTTTTGGGATCAGCAACTAAGAGACAATATGATTGACGAACTCCCCGGCCAACCCGACCACGTAGTTGATGAAGTTGTGCTAATCCAAACCGATCAGCATCATAAATTACCATCACCGTAGCATTTGGATTATCAACCCCAACCTCGATGACCGTGGTGGCAACCAGAACTTGGATTTTACCTGCCTGAAAATCAGCCATAACCGCTTCTTTTTCATCATTAGTCATCCGCCCATGTAACAGGCCAACTTGGTACTTTGGAGCAAACCGGTCGGCAAACTGCTCATACAAAGCCGTTGCATTCTGCACATCCAACTTTTCTGATTCTTCAATTAGGGGACTGACTACATAAACTTGCGCCCCTTGAGCGAGTTGCTTCCGTAAAAAGTCCAATGCTGCTTCCGATTGATCGCTTTTTAGCCAGGTAGTCTTGATTGTTTTTCGTCCTGCTGGTAGCTCATCAATTACGGAAACGTCCATTTCACCATATGCGGTGATTGAAAGGGTTCGGGGAATCGGTGTAGCCGTCATGGCAAGAATATTGGGATGGTCACCTTTTTCTCGCAACAATTTCCGTTGATCAACCCCGAAGCGGTGTTGTTCATCGATGATTGCTAGACCAAGATTAGCAAATTCCACCTGATCTTGAATCAAAGCGTGGGTTCCAATAATTAAATTGCATTGGCCGGCTGCGATTTGGTCTGCTAAAGCTTGGTGTTGTTTAGCTGTTAAAGAACCCGTCAATAAAGCAACGTTTACTGGGGTATTTTCGAAAACTTTTGCTAACTTTTCAGCGTGCTGAGCAGCTAAAATTTCGGTTGGTGCCATCAAAGCAGCCTGATAGCCAGTTAAGATCGTGGTATAAATGGCAATTGCCGCTACAATCGTCTTTCCACTCCCAACATCCCCTTGTAAAAGACGATTCATCTGAAAAGGACTTCGTAAATCGCGACAAATCTCATTAACTACCCGTTTTTGGGCCTTCGTTAATTCAAACGGAATGGTTCGAATAAAAGCGCGTAATTCATCGTTATTGTACAGAAGTTGGGTACCATCAGCCTTTCGCCGGGCGAGACGCATCGATTGTAAACGTAGTTGAAATAAATAAAACTCCTCATAGGCGGCTGTTCGCCGAGCTTGGCGAGCTTGATCGCTAGTTTTAGGAAAGTGCACCCATTGAAACATCGTTGCCCGATCCAATAGTTGATAACGTTGTCGGATTTTCAGTGGGAGTAGCGTTGCAATCACATTCCGATATTGGGTATAAGCAAGTTCGATTAATTGGCGGATCGTCGTCTGCCGGACATGTTTATTTGCCGGATAAATGGTTCCAATCGTCTCTTCACCAGGATTAACCACCAATAATTTTGACCCTATTACTTGTTGACGACCTTGGTTCCAGGTTCCCAGGACGGTCACATCTCCATTTAACGTTAAACGCTCTTTAAAATAAGGTTGATTAAAAAATACCACCATCACCACTTGCTGACCGGTTTGGAGCCGAAAACTAAGACGATTTTTTCGATAGCCAAAACGACTTAACACTGGTTCGGAAACAACGGTCCCATGGATTGTAACCTTTTGCTTATCAACCGTTGTTTCCAAATTAGTTGGTGCAAAATCATCATAACGACTCGGATAATGCATGAGCAAATCTTCAATTGTCTCAATTCCAAGCGTTGCCAACTGTTCAGCTCGTTTTTGTCCTACTCCTTTTAAAGTTGTTACTGGATCTTGCAATGATTTCAATGTCTCACCCCCTAGCAGAGTTTTATAACGGCAAGCAGCCGGGCTGTAAACACTCGCTTACCACCCGGCTGCTAATCTAGCTGGTTCTATTCGACCGAAATTAAGTATGGATATACTGGTTGATCTCCCTCATAAATTTGAACATCAAGTTCATCGTCTTGAGCTAGGATCTTTTTCCTCAAAGTTTCGGCCCCTGCTTGATCACCATCAGCGCCATAAAGAATCGTTACGATTTCGCTATCTTCATCAAGCATTGAAGTAACCATTGCCTCTGCAGCATCCTCAATCGTTTTTTCAACGGCGACAATCTTGCCATCAACAATTCCCATGTAATCATCTTTCTTAATTGTCTTGCCATTTAATTGAGTATCGCGAACAGCAACGGTAACTTCACCACTAGCAACATTTTCAAGTACACTTTCCATCGCCTTTTGGTTATCCACCAAATTTGCTTCTGGATTATATTCGAGTAAAGCACTCATTGCTTGAGCAATTGTCTTAGTATGAACAATCTTAATCGGGATTTCAGCAACTTCGGCTGCTTGCTCCGCAGCCATAAAGATGTTTCCGTTATCAGGTAAAACCAAAGCCTGCTTAGCACCTGACTGATTAATTGCATCTGTGATATCTTGAATGCTTGGATTCATCGTTTGCCCACCAGTAATCACATGGGTGACTCCTAAACTCTTCAAAAGCTTTGAAATTCCATCACCCGAAGCAACTGCAATCACAGCTGTTTCCGCTGGAACTTCATCCTTAGCTTCTTGGGCTACTTCAACCGGCGTTGGATCATCATCCTTCATGATTTCTTCTTGTTGCCACCGCATATTATCGATCTTCACCGTTTGAAGATCACCAAATTGTTGACCCCAAGTTAAAACTTTCCCTGGATGTTCAGTATGCACGTGTACCTTAACAACTTCATCATCATTAATAACTAACAGGCTATCACCAAGTTTAGCAAGATAGTCGTAGAAAGTTTTATAGTCAAACCTTTGAGTAACCTGCTTTCCCTTCCCGATGCGAACCATCATTTGGGTGCAGTAGCCATACTTGATATCTTCCGGATTTAACTTTCCCTGTGCACTTTGATGGTGCTTGGCATTAATCATTTCATCCATCTGAGCATTGTCAGGAATTTCGGTTTCAATTTCTTCACCCGTTAAGGCACCATAAAAGGCATGGAGAACAAAAGCAAGACCTTGACCACCAGAATCAACAACACCAACTTCCTTAAGAACTGGTAACAAATCAGGGGTCTTTTCAAGAGCCACATCAGCAGCTTCCACAATTGCCTTTAAAATGACGACCAAATCATCACTTTCTTTAACCTTATTTAAACCTGCTTGCGCTGATTCACGGACAACGGTTAAGATTGTCCCTTCGGTTGGCTTCATAACCGCCTTGTAAGCCGTCTTAGCCCCATTAGCATATGCGTCAACAAATTCCTTGGCACTTAGGGTTACCTTGGCTTCACATCCCTTAGCAAATCCTCGAAAAATTTGCGACAAAATAACTCCTGAGTTTCCCCGAGCTCCCATTAAAAGGCCCTTGGCAACTGCAGATGCTAATTCACCAACGGCCGTACTTGTGGCTTCTCGCTCGTACTTTGCTCCGCTGGTCATTGACATACTCATATTTGTTCCCGTATCACCATCTGGAACTGGGAAAACATTTAAGGAGTTAATAAACTCAGCCTGTTGATTTAATTTAGCAGCGGCGGCTTGCACCATCTTACCAAATTCCAAGTTAGTAATTGTAGTAACTACCAAAATAAATTCCTCCAGCTATCGACTAATCGTCACCTAACACCCGAACTCCTTGGACGCAAACATTTACTTTGTTTGCAGTAATTCCAAGCATTGATTCAAGGTTATACTTTACTTTTTGTTGAACACTCTTAGAAACTTCTGAAATCTTAGTGCCAAAGCCAACAATAATATTTACTTCCACTGCGATTCCATTCGCATCTTGCTTAATGACGACTCCTTTACTGTAGTTATCGCCTTGCAAAATTAAGTTAACACCATCTTTCAATGGATTACGACTGGCCATTCCAACGACACCATAGTTATCAGTGGCGGCTCCCCCAACGACCGTGGAGATAACATCATTTGCAATGTCAATCATTCCAGCCTTTGTTTTAATCTTTACTGCCATGAAAATGGCCCCCTTTTTTTCTCAAAGTCAACATCATATTACCATAGATGCGGAACTTTAAAAAGTTTGCTTGATTAATGTTGATCTCACCTAATTACCTTAATAATAAAAAAATAAGCCGCCCGCGGGGACGGCAATATTTTTTAATGAACGCGGGTAACCTTACCCGACTTCAGCGTACGGGCTGAAACGTAAACCTTCTTTGGCTTACCATTTACTAAAATGGTTGCTTTTTGCAAGTTTGGCTTCCAGCTACGACGACTTGAGTTCAGGGCGTGTGAACGCTTGTTACCGAAGCGTGTCCGTTTGCCGGTAATAAAATCCTTAGCCATCTGGGGACCCTCCTCTCCTCATCAATTTTCTCAGTAGCGCCTAAGCGCTGTAACTCACCTAAATAATTTACCATAGCAATGCGTACTTTTCAATACTTTTCTTTCAAGTATTTTCACTTGACACTTGAATTTTATCATTTTATCGTAAGCGCGGTGCTGTTGCCAAGCTGTCTCGGCTTTGAATTACGGCAACAACTCCTGAGTTAAACGAAAAGTGATTTACTAAACCATCAAATTCGTTACTCGACCAGGAGATTGGAATTTTAGCGTCAAAGTTTTGTAACTTATATTTTTCGTCCGGTAGGGTCAAACCAGTAACCGCCGTTAAATTAACAAATGCCAGATATTTCATTCCTGGTCGCTTTCGAATTTCATATTTACCAGGCAAATAATACCGCATTTCATTTTGTTGATCAATAATCACTAATTTAGGAATTACAGCTTGAAATTCTGCCATTAACGGAAACATTAGGTTTGAAAGTAGTTGATCTAATCGACCACCAGTTGCCCCAAACAAATTAATCTGGTCAGCCTGAAATTCAGTGAGCGCTACCTTAACTGCTAACTGGGTATCCGTATAATCTTTTTGGGGTGGAAAACGACGAATTTCAGTTACCGCATTTTTTAGCTTCTCCATGGTCTTGGGAAATGTTGAATCAAAATCCCCAATTGCAATTTGTGGAATAATTCCGTGGTTTAGCAAGAAAGTTGCACCAAAGTCAGCGCCAATCCAAGTTTCACCACGATGTTTCTCCATTTCATCAAGCGGAATTTCACTTGCGGGACCGCCAACCATAATATTTATTGGCTGCATCATTTCCACCCTCCATCTCAAAAAGGCTGGTCCAAATCCACGGCCCAACCTTTAATTATTACTTAGTAGCTTCTTTTAAAGCATTAATCCGTTCTGCCGGATCATCAGCATTGTAAACGTATGAACCAGCAACTGCAACTGTGGCTCCAGCTTTGTAGCAGTCAACAACCGTTTCGTTGTTAACCCCACCATCAATTTCAATGTCGAAATCATAACCCTTTTCTTGCTTAATTTGGTTAAGTTCCGCAATCTTTGCGACCGTTTCGGGAAGGAACTTTTGCCCTCCAAAACCAGGGTTAACCGTCATCACTAAAACTTGGTCAACCATATGAAGCACTGGCTTGATCATCTCAACTGGCGTCCCAGGATTAATAACAACTTCAGCCTTAACTCCACCGTTTTTGATAATTTGCAAAGCCCGGTGAATGTGTTGGGTTGCTTCGACCTGTACCCCAATAATATCAGCTCCAGCATCAATAAAGGCTGGCAAAATATGTTCTGGGTTTTGGACCATCAAATGAACATCCAACACCATCTTGGTAATTGGACGAATGGCCTTTACAAAGTTTGGTCCATAAGAAATACTTGGAACAAAAGACCCATCCATCACATCAATATGAAGATATTCAGCTCCTGCCTTATCGACCTTTTCAATATCCTTTTGCAAATTAACGTAATCAGCACTCAAAATTGACGGTGCAACTTTAATCATAAGAAACTCTCCTCGCTCTTAGTAATTTGGCTTTTGGTTAATGATTAAATCATGAAACTGACAATAATCATCATACCTCGACTGCATTATTTTACCATCTTCAAGCGCGCTTTTCACGGCGCAACCCGGTTCTTTTAAATGACGACATCCCCGGAACTTGCACTGTGGCGCTAACGCTTTAAATTCATAAAAAAGATTCGGCAAATCATCAATTGTCATTGGAAAATCTTCATATGAAGAAAACCCAGGTGTATCAGCCACTAACGCCCCATTTACCGATAATAGACTAACCGTTCGAGTCGTATGGCGCCCCCGCTTTAAGGCTTTTGAAATTTCACCCGTTTTTAAATTTAAACTTGGAACTAGGTGATTCAATAAGGTTGATTTTCCAGCGCCAGTCTGTCCCATCATGGTAACAACCTTCCCCTTTAACTCAGCGGTTAGTTGTGCTAGCGTGGTCGAAGCGAATGGTTGGGGATCTAGCCATACTTGATAACCAACATTACGATAACCAGTCGCAACTTTCGCGACAGTGGCATATTTTTCAGGAGTTAATAAATCAGTTTTAGAAAAATACAGTAAGGCTGGAACCCCCTGCCATGCCAATGCGACTAATTGCCGATCCAGTAAATTAGCCGAAAATTCTGGCTCGGTTACCGCTGTTACCACTACAGCGACATCAACATTCGCTACTAGAGGACGAACAAGGGCATTTTTCCGCGGCAAGATTTTTAAAAGGTAACCTTCCTCGCTAAATTCAACCCGGTCACCAACAAGTGGTTTTTGACCTTTTTTTCGAAAATTTCCCCGTGCCCGGGTTCGATAAACCTTGTCATCAGCTAAAATATCATAAAATCCACTTAATGATTGTTGAATAATTCCAGTTTTCAAAAATTACCTCCTTAGTCTAACCCGTAATATTAGTGGCACTCATAATCGTCCGACCATTCCGAATCACTTTATAAGAACCAGTTTCATTATTTCTCAACGTAAATGGAACATAAATTACGGTTTCTTGGTTGATCGTGATGTCTTGGTATTCCATTGTTAGATTGTGGTAGGCATCACTAATGTAAACCTGAACCCGGTTTTCCTTTCTACCACCGTTACCGTCAAAAGGAATACTAATCTGAATGTTCGTCGTCTTTAATTGATCGCCTGATGAAGCAACGGTAACCGTAAGGGTATCCCCTTCTTCTAGGGTACTCCCCGCCTTTGGGGTTTGCGACATTACCCGATTAGTTGCAATCGAAGTCGAAGTCTTCTTTGTTTCCGTTAATTGTAAACCATGCTTATTAGCAAATTCTTGGACATCTTTAATGTCCCTGTTTTTAAAGTTTGGAATCTTTATCTGTTTTCGGCCCTTACTTACGGTTAAAATAACGGTCTTTTGACTTGGCTTAATTGTTTCACCAGCTGAAACGTTTTGTTTAATGACTTGACCCTTAGCGACTTTGTCGGAATAAACATTCTTAACCTTAACCGTAAAGCCAAGATTTTCTAGGCGTTCTTGAGTGTTATCCGCTGAGGTCCCAACAAGATCTTTCATTTTCCACTGTTCAACCCCATCACTTATTAGGAGGTCAACCTTCTTTCCAACGCGGACCTTATCTCCACTTGTCGAACGAATTACCTCACCTTTTGGCGTAGTAGCGCTTAACGAGGAACTAAGCTTACCAACTCGGAGGTGATGTTTTGCAAGAGTTGTTTTCGCTTCAGCCGGAGTTTGACCAGTTAAATCAGGAACGTCAACCGGGCGACTAAAATACCATAATCCGGCAATGGCAATCACAATTAAAGTAGCAATAACTCCTAATCCCAGTTTCAAACGATTAATATGCTGCTTTTTCGGTAATGGTGTGATTGCCTTTGTGTCATCATTCTCACCATCTTTTTCCGTCGCTTGCTGGCGACTAGCAACTTTAATCTCATTCAGGTCCAGTACCCGTGTTTCATCATCATAAGAATCATGTTCCTTAAACCGCGGTTCAGTTTCTCGCCCTGGATTTAATGCGGTTTGCAAGTCTTTAGCCATTTCAGCTGCACTAGCATAACGCTGTTGCGGTGACTTGGCAGTTGCTTTATAGACGACGTTTGCCAATGGCTGTGGAATCGCAGGATTTGTATCGCGAACCGACGGAATCTCATCTCGAAAGTGTTTCAAAGCAATTGCTACTGCTGTCTCGCCTTCAAAGGGAACATGCCCCGTTAGTAATTCAAACAGAATAATCCCCAACGAGTAAATGTCCGACCGTTTTGTCGCAATACTTCCGCGCGCTTGTTCCGGTGACAAATAGTGAACAGAGCCAACTAACGTATTCGTTTGAGTAAGCGAATTAGCAGTTGATGCCATTGCAATTCCAAAGTCAGTAATTTTTATATTTTTATCTTCATCAATTAATATATTTTGGGGTTTTAAGTCCCGGTGGATTATTCCGTGTTGGTGGGCCGTTTCTACGGCAGACAATACTTGCTCCATAATATCAACCACTTGTGGAAGTGGAATTGGGTAATTTTGTTTAATAAAAGCTTTTAAGTCCGTTCCTTCAACATACTGCATGACCATGTATTGCATGCCGTGGTCAGCACCAACATCATAAACCCCAACAATATGGGGATCGTTTAATTGGGTTGCAGCTAAGGCTTCTCGTTCAAATCGCCGTTGAACTTTTGGATCATCTCGTAAATCTAAACGTAGTAGCTTAACTGAAACTTTTCGTTCAAGGACCTGGTCATAAGCTAAATAAACATTTGCCATTCCACCCTCACCGAGTGGACGGAGAATCCGGTACCGGTTATTAAGCTTGTATCCGGGCTTCATATTAATCCCTTTCTTGGTCAAATTCGCTGACTAAGACAGTGATATTATCAAGGCCACCGGCTTGGTTGGCTTGTTCAACTAACGTCTGACATTTCTCAGTGACGGTCGCATCCTTATTCAACAAAATGGCCGTTAATTTTTGGTGTTCAACCATTTTAGATAAACCATCTGAACATAGTAATAATTGATCACCGAGCTCTAAGGTAAAGGCGTTAACGTCAATTTCTGCATCTGCTGAAATTCCAATTGCCCGGGTAATAATATTCTTTTGAGGTGACCGACGCGCCTGTTGTTCGGTAATATCACCATTCTTAACCAATTCATTTACCAAGGAATGATCATTAGTGATTTGGGTTAATTCATGATCATGGAGAATATAACCCCGGCTATCGCCAATATTTGCAACGACAACAATTCCATTGCCAAGGAAAATTGCTGCTACCATCGTTGTCCCCATTCCCTGGTAATTAATTTTTTCATGTGATTTTTTTATTAATAATTGATTAGCAAGGGTAACTTGATCTTGTAACCATTTTTTAGCATGCTTAACCGTTTTTGGTGCACTCTTGCTAAAATTTTGACCAAGCAACTGAACAGTTAATTCTGCTGCGACATCACCGCCACGATTACCGCCAATTCCATCAGCAATAACCGCCAATTGACGCTTACCATTTTTGAGTAGCGCTACACGGTCTTGGTTTTGCGACCGTTGACGGCCGATATCAGATAAGTAATCAACTTTCATGTGACTGTAAATTTCCCTTCTAGTTTTTCCGCCTGAGGGTTGCAATGAAGAACCCATCCGAACCATAGTCGCTAGGGAGGATTGTCAGTGTCTTCGTTGCTCGGTCAGTTTTTAAAGCCCGTGCCGTTTGCGTCTTTTCTAAGGCAAAATTAGGGTGCGTTGTCAAAAAAGCAACGACCGTTTCATCATTCTCTTCATGGAGAATTGTGCACGTGCTATAAATTATTATACCGCCCTTTTTTATTTTTGGGGCCACTGCATCTAAAATTGTTGTTTGAATTTTATGCAATTGCTGACTATCACTAAATTGTTTTTGGTAGCGAATTTCGGGTTTCCGCCGCAACAGGCCCATCCCACTACATGGCGCATCAACCAAGGCTGCATCTAACGTTTGATCAGCCAAAAAAGTTAAATCCCTGGCATCATTTTGCTTTGCAACTACGCGATCACTTAGACCCAGTCTTGCCATATTCTTCTTGATTAGTTTGACCTTATGTTGGTGAATATCTAAAGCAATCACTTTACCGTTTTCAACTTGTGCAGCTAACTGACCGGTTTTTCCTCCCGGAGCACTACAGGCATCCAAAACTAAATTAGCAGTTTTTAAATCAATTGCCGCCGCCATTGCTTCAACTGCTAACATCGCACTCTCATCCTGGACCGTTACCAATCCAGAACGAAAAGCTTGGCTCCCGAGGAGATCCCCTTTAGTCACAATTAAGCCATCCGCAGCCACTTGACTTGGAATTGTTGTTATTCCTTCCATCGCTAATTGGTCAGTAATTTGCCCAACTGTTCCCTTTTGCCGATTGGCGCGAATGCTTAAGCGGGCAGGATCATTAATTGCCTTTCCAATTTTTTGCGCTTCTAGAAGGCCATTTTCATCAACTAATTTTTTCGTTAACCAAAGTGGCAAGCTAGCGGTCAGACTCAATTGTTCAATTGGATCCTCAATTGTTGTCAGATCTGGCCAGTCACTTCGTAAAACAGCATGTAACACTCCAGTTACAAACTTTCGCAATCCTTGGTTACCATGGCCACGAAACTTTGTAATTTCAATTGCCTCATTTGTCGCTGCAAAATCAGGAACCCGTTTTAAATAATGATATTGGTAGAGGGTGATTAATAATAATTCCCTTACCCATGGAACTGGTTCCCGTTTAACAAATGGTTTTAACCAATTTTCAAGGGTTAAGCGATGTTGTAAAGTTCCGTATACCAGATTAGTTAACAAATGCTTATCGGCAACACTTAACTTAGCCTGTTGAATAATCTGATTCAACTCAAGGTTTGAATATGCTTGTTTATTAATAACCCGCTCTAAAACCGTAACTGCTAAATTCCGTGGTGATTGTTTAATGTTTACCATTAGTAATGATTTGTCTCCCAACCTCAAGTCCTTGGTGACCATTCAAATATGCCGTAATTTCCATAGCAGGCTTTCCTGCTGGCTTTAACTGATTAATTCGATAAGTTGTTCCATTACCTGCTGCGATTACTAAAGCATGCTTTTCAACCCGCACAATGGTCCCCGGTGCTTGTTGAGTCTGTTCAGCGAGCGGAGTTACATCAATTAATTTTGTTGCCACCCCATCGATCATCATTTTACCAAGTGGTTTGGGCCGTAAGCCCCGAACCTTAGCGTCAATTAAACGAGCAGGTAAAGTATAGTCAATCCACTCTTGCTCAGTTGTGATGTTTGGAGAAAATACAACTTGGTCTTCGGCTTGTGGAACGGCTTTAATTTTTCCAGCAATTAAGTCTGGTAAAACTTCCATTAGCAAATTCCGCCCAAGTAAACTTAACTTTTCAAACATCGTACCAGCATCGTCAGTTGCTTCAATTGGAATTGCCCGTTGCGCAATCACATCTCCAGCATCCATTTTCTTGACCATGTACATGATTGAAACCCCAGTTTCAGCATCACCATTCATCACCGCATATTGAATCGGGGCCCCGCCACGGTATTTTGGCAACAATGACCCATGCACATTAATTGCTGCAATTTCGGCCGATTCTAGCAAACGGGATGGTAAAAATTGACCATAAGCAGCTGTAATAATTAGGTCTGCATGAAGATTAATCAACGCTTCTAGTTCTTCACTTTTTATCAACTTTTCTGGTTGAAAAATTTGAATTCCCGCTTGACTTGCTAATTGTTTAACTGGTGAAGCTGTCAATTTATGTTTACGTCCAACCCGTCGGTCGGGTTGCGTCAACACTGCCTTAACAGAATAACGATCATCATCTAATAAAGCTTGAAGAATTGGAACCGCAAACTGGGGCGTTCCCATAAAAATAACTGATGTCAAGATTATCATTCCTTTCAAAATAATTCACATAAAGTATTGGGGATCTGGATCGATCATGAAACGTAAATTTCCCTTTGCTTGAGTTTCATGGGCCAATTGCGTTAATGTCGTAATCAAAGTCGGATCGTGACGATATTTAAGTACAATCTGATAATAATACCGATTTTGGGTCCGGGCAATTGGGCGTGGAGTTGGCCCTAACATTACCGTATCAGTTGCTAATTGGCTTGTTTTCAAGCGTTCACTAACTGCTTGGATTAACTTAGCAGCTACAACTTCTTGAGGATCACTTGCCATTAACCGAACCGTGTAGAAGTAGGGTGGGTACTGTGCTTGTTGACGAATTCGCATTTCGGTTGCAAAAAAAGCATCATAGTCATTTTTCTGCGCTAATTGAAGGACATAATTATCCGGATTATAGGTCTGGATAATTACCTCACCATTTTTATCTGCCCGCCCAGCTCGACCGCTAACCTGGGATAATAGATCGAAAGTTCGTTCACTTGCGCGAAAGTCTGGCAAATCAAGGCCAGTATCGGCATTAAGAACTCCCACCAGAGTTACTTGAGGAAAATCTAACCCCTTGGCAATCATTTGTGTCCCTAACAAAATATCAGCTTGATGGTTACCAAATTGCTGCAGTAATTTTTCGTGCATACCTTTCCGGCGAGTAGTATCTACGTCCATTCGGATAATCCGGGCCGCCGGAAGTAACTTATTTAACTCTGCTTGGACCTTTTCGGTTCCTGTACCGTAATAACGAATTTCTTGGCTATGGCAGTTTGGGCAAAAGCGAGGAATAGCTTCCTCATGCCCGCAATAATGACACTTCATACTATGCGAACTCAAGTGTAAAGTTAACGAAATATCACAATTGGGACACTTCAAAACAAATCCACAATCTCGACACATCATGAAAGATGAAAAGCCACGTCGATTCAATAGTAAAATGCTTTGTTCACCTTTTTGGAGACGATCATTTAACCGTGCCAATAAAATTTGGGAAAAATTACTTTCGCCCCCTTGCCGGGGTTCTTGACGCATATCTACAATTTGAATTGGGGGTAACGGTTGCTGATTTACCCGGTGCGGTAAGGTTAAAAGATGATAATTACCAGTTTTTGCTCGAGCATAACTTTCAAGACTTGGAGTGGCCGAACCTAGCAAAACCGTTGCATGATGATATTTGGCACGCCATTTAGCAACTTCTCGAGCTTGATAACGTGGGGCATCTTCTTGTTTATAGCTTACTTCATGTTCTTCATCTAAGATAATGAGGCCAATTTTCTTAAGTGGAGCAAAAATTGCCGAACGGGTACCAACGACGACATCAACTAGTCCCATCTGAATCCGACGCCATTCATCATACCTTTCCCCGTTTGAGAGTGCTGAATGTAAGATGGCAACATTTTTACCAAACCGCGCACGAACGCGACCAACCATTTGCGGAGTCAAAGAAATTTCAGGTACCAACATCAACGCTGTTTGATGGCTTGCTAGCGCCGTTTCGATTGCTCTTAGATAAACTTCGGTTTTACCACTTCCCGTGACTCCCTTTAAGAGAAAAACTGGTGATTGGTCAGTTTTAATTGCTTGGTTAAGGGCATCCACTGCAACTTGTTGGTCGGTATTTAAAGTCACTTGCTGGTCTCGCTCTAAACTTTTTGTCATTGGAGTTCGGTACTGCTCGAGCTTAACTTTTTTTAACCAACCGCGTTTTTCACCAAGAGTAAAAGTTGCCGGGGAGAGCCCTGTTTGTTGCTGCGCTAACTTCAACGGTATCGTTTGCCCCGTTTGCTGTTGGAGATAGACTAAAAGCCGTTTTTGCGCTTTAGCGTTTTTAGGTACTGCTGCCAATAGCTCTTCATAATCTTCAAACTGTAAGCTTGGCTGAATTGCAACCACCATTTTTGCCCTAGCACGATCTTCAACTTGATATTCAATCCTAATTTTGCCTGCCCGTCGTAGTTTTACAAGCTCGTGCATAATATCAGGATCATTTTGAACATCAGCTAGGTCTAAGGAATCTTGGCCATCAAATAAATTTAATTGTTCAGCTTCAGCGACATCATCAGTTAAGCGAACAAGACGGTGGGTCTTAGCCTTTAATAAATTTGGGAGCATCGCATAAAGACAACTTATCCAAAATGAATAAGTTGTCTTCGCTAACCAACGACTCAAAGCAATCATCTCTGGATTTAAAACTGGCTCTAAATCCATCAGCGCAATAATATCCTTCAAATCGCCATCAAACGGTTGCTCTGGGTTGGTATCAACAACAAAACCTTGGACCTCCCGTTTACCACGACCAAAGGGGACAATTACCCGCATCCCCACCATTACTTGGTTGGTTAAACTTTCAGGAACCCGATAAGTATACGGCCGGTTTGTTTGCATCGTTGGGACATCAACAATTACTTGAACAACTTGCAACCAAGAACCCTCCTATCATTTACTTTGCTGCCAACGCTTAGCCAGGATATTAATTAATCGTTCCCCAACTTCTTGCTTACTTAATAGTGGCCATTTTTCTGGTGCCCGATTTGGTTGCAAAATTGTGACTTGGTCAGTTGCAACCCCAAAGCCACTCCCAACTTGACTAACATCATTAGCAACGATATAGTCGGCATGTTTTTTAGCTAATTTGACTTGAGCATTTTGAAGTAAATCATTAGTTTCAGCCGCAAAGCCCATCACGATTTGATGATTCTTTTTTGCTCCCAAAGTTGCTAAAATATCAGGATTTTTAACCAAAGATATCGTTAACTCGTCTTGGCTGATTTGTTTTTTTATTTTCTGATCAGCAACCACTGCCGGTCGGAAATCAGCAACCGCTGCTGCCATCACTAAAGCATCCGCTTTTTCAAACGAAGCTGCTGTTGTTGCTAACATTTCGGCGGTTGTGGTAACCTTTTTGACCATTAAATTCGGGTGATTAGGAAATTCAACTTGAACTTGGCCAATCACTGCAATCACTTTCGCACCAGCTGCAAGAGCAGCCTGAACAACTGCCAAACCCATTTTTCCAGAAGAACGATTCCCAATGAAGCGGACTGGATCAATTGCTTCGCGCGTACCACCTGCCGTAACTAAAATTGTCTTTCCTGCTAAGCGATTTTGATTGGCAAACCATTTATCAACCTGACTAGCAATTTCTTCTGGCTCCATCATGCGCCCTTTCCCAACATAACCTTCCGCTAGCATCCCCGTTTCTGGAGTTAGAATAATCCTCTGATCCAAAACAAGTTGCTTTAAGTTTCGCTGGGTAGCGGGATTAAGCCACATTTGACTGTTCATTGCGGGGGCAAGCATTACGGGTGCCTTTGTTGCTAACAAAGAACTAGAAACAGCATCATCAGCTAGTCCATTTGCCATTTTAGCAATAAGATCAGCGCTTGCCGGAACAACTAACGCTAGTTCGGTCCAGTCCGCTAATTCAATATGAGGAACTGGGCTTTGATTAGTTTGCCATAAATCGGTTAAAACTGGTTGGTGAGTTAAAGCATAAAAAGTATTTGGGGTAACAAAATGCCTACTAGCTGGTGTCATCCCAACGCGAATTTCATGCCCTTGCTTTTGAAGTATCCGGACTAAACTAACAGCTTTAAAAGTTGCTACACTTCCACTTACGTAAACGGCGATTCGTGCCATTTTGATCCCCCTTTTGCATCTAATAACTACACAAAAAGCGCTAACGGCTGGATGAATTACTTTGTATAAGCTATTTGGAGCTTTAATACTCTTTTCGATCCAAAATTCGCTAGCGCTTTATTA
Source organism: Limosilactobacillus alvi (assembly GCF_016900115.1). Taxonomy (GTDB): domain Bacteria; phylum Bacillota; class Bacilli; order Lactobacillales; family Lactobacillaceae; genus Limosilactobacillus; species Limosilactobacillus alvi. The sequence goes on from NZ_JACJJQ010000003.1 coordinate 26,489, forward strand.
TTTAATTGTGGTTAAACCTAACAAACAGGTTCTAATCCTCGGAATCGTCAATTGAAACCATCCCAGCTTCAATTTCTTCAAGCGCCATCCCGACAGACTTAGTTGAGTTATAGTGGTTAAGTAGCAATGGCTTATCCATTTCCAAATCAACTGGCTTATCAGAGTCTTGCGCGCGATCCTTATCAAGACGATATTTATCAATTTCATGTGCCCGCTTACTTGCAAGCATAATCAATGAATACCGCGAATCAACTTGCTTTAATAATTCATCAACTGAAGGGTATAAAATCATTGTTTTGCATCTCCTAACATTTCTAAGTAATCTGGCATTACCCGTGGAACCCGCAAACGTTCACTCCGAATAATTTCCTTAATTTTCTCAACTGCATTGGGAACTTCATCATTTACAACCGCATAGTCATAGTTTTGCATCATTTCAATTTCAGAAAAAGCTTTATGAATGCGTTTATTAATAACTTCCATACTATCAGTTCCCCGATGAATTAGACGTTGCTTTAATTCCATTAAATCGGGTGGCGTTAAGAAAATGAAAACTCCATCTGGCCGTTTTGAACGAACTTGCATGGCCCCATTTACTTCAATTTCAAGGAAAACATCTTTTCCAGAATCTAAGGTCTCATCAATGTATTTTAACGGTGTCCCATAATAATTGTCAACGTACTTGGCATATTCCAACATCTGTCCAGACTGGATATTTTTTTCAAATTCTTCCTTTGAAACGAAGAAATAATCAACCCCATTTTTTTCACCTGGACGAGGTTGGCGAGTCGTCATTGAAATCGAATATTGGAAATCATTTCCTGGTTGATCAAAAATTGCCTTCCGAACAGTCCCTTTACCAACACCGGAGGGTCCGGATAAAACTATCAGCATTCCGCGCTTTGTCATTAATCATTAACTCCTAACCATGAACGTGTTACCTTTTATTTTGCAATACTTACCGTCGTAATTCAAGACCTTCGCTCCATAAAAGTATGATCCGATTATTTACATCATCCATTATGAATTAATTTCATTTCCAATCAAACCTAAGAATAGAAAATTTGATCGTTTTTGGTGTTTTTTCATCTTAAATTCAAAACTTCCAGTACTTATTTAACTATATATCTCCCTCTAGTTTCGTTCTTCTTGGATTATCACGAACTAAAATAAATTTAAACTTGAATTTTCAACCGTTTGTTCGTATAATTTATTTACAAACAAAAGTTCGGAGGACGTTCAAAATGCAAAATATCAGTCGTTCATTTTTACATGAAAGAACAGTAAATATGATTTCTCATCTTAAGCCGATTTTCTCAGAACCTTTTTTCGAAGACAAACCTCCTGTCACCCTTCTACCAATTGAACCACTTTTTCAAAGAAAACTATTCTTAAAAAAAGCCATTGCAAGCCAACGCGAGGTCTTCTTACAATTAATGCCAGCTACTGACGGTGGACAGCCAGTAAACGTACGCGGAATAATCCGAAAATTAGATGACCAACGATACCTACTCTCAAAGAAAAATAAAACCTATTTCTTCACCATTAATCAACTACGTTATATTGCGGGTTAATCATACTTAAAAACAGAGCGGGTAAATCATTTAGTTGATACTTAATCTGTTATTCACAAACTAGCCGGGTCTAAAATAATCAGCGACATATTGAAATTTTAGTTAAACATTCCTATGTACTCATTGTTATGACAAGAGGGGCCGAGAAGAAACGTGTGTTTCTTCTCGGCCCCTCTTTCATCTCCGAATGTTACTCAGTAACTACGGTCAAAAAGTTCTTTTCGTTTGCTTTTCTTAGTTTGCTTGCTCCATGCTTAATAATTCTTTGGCATGTTCACGAGTTAACTTAGTAATTTTTTCCCCTGCAAGCATCCGAGCAATTTCATTAATCCGTTTGCTTTCATCTAAAGGAGTCACCGAAGTCGTTGTCCGGTTATTTTTAACTTGTTTCTGGATTAGAAAATGATGCTGAGCGACAGCAGCAACTTGTGGTAAGTGACTTATACAAAGTACTTGTGAACTTTGGGCAATCACTTTAATCTTATCAGCAATTGCTTGAGCCACTCGCCCACTAACTCCCGTATCTACTTCATCAAAAATAATACTAGTAACTCCTTCGTTTTTGGCAAAAATAGTCTTAAGGGCTAACATGACCCGGGACAGTTCCCCACCTGACGCAATCTTAGCGAGCGCTCCCATCCGTTCACCAGGATTAGTTTGCATGTAAAACTCAACTTCATCAAGGCCATCAGCGCGGAAACGGTCGCCTGCTGATTCGACAAAGTGCACAGCAAAAACCGCTCTTTCCATATATAATTCACGTAACTGTTGATGGACTTGATTTTCCAATTTCTGGGCAGCTTGTTTCCGGAGCTCGGTTAGTTGTTTACCTAATTGTTTTAATTCGGTTACTGTTTCAGCTAACCTTTCTTCTTGGTCACTATCATCATTCGCCACTTGTTCCATTTCTTCAAGTTCTGTTTTGATTTGATCATAATAGGCTAACACATCCGGAAGTCGATCACCATATTTGTGTTCGAGATCACCAATCAACGTTAACCGATTTTCAATTTGATCTAATCGGGCGGGATCAAACTCCAAACTATCTAGCACCCGACTCGCTGATTCAGCAGCATCTTGAAGTGAATAGTAAGCATCTCCTAACCCCTTAGCTAAATCTTTAAAAGCGGGGTCGAAGTCGCTAATATCCTCAACGGAAGTTTTCATTTCTGCTACTTGATCCAGAACTGGTGCACCTTCTTCACCATTCAAGCTTGCAACTACCATATTAAGGGCATTATTAATTTGTTGAAAATGTTCCAGGCGATCACGCTCAGTTTCTAATTGTTCTTCTTCATCTGGTCTAAGATTCGCTCCCTCAATCTCGTCAACTTGATAACGAAGCATGTCTAGCCGTTGAGCCCACTGCTGTTCGTTTTCCTTTTTCTTCTCAATTGCGGATGATAATTGTTGGTATTCATGAAAAGTTGCTTGATATTTTTTAAGGATTGGTTGAATTGGCGCTCCGGCAAATTGATCCAACATCCCTAGATGATGTTCCGGTTGCAAGAGTAACTGATGCTCATTTTGACCTTGAATATCAACTAACCCAGCCCCTAATTTTCGCAACGTAGTAGTGTTAATCAAAGTCCCGTTAACCCGGATAATATTCCGTCCATTTTGGTGAATTTCCCGAGAAATAATCAATACCCCATCTTCGTGGTCAATCCCATATTCGTCAAGGAGGGCCAAATAATCTTCATTTTTAGGAACCGTAAATTGCCCTTGTAAAGTTAATTTACCAGCACCTTGCCGGATAAAATCCGTTGATCCCCGACTGCCAGCAAGCAGGCCAACGGCATCGATAATAATTGACTTCCCGGCACCTGTTTCCCCGGTTAAAACTGTCATCTGATCATCAAAAGTAAGATTAAGGTGATTAATAATCGCTAAATTATCAATCGTCAACTCTTGTAACATTTTTCAACCTCATTTTTTCTAAACGGCCTACAAACTGCTTTGCCGCTTCGTCAGATTTACAAACCACCAGAACCGTTGCATCATCACCAATCGCGGTGAAAACTTCGGGAAAGTCTAACCGATTAGTCAACATTGCAACCGCTGGCCCATGCCCAGGATGCATCGTCAACGAAACGAATCGTTCGGATTGTTTTAAAATTTGAAGATAATTTTGAATCGATTGGCGAAATTGGCTGTCCTCGTTTTCCGTCTTTCTGGTTGGTAAACTATACCGATATCCGCCATCAGGGGTTGGCACTTTAATTAACTTAAGCTCTTTAATATCCCGTGAAACAGTTGCCTGAGTGACGTTATACCCCACTTCCGCCAATAAGGTAACCAAATCTTCTTGACGTTCAACCGCTCGTCGTTCAATTAATTGCTTAATTTCATTTTGGCGATTCATCTTTTTCATGATCAAATCCTCCCACAAAATTTTAAACTATTTTGCGTTCAACTCCGCGTGGGCCGCTACAACAACATCTTGAATGTCAATTTTGGGGTCAACCTTTGCTTGATCACCGATTAATTGCAATTGAGCTAAAAATTCAATATTTCCTTGACCACCCTTAATTGGCGAAAACGAAAGTTGCCGAACCGCAAAACCATCATTCACTGCTAAATCAAAGACATGTGCGATAACTTCTTGGTGAACAACCGGATCTTTAATAATGCCGTGTTTTCCAACCTTTTCTCGACCAGCTTCAAATTGTGGTTTTATCAAAGCAACAACATTACTCTTTGGCTTTAAAATTTTAGCAAGTGGCGGCAAAATCAAGCCAAGTGAAATGAAGGAAACATCAATCGATGCAAATTCAGGTTGTCCACGATGAAAATCGGTAAGCTTTGAGTAACGAAAGTTAGTTTGTTCCATCACTTCAACGCGCGGATCGTCACGTAGTTGCCATACCAGTTGATTAGTCCCCACATCAAGTGCATAGCTGAGTTTAGCCCCATTTTGAAGCATTACATCCGTAAAGCCTCCCGTTGAGGAACCAATATCTAAAACTACTAGACCTTGAACTGAAAGGTCAAAGACCTTTAATGCTTTTGCCAACTTCAATCCGCCACGACTAACATATGGCATCTTTTTACCTTTTAAGTGGAGCGTCGTAGTAACAGGAATCTTCTGCCCAGCTTTATCCAACCGTTCGTTATTCTGACCGAGGACTTCGCCAGCCATCACTGCCCGTTTTGCTTGCTCACGAGAATCAAATAATCCTTGTTTTACTAGTAAGATATCAACTCGTTCTTTTTCCATTCCATTTAGTCCTCAAAATAACCTAAAAATTCATCTAAGATCACTGGATTTACTGCCAATTGAGTGGCTAGCGCATCACGTGCCGCTTTAGCATCATTTAAAGCAACTTGTAATGCTTGCTTCGCACCCTCAACCCCAAGGAGACCTGGATAAGTATTCTTATGAGCTTCTGCATCTCGATGAACCTCTTTGCCAACTTGAGCTTCAGTTGCGGTCACGTCCAGTAAGTCGTCTTTAATTTGAAAGGCCAACCCATATGCTTTGCCAAATGCCCGTAAAATATCAATGATGTCCTCAGAAGCACCAGCAATTATTCCCCCGGCAACAGCTGAGTATGCTAAAAGTGCACCGGTCTTTTCTGCATGTAATTTTCTTAACTGATCTAAGGTCAGATGGTGACCCTCTCCCGCAATATCACGAGCTTGACCAGCTACCATTCCCGCCGGACCAGCAGCTTTAGCTAATGCCTGAATTAACCGTAATCGAACCAACTCCGGCAATTCATTTTCGCTTAACCATGAAAATGCTAACGTTAATAATCCATCCCCAGCTAAGGTAGCCATCCCGGCACCAAACTTCTTATGATTAGTTGGCTTTCCTCGCCGGAGATCATCATTATCCATTGCTGGTAAATCATCATGAATTAGGGAATAGGTATGAATTAATTCAACTGCACAAGCAGCTTTAAGAACAGCTGGGGTTATTTCACTCCCTAGTAGTTCACTTACGCCCAAGGTGAGCGCAGGTCGCAAGCGTTTCCCACCAGCAGTCAAAGAATAATCCATCGCCGCCATCAAGGTTGGTTGATCACATTCGCTAACCAGCGCCCCCGTCAAGTATTCATTAATTTTAGTTCTTAATTTTGCAATTTTATGCACGTTATTTGCCCCTAATTTTCTTCGTTTTTGGTAAATTCAGAATGATATCCTTGATTTTGAACTCCATTGTTACTCAGATCGTCACCTACTTCTTCTGCTGGTTGAAGGTTACCATTTTCATCAACCAGTTGCGCCAAAGTTGCTTGAGCTTGATCAAGCTCTTTTTGCAATGTTTGCGCTAATTCCATCCCCTGTTTAAATTCTTTAATCGAATCATCAAGGGTTAATTGGCCCCCTTGAAGATGGTTGACAATCGCTTCTAAGTCTGCAATCCGACTTTCAAAACTTTGCTTTTTTATCTCTGATGCCATTCTAATCTTCCTTTCTTACCTTATCAACTGTAACTTCCGCATTTCCATCATAAAAATGTAAATTTAATTCATCACCATTCTGCAATTGATGGGCTGAAACCACTTGATTATCCCGTGTTGCATAACTATACCCTCGTTCAAGCACTTTCAGTGGACTTAGAGCATCTAACCGGCCAACTAAATTGCGAAAATATTGATTTTGACTTTGAAGAACAAGCCGACTACTTTGTTTTAAGTTCGTAACAAGATGTTGGAGTTGGAGCTGGTTTCGCTTGACCCGATTGACTGGTGATAGGAGCTGCAAACGATGATCAACTTGTTGAAATTGCTCGCGTTTAGCCTGTACTTGCTGACTCTGTAATTGGATTAAGCGTATTTTAAGGTCGTCAACCTGTTGGAGCGGCCGTTCAATCAATCGTTGCGGTTGTGATAGTGGATAACTTTCTTGTAAACGGCGCAGGGTCTGATTAGCTAGTTTTAATTTAGCTTGGATCCCATTGATCAATTCAAGTTGCGAACGTTTTAATTCCGCTCTAACTTCAACTAACTCCCATGCTGAAGCCTTAACTGCCGCAGCAGTAGGCGTTGCTTGACGATCATCAGCTGCTAAATCTGCAATGGTTGTATCGGTTTCATGGCCGACTGAGGAAATTACTGGAATCTTTGAAGCAGCGATTGCTCGTCCCACAACCTCTTCATTAAAAGGCCATAGATCACCCCGCGAGCCACCACCACGGGCTACAATCAGCGTATCAAAGTTACCGCTTGCATTGACGCGCTTAATTTGACTTGCAATCATCGGCGCTGCATCATCCCCCTGAACTTTTGTTGGATAAAAGATCAATTGAATTAAAGGATTTCGTCGTCGAAAAGTGGTGATCATATCATGCTTTACTGCTGCATCATTACTCGTTACAATTGCTACTCGTCGCGGAAATGGTGGAATTGGCTTTTTTGGTGAGTCAAATAACCCTTCTGCTTTTAATTTTTTGTACATTTGTTGAAAGGCGACTTGGAGTGAGCCGGTACCAACTTCTTCCAATTGCTCAACATAAAGTTGATATTCTCCCCGGTTAGGGTAAACAGCAACCCGCCCCCGAACAAGAATTTTCATTCCGTTCTCCATCTTAAATGGTACTTTAGCGAAGGCACTCTGAAACATTACTGCTTTAATTTTGTACTGATCTTTCGGCGCTAAGCCCTCCGTATCATCCTTAATTGCAAAATATTGATGTCGACTTGAAGGCCGATAATCAGTTAACTCTCCAACTACCCAGAGGTTTCGTTGGCTTAGGTATGGGTCGACATCAAATTTTCGACTAATATAACGGGTTAATTGGCCAATTGTGAGCGGATTATCCTTTGGCATTCTCCAAGCTCCATTCTGCTAAATCAACAGTTTGTGACATTAAACTTGCAATCGTCATCGGTCCGACACCACCAGGAACAGGTGTAATCGCACTTGCGACTGCCTTTACCTGTTCAAAATTAACATCCCCAACCAACTTTCCTTCTGGAGTACGATTAATACCAACATCAATCACAACTGCCCCTGGTTTAACCATTGAAGCCGTTAAGAAGTTGGCTTTCCCAGTCGCAACAATTACCAAATCAGCATCCTTGATAATCGCTGCTGGATCAGGCGTTTGTCGGCCAATCATAGTTACCGTCGCATCACGGTTAATCAGCAGAGCCTGCATCGGCCGGCCAACCAAAATACTCCGACCAACAATTGCTACTTTAGCACCGACATAGTTAAAGTTAAGACTGTCAAGCATCGTAATAATCCCCCGTGGCGTGCAAGCAACGGGGTAATTTCCTGGTAGATGATTATACAGCTTTCCCACATTTAGGGGATGAAAACCATCCACGTCCTTTTGTGGATCAATCGCCGCCACCAACGCTTGCCCATTTAGGTGCTTTGGTAACGGCTCTTGGACCAAAATACCGTGGACTTTTGGATCATCATTAAGTGCCTCAATCGTCTGCAATAAAGTTGCTTGATCAACAGTTGCCGGAAAATTTTTTTGAATTGAATAAATTCCCAGCTTTTCTGCTTTTCGTTGTTTATTACGTACATATACGAGACTTGCTGGATCTTCACCCGCCAAAATAACTGCCAATCCGGGTACAATCCCTTTTTGCTTTAATTTTTCTACTCGGTGAGCCGTTTTTTCATTTTCCTGCTTTGCTAGTGCTTTCCCATCAATAATTTTTACCATCACTCTGACCCCTTTCGCTTAAAAAATAAGGGTGGGGAGAAAATATCCTCCTCACCCTCATTAATCTTTGAACGCTATCCTGATCGAAGAAAAACTTGTCAAAACGGACCTAATTAAAACTGGTTTGCTCAGACCCATCATTGTACAAAAACTTAATCCACGATACTTATAATCATTCACTTACCCTTAGTTGCGAGGAAATTCTTTTTCTAGATTTCCAAGTACCCCATTAATAAACTTTCGTGATGTTTCATCACTAAAATCCTTAGCTAATTCTAAGGCCTCATTAATTACGACCGCAGTTGGAACTTCGGAATTATACCGCAATTCGTAGGTTGCTAATCGCAAAATAATCAAATTAGGCCGGGTAATCCGATTCAGCGTCCAACCACTTGCTAGATGGCTTTGAATTAGCTGATCAAGTTCCGCTTGATGATCAATAACCCCAGACACTAATTCTTCAAGAAACCTTGGGACCGGTTCACCTTCATTAAGCGGTAAAACGGCTTCATTTTCATAAAGATCCCGCTTATCTGCTTCTGGATTTGTTTCTAAAGCAAATAAAGCTTTGAAAGCTGCTATCCGAATGCTATGCCGACTAAACCTCACTACTCTTCACCATTACTTTCTTCGTCAAATAAATTATCAGGGTCAACCGTTTGTACTTCTTTTTCAGTTACAATTCCCTGGATATGAACATTAACTTCTTCAACCTTCAAATCAGTCATTGAAGTAATCTGTTGTTTAATCCGTTCTTGAATTTGAGCCGCAACTTTTGGTACTGATACACCATAGTTCAGGTAAACCGCAACATCAAGCGTTAAGGTATCACCTTTAACTGTTAACTTTACGCCCCGCCGATGATCGGAGCGACCAAGTAATTCGCCCACGTTATTCGCAAACGAACCATGCATCTTTGAAACCCCGTCAATTTGACTAGCGGCAATCCCGGCAATGAATTCCAAAACCCGGGGAGCAATTTGAATTTGTCCCAGCGTTTGATCCGCAGTGTTTAAGATGATTGTTGAATCTTCTGCCATCCCATTTTCCTCCGTTTACTAAAGTGTATTTTTATATCAATAATAATTAAAAGTATGTCAAAAAAAGGTGACAACCAAGGTAAACCAATATCATCACCGTTAGTTTACCTTGGCTTATCTAGTTAAAAAACAACTATGATTGTCTTCTAACTTAACTGTTATGATCTATTCTATTGTGGACTAGTTCAGCATAAAAATCAACTAGCCCCTGCCTTATTAGGAAGGACTTACACAGTAATCAGGTCCGTTGAGGCTTTAGTTAATACCTCACAACCGCCATGCGTAATTAAAAGGTCATCTTCAATTCGTACGCCAAACAAACCTGGTAAATAAATCCCTGGTTCAACAGTAATTACTTGGTTATGCTGCAAAACCACTTGTTTTGTAGCTGGCCCATAACTCGCAGGTAATTCATGAACCGTTAAGCCAATCCCATGACCCATTCCATGTTGAAATTCATCACCGTAACCAGCTTCCTCAATTAAATGGCGACCAGCATAGTCAAGCTGATCACCATGCATTCCAGCTTGTGCCTTTTCAATCACGGCTTGCCGGGCTTGGTTAACTAACTTATAAACCGTTTTGAATTCAAAATCTGGTTCACCAACGGCAAAGGTCCGGGTCATATCAGCAGTATAACCATCAACAAAATATCCATAATCAAGCGTCACAACATCGCCCTTTTCGATCAACTTCTTTGAAGCTGTGGCATGCGGCTTGGCTGCATTTGCTCCTGAGGCAACAATGGTTGGAAAAGAAGCTTCGCTTGCGCCATGTTCTTTCATCCAAAAATCCAAATGGTTAGCAACTTCTAACTCTGACATTCCCGGTTTGACCATCCCCAAAACATATTCAAACCCTTGATCATGCAAGGAAGCTGCGTGCCGCAAAGTTTCAACTTCCAGACTTTCCTTTTCAGCCCGATAATTCTCAACTAAATTCGTAAACGGTACGATATCCGCAACCATAAGCTCATCTAATTGATCAAACAAGCCATAACTAATACTACTTTCAAAGCCGAGGACGGTTAAGCCCGATTTTTGCATTATTTCATTAACCGTCCCATAGTAATCACGGGTAATCATCCCAATAACTTCTCGATTATCAAATTCGCGAAGTGCTTCCGCATACCGATCATCAGTAATTAAAATAGCGGCCTTGGTTGTAATTAAAAGTGCCCCGTCACCTTCGATTAGCGGAAAACCGGTTAGGTAAAAAAGATTTTCTTGATTGGTTACCAAAAAAGCATCAATATACAGGTCAGGCAGTCGTTTTTGAATTCGTTCAATTCGCGTCATCCTATTTTCCCTCAATTTCTTCATCGGTTTGCAGGACGGCCATGAAGGCTTTTTGAGGGATTTCAACCTTTCCGACCGCCTTCATTCGTTTCTTCCCCCGTTTTTGCTTTTCCAGTAACTTGGCCCGCCGGTCAGGGTCACCAGTATGAATGCGCGCAGTAACATCTTTCCGATAAGCCTTAATGGTAGTCCGGGCAATAATTTTCGAGCCAATTGCGGCTTGAATTGGAATCTCAAAGTTTTGCCGCGGAATAATTTGTTTCAGCTTAACCGCAATTTCCCTTCCTCGTTCTGCAGAGAAATCTCGGTGCGTAATAAAACTTAAAGCATCAACCCGGTCCCCATTCAAGAGGATATCAATCTTTACCAAGTCGCTGATCCGATAGTCATCAATTTCATAATCCAAGGAAGCATATCCATGAGTACTAGACTTTAACTTATCAAAAAAATCGTAAATAATTTCAGCCAGTGGAATATGATAGATCACATTAACTCGCGTATCACTCAGGTATTCCATCGTATCGAATTGGCCCCGCTTACGTTGGCAAAGTTCCATAACCGGCCCAACGTAATCATTTGGTACCATAATCGATGCTTTTACAAAAGGTTCTTTGATATCCTTAATTGCAGAAACATCAGGCATTTCAGCTGGATTCTCTACTTCTTTCGTTGTGCCATCATGAAGATCCACATGATAGGTTACGGATGGCGCAGTCGTAATTAGGTCGAGATCAAATTCCCGTTCAAGTCGTTCCTGAACCACATCCATGTGTAGCAATCCGAGGAACCCACATCGGAAACCAAAGCCAAGTGCTTGTGAGGATTCAGGTTCAAAAGTCAAAGCAGCGTCATTCAGTTGAAGCTTCTCTAAGGCCTCCCGCAAATCATTAAACTTTGCATTATCGGTTGGATAAAGCCCAGCATACACCATTGGTGTCATTTGTCGGTAACCAGCTAAGGCTTCTTCCGTTGGGTGTGTTGCTGATGTCACAGTATCCCCGACTTGGGTATCCTTGATATCTTTAATTGCCGCTGTAATATAGCCAACATCACCAGCCATCAGAACATCTCGTTCAAGCGGCTTAGGCGAATTAATCCCGACTTCAGCCACTTCATACTCAGAACCGCTGTTCATAAGCTTTATTCGGTCGCCTTTTTTTACCGTTCCTTCAAAGATCCGGATTGAAAGGACCACTCCACGATAATCATCGTATTTAGAGTCAAAGATTAAGGCTTTTAATGGGGCCGTTAAGTCGCCAGTTGGGGCTGGCACATCCTTAACGATTTTTTCAAGTACCTGATCGACACCCAAACCAGTTTTGGCACTAATATCAACTGCCTCATCAGTTTCAAGCCCGATTTCATCTTCAATTTGCTCCCGAGTTCCTGCCGGATCAGCAGAAGGTAAATCTACCTTGTTAATGACTGGTAAAATTGATAGATCATTATCGAGGGCTAAATAAACATTGGCTAAAGTTTGGGCTTCGACCCCTTGAGTAGCGTCAACCACCAAAACAGCGCCTTCACAAGCAGCTAAAGACCGCGAAACTTCATATGAAAAGTCCACGTGGCCTGGGGTATCAATTAAATGGAAAATATAATCTTGCCCATCTTTGGCATGATAGGTTAAAGCAACCGCATTTAACTTGATGGTAATTCCTCGTTCCCGCTCTAGCGGCATATCATCAAGAATTTGGTTTTTCATTTCCCGTTTACTAATTGTATCCGTCATTTCCAATATTCGATCCGCTAAAGTTGACTTTCCGTGATCGATATGGGCGACGATCGAAAAATTTCGGATCCGAGATTGCCGTTCTTTCATTGTTGCTAAATCCATTTTCTCCGCTCACTTTCAATTAAACTATCTAATTATTTAGTATACCAAAGATTACAATGGAATAGAAAAAGCTGAGTGAAACTTTTCGTCTCAACTCAGCCTTAACTTATTTTTCATCAAAGGCATCCCGTAACTTATCGAAAAAGCCGCCTTTATAGCCTTTGACGTGTTCACCAGAAGCAGCCGCAAAGGCCATTAAAGCTTCCTTTTGCCGCTTATTAAGATTTTTAGGGGTCTTAACGTGAATCGTTACGTGTTCATCCCCAGTTCCTTTGCCATTAATAAATGGGACTCCCTTGCCGCGAAGACGGAAATTAGTTTCCGACTCAGTTCCAGCAGGAATTTTTAAGTCAACATCACCATGGACCGTTTTAACTTTAATCTTGTCCCCAAGGGCTGCTTGGGTAAAGGAAATATCTTGGTCGACATAGATTGTCGTCCCATCCCGACGGAAGTCACGACTTGGGGTAACTCGGAAGAGGATATAAAGGTCACCGTATGGGCCACCGTTTTGGCCAACCTCACCTTGACCTTGTAATCGCAATTGTTGACCATCATCGACCCCAGCTGGGACCTTAACCTTCAATTCATGCCGTTCGCTAACATGACCTTGGCCATGACACTTTGCACATTGATCACCTGGACGAACTTCTTGACCCGTCCCATGACAAGTTGGACAAACTTCTTGCGACTGCATCATTCCCATCATCGTCTGACGCTGATGCAAGATGAAGCCTTGCCCACCACATTGGTGACAAGTTACTGGACTCTTACCAGGCTTAGCACCAGTCCCGTGACATACATCACATTGGGTATCCCGCGTATACTTAATGGTGGTTTGCTTACCCTTAATGGCTTCCATAAAATCAAGGGTCATCGTATATTGCAAATCTCGACCTTGTTGAGGCGCTCGGGGATCCCGCCGCCGACCAGCACCACCAAAGAGATCACCAAACAGATCAGAAAAATCACTGAATCCTTGAGCCCCGCCGAATCCTTGGTTACCAAAGCCTTGACCACCAAAACCTCCTTGGGGACCAGCTGAACCAAATTGATCATATTGGGCCCGCTTTTGCGAATCACTTAAAGTTTCGTAGGCTTCGTTGATATCCTTAAACTTTTGCTCAGCCCCCGGTTCATGGTTAACATCCGGGTGGTACTTGGCTGCTAATTTCCGGTAAGCCCGTTTAATTTCAGCTTCAGAAGCGTCCTTTTTGACCCCTAAAATATCATAGTAGTCTTTTTCTGCCATTCTTTTTCCCCGCTTTTAATTCACAAAAGAGGTTGGGCAAAACTCAACCTCCTAAGCAATTTAACTATTTCTTGTCGTCTGGGTTAACTTCTTCAAAGTCACCGTCCACGGTCTTACCGTCATCGTTACCCTTTTGGTTGTCATTACCAGAAGTTGGGTTACCTTGAGCACCACCATTTTGTTGTTGTGCTTGTTGGTATAACTTAACCGTCAAGTCTTGGATAATCTTATTCAAATCGTCCTTCTTCGTCTTCATTGCTTCGATGTCGTTTGCATCCTTAGCCTTTTGAAGAGCTTCCTTAGCATCCTTAGCTTTTTTAATTTCGTCTGCTGATACCTTACCATCAAGTTCTTTTAAGGTCTTATCAGTTTGGAAGAGCAGCTGATCGGTTTCGTTGCGAACATCTGCTTCTTCCTTCTTCTTCTTATCAGCTTCGGCGTTAGCTTCGGCATCCTTCTTCATCCGTTCGATTTCTTCATCCGACAAACCAGAGTTAGACTTGATAGTAATGTTTTGCTTCTTGTGGGTTCCTTGATCTTCGGCAGAAACATTAACAATCCCGTTCTTATCAATATCGAAGGTAACCTTGATTTGCGGAACCCCACGTGGTGCAGGTGGAATATCCGTTAATTGGAAGTTACCAAGCGTCTTGTTATCGGCTGCCATTGGCCGCTCACCTTGAAGAACATGAATATCAACTGCTGGTTGATTATCGGCGGCCGTTGAGAAAATTTGACTCTTTGAAGTTGGAATCGTCGTGTTCCGATCAATCAACTTCGTGAAAACGCCACCCATAGTTTCAATCCCAAGGGAAAGTGGTGTAACGTCAAGTAAAACAACATCCTTAACATCACCTGTTAAGACCCCACCTTGCACAGCAGCCCCAAGGGCAACGGCTTCATCTGGGTTAATGGAGTGGTTAGGTTCCTTTCCAGTTAATTCCTTAACCATTTCTTGAACGGCTGGAATCCGGGTTGAACCACCATTAAGGATAACTTCATCAATATCACTAAATGAAAGATCTGCATCCTTCATGGCATTCAAAACTGGTTGCTTCGTCCGTTCAACCAAGTCATTCGTAAGTTGGTTGAATTGTGCCCGAGTCAAAGTCTTTTCCAAGTGTAATGGGCCATTTTCACCAGAAGTAATAAATGGTAAGCTGATTTGAGCTTCTTGAACTCCAGAAAGGTCCTTCTTTGCCTTTTCAGCAGCGTCCTTCAACCGTTGAAGCGCCATTTTATCTTGAGAAAGATCAATACCATTTTCAGCCTTGAAGTCATCAACTAACCAATCCATGATCTTTTGATCGAAGTCATCCCCACCAAGGTGAGTATCACCGTTCGTGGAAAGAACTTGGAAGACCCCATCCCCAAGTTCAAGGATGGAAACATCAAAAGTTCCCCCACCAAGGTCATAAACTAAAATCTTTTCATCCTTGTCTTGCTTATCAAGCCCGTAAGCGAGAGAAGAAGCAGTTGGTTCGTTGATGATTCGCTTAACATCTAACCCAGCAATCTTACCGGCATCCTTAGTAGCTTGCCGTTGAGCGTCATTGAAGTAGGCCGGAACGGTAATCACCGCTTGCGTAACCGTATCACCAATATAATCTTCAGCATACTTCTTGATGTATTGCAAAATCATTGCTGAGATTTCTTGTGGGGTGTACTTTTTACCTTCAATATCAACTGTGTAACCAGCTTCCCCCATGTGACTCTTAATGGACTTAACCGTGTTAGGGTTCGTTATCGCTTGCCGTTTTGCGACTTCTCCAACTTGAACTTCGCCGTTCTTAAATGAAACCACAGATGGAGTAGTCCGTCCCCCTTCAGGGTTGGTGATAATCTTTGGTTCGTTACCTTCCATGACGGCAACGGCAGAGTTAGTAGTACCAAGGTCGATACCAATAATCTTATTACTTGCCATTTTTTTACCTTCTTTATTTTTTATTTATTGTGCAACAATGACCATTGCCGGCCGCATTACCCGGTCCTTTAGCATATAGCCAGCTTGCAAAACCTTAACAACCGTTTCCGGCTTTTGACCATCCTCAACCGGTACCGTCTGAACCGCTTGGGAGGTTTGGGGATCGAAAGGCTTGTTTAAAGCTTCGATTTCAGTAACCCCATGTTCCTTCAACGCTTGTTCCAAATGATCGTGGACCATTTGAATGCCCTTCTTTAATTGTTTTCCGGCATCATCGGAAACTTCAATTTGGAGAGCCCGCTTTAAATTATCCAAAACCGGCAAAATGCCTTTAACCAAATCTTGCCCGTCATACTTGAGTAAGCTTTCCCGTTCCTTATTAAAACGCTTGGTCATGTTTTGAATTTCTGCTTCTGCCCGTAAGTACTGATCATCTTTTGTACTTACGTCAGCCTGCAGCTTTTCAATTTGTGCTTTTAAAATCGTCACTTGATCATCGGCGGTTGGCTTCGTTTTTGCTTGATCTGACTTAGCCTTAACTTGGTCCGTCGCTTGATCTTGTTTTTCTTCGACTGGTTTTGTCGATTCTTCTTTCTTTGCCATTTAATCCCTCCTAAGAATCATAATAATGATGATAGTAGTTTAGTAACCGTTTTGCAAGTTCGTGCCGAAAAGCATCGACTAACCCAATCGTGCGGGAATACGACATCGTGGTTGGTCCGAGGACAGCAACGATGCCTTCGCCAAATTGATCAACTTGATACTTAGCCGTAATCAAAGAATAATTATCTAACAACTTATCCTTTGCAATTTCAGAACCAATTTTAACGGTGATCCCATTTTCACTCGTATCAGTATCAATAATTGAAGAGAGCCGGTCACTTTGATCAAGTAATTCATAAACAGCCTTCATGGCCTTTGCATCTTGATGCGTATCGATTCCCAATAGGTTAAACCGACCACCAACGTAGAAACGCTCCCCCGAAGCTTGATTAACAATACTATCAAAAATTCTTAAAAAGCCTTCTGGTTGTTGTAAATAATCAGTTATTTGAACCGGGATATCTTCTTGCAATCGTTTAATGACCTCTGTTAAGGGTAAACCAACGAGTTGGTCATTGATTAAACGAATCACTGCTTCAACTGCTTCAGGCTCAACTCGCTTTGGAATTGTAAAAGCTTGACTTTCAACCTCACCACTATCCGTAACCAAAATAGCCAAAACCCGAGCATTCCCCAACGGAACCAAACGAAAACCGCTTAATTTAACGTTTTGCTGTTCAGGTTTTAAGGTAAAGGCCGTGTAAGAGGTCAAGTTTGAGAGAATTTCCGCAGAATGGGAAACAATCTCATCAATTTTTTGAAACTCGGTCCCCAAGGAATTATGAATCATTGCCGAATCATTTTCGGAAATTGCTGTCGGATCAAGTAAATAATCGACATAATAACGATAGCCCTTTTTAGAAGGGACTCGTCCAGAGGAAGAATGCTCTTTTTTAACAAGTCCTTCATGCTCTAAAACTACCATTTCATTTCGAATCGTAGCTGAACTAACCTTAATTGGCAGTTCCTGTGCTAATAACTTTGATCCAACTGGTTGACCAGATACGGTAAACTGACGTACAATCGCCTGGAGGATCAACTCTTGACGTTGTGTTAGCATGTCATCACTTCCTTTTAGCACTTCCAGTTGCTAAGTGCTAAATACAATTAATAATATACCAACCAAAATAGTAAAAGTCAATAAAAGTCAAAACCTTTTGGAGAAAAATTTATGGTAAAAAAATCACAACGTTTTATTCAACCCCACTCAGCCAAAGAAGCAATGCTCTTAATTCAAAAACTCTTTAATCAATATCGAAACGCTCCCTTGACTCAAGAACTTTTAAATTACCATCTCAACCTTTTGCAACGTCTCCAAGGTGATATTAAAGCAGCAACTATTAAGGAAAATAATTCTAAACAACTGGCTGATCTTGAAGAAATGACCCGGGTGATGCAATCCTGGAGTGGTATTCGCTTTACTGGGAAACCCTTTCCTGGCAAGCTTCGTCATTTTCACCTTGTAACTAGTCCCCAACAGCACTTTAAACGTCAAGTTCATAAAATGCATGGCAACGGTAGCCACCGGGCAAGCCGTCACTAATAATAAATCAAAACTCTAAAGCATCATCAAAAAATAAAAGCCAGGGCTAAGTTCATCGCTGAATTTGCTCTGGCTAATTTATTGCTACTTTGCAATTCCCGTTAAAGTTGGCAATTTGGCTCTTAATGCCGCTGTAGCAATCTCAAAATCATCAAAGTGATACTTGGTTTGGCCGATTTGTTGGTAAGTTTCATGGCCCTTACCAGCGATCAAGACTACATCCCCTGGCTGAGCAAGGCGAATTGCTTTTTGAATAGCTTGTTCCCGGTCATAAATTACTAATGGTTGACGTTGATTATTGCTGACCCCCTTTAGCATTGCAGCCATAATTTGGTGGGGATCTTCGTTTCGGGGGTTATCCATAGTGAAAATGGCCTGGCTACTATTGATAGTTGCAATCTGAGCCATCATTGGTCGTTTTGGGGCATCCCGATCACCACCACAGCCAATCACACAATAGACTTTACGTTGTGCAAATTGGTTCAAGGTTTCCATTACCTTTTTAAGGTCGTCAGGGGTATGAGCGTAGTCAACAATCACGGTAATTCCCGTTGTCGTTGGTACTAACTGGAACCGCCCTTTTACCCCATGAACATTCTTGAGGGAATTAATTGCGTCTTGAATCGCAATCCCCGAAGCGAAGGCGGTTGCAATTGCGGCTAAACAATTATAGACATTGAATTGGCCAACTAAGGGGACCGTTACAGTATAGGTTTGATTAAAGGCAACTAACTTAAATTCTACCCCATGCATACTTAAATGGAGCTGTTCCGCACGAAAATCAGCAGTTGGTGCTAGTCCGTAAGTTAAAACTTGGGCGGGAGTATAAGCCGCAAATTCACAACCTACTGGATCATCTTGGTTAATTACCGCCACCTTATCAGGACCTAATTGGCTGAATAAAAGACTTTTAGCCAATTTATATTGTGCCATTGTATGGTGGTATGCTAAGTGATCTTCAGAAAAATTTGTGAAAACCGCAACCTTAAAATCAATCTTCCGCACCCGTTCTTGAACAAGGGCAATCGAAGAAACTTCCATAGCAACGGTTTGAACCTTCTCATCTACCATTTCCCGTAGCCGACGTTGAATAGTCAGTGCATCTGGCGTCGTGTTGACGGTTGGAAAGGTTTGCTGACCTATTTTTTGATACAATGTCCCAATTAAACCGGTTAATTGGTCTTGATCCCGAAAAATTTTTTCAATCAGATGCGTTACGGTTGTCTTACCATTCGTACCGGTTACCCCAATCACTTGTAAACGGCGACTCGGTTGTCCGTAAAAATTAGCCGCTAATTCAGCAAGGGCACGGTGAGTGTCATGAACATATACTACCGGAACATTTGCCTCAACCATTTCTTGAGCAACGATTAGCCGTGCTCCCTTTGCAATTGCTTGACCGATAAGTCGATGGCCATCAATCCGACTTCCTTTAATTGCCACAAAAACCGCTCCCGGACGTACTTTTCGGGTATCCTGGGTTAATTCAGAAACCTCAAAATCAGTAAAGTTAACCGGATCCAAGCGACAATATTTTAAAGGCATTATTAATTACTTTGCTAACATTTAAATCACCCGCCGTTTCTTGGATATCATCACCGAACTAATTAAGGTTCCCACGGTGTCATCAAATTGATCCGTAGCTTGAACCCAAATTGGTAAGTTCGCCTCAGCTGCTAGTAAAACCGCTCGTTCACAAACCACTTGGGCACCTTTCTGAGCCAATTGAATCATCGCTGGATACGATAGCCAAGAAATTACCCGGGCTGAAGTTGGCCCGGTTGGATCGGTATGCATAACTCCAGCAACATTTTTATATAAAATGACCTGATCAGCTTTAAGCGCAACTCCAAGCGCCACGGCAGTGGTATCAGACCCCCCACGACCTAAGGTGGTTACCTTTCCGGTTGCCGTTTGGCCCTGAAAACCAGCGACAACCACCACCTCGTGATTTGCCAAAGCCCGGTTAATTGGACGAGGGTCAACATGGGTAATCCGCGCGGCTTGGTAATCGGTCGTTGTTTGAATCCCTGCTTGGCCGCCACTTAGGCCAACAACATCTAGTCCTTGCTGGCGGAGTTCATTAACCATCACCAACATCGAAATCGTTTCTCCAAGGCTGGTTAATTGATCTAATTCTTGAAAATTCAATTTTCCGGTTTGACCATGAACCAATTCTAAGAGTGAATCGGTTGCGTAGGGATCACCTAACCGGCCCAGTGCTGAAACCACCATCACAACTGCTTTTTGTTTGGCAACCATCGCTTTAACGTGTTGAATCGCGGCTTGCCGTAAATCTGATTTTTGAAGGGAAGTTCCTCCAAATTTTTGGATGATAATCGGTCTCATATTACCAACGCTCCTTTTCGCTTGCCGTTAAAACATACTGTTGATACCAAGTCATAAAAGTTAGCACTGTCCAAAGCTGCCGGGAATAATCCGCCTTTCCCCGACGATGATTCGCTAATAATTTCAGAAAATATGCTTTACGAAAAAATTGATCGGTTGGTGAAGTGATAATAATTTGCCGGGCCCAATCATACATTTCGTCCTTTAGCCAATGCCGAATTGGAACTGGAAAGCCAAGTTTGGGACGCTTTAAAACTGCTACTGGAACAAGTCCTTCGGCGGCCTTACGAAGAATCGCTTTCGTAGTTTTACCTTGGATCCGCATTTCACTTGGAATTTGGCTTGCAACCTGGAACACTTTGCGATCAAGAAAAGGAGTCCGCAGTTCTAAACTAAAGGCCATTGAAGTCCGATCGGCATTACGAAGTAGGTCACCGTTTAACCAGGTATGCAAGTCAATTGACTGCATTTTCGTTAAGGGATCCGCTGTCGCAACTTCTCGATAGTACTTAGCAACTGCTTGCGGTGCTGGATGATGAAGATCATAATTTTTCAAAAACTGGGCTTTTTGTGCTTCATCGAAGATAAAAGCATCCCCTACATATCGTTTCTCCAAGGGAGTGGTCCCCCGAAGTAAGAATGATTTTCCCCGCATGCCTGCTGGCATCAGCGTTGCGATCCAATGAAGAGCGCCATTAATAATTTGCGTCTTTTGAAAGATTCGCAATGATTGGGGTTCGTGATAAATCGGATAACCAGCAAATAATTCATCCGCTCCCTCACCCGTAAGTGCCACGGTAACGTACCGGCGGGTTAATCGGGCTAAGAAAAATTGGGGAACCGCTGCTGGATCGGCTAAAGGATCATCCATTGCCCAAACAAAATATGGGAAGGTAGTCATAAACTCCCCTGGGGTAATCGTAAGTTGGTAATTTTCTACTCCTAAGTGATCGGCAGTCTCGGCTGCAAGGGACAATTCACTATACCCGGGGCGTTCAAATCCAACGGAGAAAGTCTTTAAGTTAGGATGGTATTGATTAGCGATCGCTGCGATAATCGACGAATCAATCCCTCCAGAAAGGAAAGCCCCAACTGGTACATCTGAACGAAGGTGGAGTTTAACTGAATCGATTAAAGCTTTACGTAATCGCTTAACCAAAACGTCTTCCTTTGCTTGAACGGGGGTAAAAGTTGCATTAAAGTACCGTTGTACCCGGGGTTTTTCACCAAGCCGCTTAATTAAATAGTGCCCTGGTTCCAAAGCATGAATTGACGTAGCTAAGGTTTCCGGCTCTGGTACATATTGAAAAGTCATGTAATCTTGTAAAGCTTCATGATTAAATTGACGTTCCCTTAAAATTGGATATAAAGCTTTTTGCTCCGAAGCATAATAGAATTGATCATTTTCTGTTGCAAAATAAAAAGGCTTAATTCCGAAATGATCGCGCGCCGCAAAGAGGACCTTTTCCTCAGTATCCCAAATTACAAAGGCAAACATGCCGCGTAAATGTTGGGGAACCGTCACTCCATATTTCGCATAAGCAGCTAAGAGGACTTCTGAATCTGAATCACCTTGGAATTGATACCCTTCAGTTTTTAACTCCTTTTTCAACTCCAAATAGTTATAGATTTCACCATTAAAAGTTAACAGGTAACGGTCGTTTAAATACGGCATTGGCTGATGGCCTTTCGCTGTTAAATCGATAATACTTAATCGACGAAACCCCATTGTAATGTACTCATCTTGAAAATAACCCGCATCATCTGGCCCCCGGTGAACTAACATGTTATTCATTGTTTTAACAGTTGCAAACTCATTTTTAGGCTGACTTAATGATTGGCTAGAAAGAAGCCCTGCAAACCCGCACATAGTTTTTCCCTCCCGTCTCAACTAAGATTGTTAATCATCTTACTGGAAGGATTTGATTGTTTTATGGTGGCAACATTTAATTCTATATGGTGGTTTATTTAATATTTTCTAAACTTTAATGAAAATTTGGTTGATCTCCGAACATCTTATGAAAATTTATTATAATCAAAAAAACGCCTAGCGGAAAATTCTTTTCCTAGCTAGACGTTTGTTGACTTAAAGCGTTAAAATTTTACGGCTTGCTTGTTCATCAGCCTTGAGCTGAGCGATTAATTCATCAACCCCACTAAACTTAACCTCTCCCCGAAGCCTTTTCACCCATTCAACCTTAACGTGTTCACCGTAAATATTAGCATGAAAATCAAACAAATAAACCTCAATGGTCTTTTGATTATCATCTCCAAAGGTGACGTTATAACCAACACTGGCCATGCCACCATACCATTTACCATCTACATAGAAGCGAACGGCATAAACCCCAACTGCCGGAATTCGCTCAAGCGCATTCCAATTTACATTTGCGGTTGGAAAGCCTAACGTTCGGCCCCGGGCAAAACCATGGACCACAATTCCTGAAGTTTGATAAAGGTAACCTAGCAACTTATTTGCATATTCAACGTTACCTTCGTCAATTAAATGCCGAATCCGAGTTGAACTAACCTTTTCATTAGTCTCACTTAACTTTGGGACTTCAATCACGTCGAAGCGACCAGCCGCATATTCCGGTAATCGGGTCATCGTTGCCTTATCTTTTGGGCCATAGGTGTGATCAAAACCGGCTACCACCGCAACTGCCCCCATTGGGACGAGATATTCATCAACAAAAGCTTGCGGAGATAAATTACCTAACTTAGCAGTAAAATCAACCAAATAAACCCGGTCAACCCCTAAAGAAGCCAACAATTCTAATTTACGCTCATTGGTTGTTAAGTAATGAATGCCTTGGGGAAAAGCCGAATAAATAATTCCCGGCAACTTATCATAAGTTAAAACCGCTAACGGAACTTGCCGTTTAGTTGCCTCTTCTTTTGCACGGTTAATCACTGCTTGATGACCCCGGTGGACACCATCAAAAAACCCCATGGCTAACACGACCGGACCAGCTGGTAATTGGTGTGGTCTTAGGGGATGATGGATGTGAAATACTTCCATGTTACTTTTCCTCACTTAAATCAATCATTTTATCAGGTTTATAATTTTCCCCAACCAACTTGTACAAAGCACGCAATCGCCCTTCGTAGTATACAGCAATTTTAGCTTGGGGATCAGTAAAGATTTGTTGCTTTAGCCATCCGCCATTCTTTACAAGTTGCCATTCTTGCTTTGACAATTCGTAAGTTGGAAAATCCCGGACAGCATACTCGAGAGGATATAAGTTTAATAATTGGGCACTCATTTGGTCTTGAATATCGTCTAAGCTAAGCGTTTGATCAAGTTCAAAGCCCCCGCTCTTTAACCGGGTTAAAGAAGCCATTGTTCCTGGATAACCTAATAACTTTGCTAAATCAACTACTAAAGTTCGGACGTAAGTTCCTTTGGTGCAATCAACAATAAACCGTACTCGTTGGGTCTTTGTAGTTCGATTATAGGTTGATGCCGTCAATTCAAAGCGATTAATCACTACCTGCCGTTTTGGCCGATCAACAGTTTCGCCTGCCCGGGCATACTCATATAATCGGCGCCCATTAACCTTCACTGCTGAATACATCGGGGGAATTTGGGTAATTTTTCCCGTTAACTTAGCCATGGCCGCTTCAATTGTTTGCCGCTCGATTTCGGCCTCAACTGGAGCTTCTTCAATGACCTTTCCTGTTAAATCCTCAGTTTCAGTTGCCTTGCCAATCAGCAATTCACCAGCATATTCTTTCCCCGACGCCATTAATAAATCCACTAATTTAGTTGCTTTGCCAACACAAATCGGTAAAACGCCAGCCACTTCTGGATCAAGGGTACCTGAATGCCCAATCTTTTTTTCATGTAAAATGCGCCGTAACCGGCTAACAGCATCAAAACTTGTCATACCGCGTTCCTTATATAGTGGAATAATACCGTCCATGTTCCTATCCTTTCACCCTTTACTTACAGATACCAAGAAAACCACTAATCACCTTTTAACCCATTGCGGGTATGTTAGCAGAAGAACTCTGTTTATGAGGGTAATTAGTGGCTTTATCTCAAACCTTTAATTTAACCAAGGCCAAATTAAAGTTCATTTTTCTGATGAAGTTCCCGCAATAATTCATCAATCCGATTTCCGTACGCAATTGAAGCGTCCTTTTCGAATCGAATTTGTGGAACTTTAAAAATATTTAAGCGTGGACCAAGTTCACTCCGGATTAGTCCCGTTGCTTTATCTAGACCGGCTTGAGCCTTTTCGTTAACAGATGCCTTGTCAGACAGCAGACTATAGTAAATCGTTGCTTGCTGTAAGTCACCCGTTACGTCAACCCCAGTGATCGTTACGTCTTGGACGCGCGGATCCCGGACCCGTTTCAACAGGATATCGTCAACTTCCCGTTGAATCAATTGGGCTAGCCGTTCTGCCCGGTAACGTTTATTTGGCATATTAACTCCTTTTCTGGGTTGAAGTTACTTAACTGGAATTTCCTTCATTTGATATGCTTCGATAACATCCATTTCCTTAATATCATTGTAATTTTGGATGGTCAAGCCACATTCATAACCAGCTTTAACTTCCTTGACATCATCTTTAAACCGCTTCAAACTACCAAGCTCACCATCGTAGATCACAACACCATCACGAACAAGGCGAACCTTAGCATTCCGAGTGATCTTTCCGGAAGTAACCATTCCCCCAGCAATCGTACCAATCTTTGAAGCCTTGTAAATTTGCCGAACTTCAACTTGACCAATCGTTTCTTCTTCGTAAACTGGTTCAAGCATCCCCTTCATGGCATCTTCGACTTCTTCAATGGCCTTGTAGATTACTCGGTGGAGCCGAATATCAATCCTGTTAGTTTCCGCTTCATTCTTTGCATTCGGTGTTGGCCGCACATTAAAACCGATAATAACGGCATTTGAAGCTTCTGCTAAGGTAACGTCGGATTCGTTAATTGCTCCAACAGCCTTATGAATAATGTCAACCCGAACACCATCAACCTTAATTTTTTGTAAACTTTGGGCTAAAGCTTCAACCGAACCTTGAACGTCAGCCTTGATAATAACTGGTAAGGACTTCATTTGTCCCTTCTTCATCGTTGCAAACAAGTTATCAAGGGTAACGTGAGAAGTCCGGGCCCGCTCTTCTTCTTGTGCCCGCTTTGCCCGTTCTTCACCAGCAGCCCGAGCCGTCTTTTCATCTTCAAAGACGGCAAATCGGTCCCCAGCTTCTGGCACTGCGTTTAACCCAGTAATTTCAACTGGTGTCGATGGCGTAGCTTCTTTGATCCGCCGACCATTTTCGTTAGTCATCGTCCGTACCCGACCAAAGGTGTTACCAACCACGATTGGGTCACCAACGTGAAGCGTTCCTTGTTGAACCAGGAGCGTTGCTACCGGACCCCGTCCTTGGTCAAGCCGGGCTTCAACAACAGAACCGACCGCCCGCCGATTTGGATTGGCCTTTAATTCCATTACTTCGGCTTGTAAGAGGATCATGTCAAGTAATTCGTCAATGTTCTTTCCAAATTTAGCGGAAATCTTAACAAAGATGGTGTCCCCACCCCAGTCTTCTGGAATTAAGCCATATTCGGTTAATTGTTCCGTTACATGATCAGGGTTGGCACCTGGCTTATCAACCTTGTTAACTGCCACGATAATCGGCGTCTTAGCAGCCTTAGCGTGGTTAATGGCTTCGATTGTCTGTGGCATTACCCCATCGTCAGCCGCTACCACTAGGACAGTAATATCGGTGATATTAGCTCCCCGAGCCCGCATTTCGGAAAAGGCGGCGTGACCTGGCGTATCAAGGAAAGTAATTACTTGATCATTGTACTTAACTTGGTAAGCCCCAATTGCCTGGGTAATCCCCCCTGCTTCTTGCGCCGTAATATGAGAGTGCCGGATATTATCAAGCAAAGTCGTCTTCCCATGGTCAACGTGCCCCATTACCGTAACAACTGGCGGCCGGGAAACTAAGTGACTTTCATCCTCATTATCGACATCAAAGAAGCGATCCAAATCAGTAATATCTTCTTGAACCTTTTCCTTTGCTTCAATACCGTAATCAGCCGCTAAAATTTCAATGGTGTCTTTTTCCAAGGACTGGTTTTGATTAACCATTACCCCAAGCATAAAGAGCTTCTTAACGATTTCAGCAGCGGGCCGGTGAAGAATCTTTGCCAAGTCTTGTGCATTCATCCCATCCGTATATTCAAGAACATCTGGTAATGGCTTATCTTTTCGTTGGGTTGGTTGCTTAGGTTGAAGATTCTTCATACGCTGGTTTTGGCGATTACGCTTGCCTTTCTTATTTTTCTTCCCGTTCTTATTGTTGAAACGGTTACCACCCTTATCCTTGTTTTTCTTCTTGGTTTCGTTGTGGTTTGGCTGATTTGCCTTTTCTTTTTTTGCCTTTACTGACGCTGACTTTGGTTGTGGCTTGTTAGGATGTTGCTTTTCTGCCTTAGTATCATGATGCTTATGGTGATCATTTGCTTGTTGTTCATGTTTTGGCTGCTCCTTTGGCTTTGGTTGTGAAACAACCTTCCCATTTGCTGTAGAAGCCGATTGCTGATTACCACTCAAACTCCGTAATTTTGCCGCTTGTTCAGGGGTGACAGAAGACATGTGACTCTTAACTGCTACTCCATTTTCATTGGCCAACTTAACGAGGGCCTTACTAGGCATTTTGAGTTCCTTTGCTAATTCATAAATTCGTTCTTTAGCCATAGGTTCACTCTCCTTACTCAATCTTCAATAATTTTTGAAACTGGTTTGCAAACCCAACCTGCTTAATTCCGATCACGGTTCGCTTTTGGCCAATCGCAATACTTAGCTCTTGCTGGCTAAATTGCTGACAAACCGGTACCCGATAAAAGTTTGCTTTATCAGTGACTTTCTTTTTCGTCGCATTTCCGGCATCACTAGCCAAAAAAATTAATTTGATTTGCTGTGCCCGGAGACTCTTAATCACTGCACCTTCACCAGTCGTTAATTGGCTAGCGCGGCGAGCAAGTCCTAAGAGGTTGAGAATTCGTTGTTGATTATTCATTCCCAAATAACTTTTGCCGGGCAGCTTGGTGATCGGCAAATTGAATTAGTTCATCATAAAGACTTGGATCAATCGTAACTCCGAAAACCTTATCGAAAGTTTTGTTTTGCTTTGCTTTTTTGGCAATTGCAACATCGATCCCAACATAAGCCCCACGTCCCGGCTTCTTTCCAGTTGGATCAAGCGAAACTTCGCCTTCTTTATTTTTTACCACCCGGATTAATTGCCGTTTTGGCATCATTTCACCAGTAACAATGTCTTTACGCATCGGTATTTTTTTCTTTTTCATTTTTTTCACCCCGCTGCTTTATTTAGTTACTCTTCAAATTTTTCAACTGCTTCATCAGATTCATCATCAGTGGTTAAATTATCCAATTCTGATAACGGTTTAATGTCCAAACTGTAGCCAGTTAACTGCGCTGCCAACCGGACATTTTGACCACGCTTCCCAATTGCAAGGGAAAGTTGATTATCTGGCACAATTACCGTGCATCCATGATGAACCCGTTGCCGAGCCTCACCATTTTCATCCGTTTGTTCTAATTCTTCCACTTCACCATTGTTTTCGTCAAACAATACCTCTTTAACTTCAGCAGGATTAAGAGCATTCTGAATGAATAATTCAGGATCTTCTTCATACTTAACGATATCAATGTTTTCGCCGCCAAGTTGATTTACAATCGCTTGAATCCGTGAACCCCGTGGCCCAACACAGGTTCCGACGGGATCGACATTACTATCCCGAGAGAAGACAGCCACCTTAGCCCGATCACCAGCTTCCCGAACGATCCCTTTAATTTCTACAATTCCTTGGCTAATTTCAGGAACTTCTTTTTCAAACAAACGCTTGAGCAGATCCGGTGCTGTCCGACTAACGAAGACCTGGGGTCCCTTAGTTTCTTCAAGTACCCGGGTAACATATACTTGCACATGATCGTGGACCCGGTAGTGCTCATTTGGCATTTGATCATGCTTGTTCATTGCCGCTTCAACACCACCGCCAAGGTTAATGTAAATATAATGCTTGTCTTCACGGGCTACTTCCCCATCAACTAAGTCATCTTGGAGCCGCTTGTATTTATCATAAACGATCCGGCGTTCTTCTTCACGAAGCTTTTGTAAAACCACATTCTTAGCGGTTTGGGCAGCGATCCGACCAAAATTAGCTGGAGTAACTTCTTGGCGTAAATCATCGCCTAGTTCATATCCATGACTAACCATCAATGCATCGCGAAGGCTGATTTCTTCGATTGGATTACTAACCTCTTCTACGACCTTCTTAAATGCGTAAACCTTAAAAGCCCCGGTTTGATCATCAATGACCACTTCCACCCGTGCATTGTTATCGTCATAGTTTTTCTTATAAGCGTTTGCTAAAGCATCGGTTAAAGCGTCAATAATAACGTCTTTTTTGATTCCTTTTTCACGCTCTAATACATCCATTGCTGCCAATAATTCTTGGTAGCTGTTATTCTTTTTCTTGGCTGCCATTTTTATCTCCTAAATCTAACCGATTAACGAGTTTCTACTAAAATTTAATTGCCAACCGCGCCTTTGCAACTTTATCACGCGGAATAACAATTGTCTTATGACGTGTCTTATCAAGATAATCTAAAGTTAATGAATCTGCAGATAGATCTGTTAACGTCCCTTCATAAACTTTCTTACCTTTAATTGCTTGATAAAGCGAAACATGAATGTAGTCATCCACTGCCCGTTCATAATCCTTTTCATTGCGAAGGGGCCGTTCCGCACCCGGTGATGAAACTTCCAAAAAGTAAGCTTGGGGAATTGGATCAGGATCGCAACTATCCAAAGCCGTACTCAATTGATCACTAACCGTTGCACAGTCTTCTATGGTAATGCCACCTTTTTTATCAATGTAGACACGCAAATACCAACTAGGACCTTCTTTTTCAAATCCTACATCATAAAGTTCAAATTGATGCTCAGCTAAAATTGGTTTGACTAGCTCAGTAACGGTATCAATCACACTACTCAAAATAATTCACCTCCAGTTTTATTGCAATAAAAAGAGCGAGCATCCCTGCTCACTCCCTTCCGAAGCTATTAACAATAACAGTTTATCATTTTTACGGTTACTTAGCAAGCTTAAGCCTTGGCTTAACTACAAAAAAGCAGGAAAAGAGTGCTCCTCCTTTCCTGCTTTTTTATTATTCGGCAACTGGGTAAACAGAAACCTTCCGCTTGTTCCGGCCCCAACGTTCAAACTTAACAACGCCATCAACCTTTGCAAACAAGGTGTCATCTCCACCCCGGCCAACATTTTCACCAGGGTTGATGTGAGTACCACGTTGACGGTAGATAATAGAACCTGCCGTAACTACAGAACCGTCTGCAGCCTTAGTACCAAGACGCCGACCAGCAGAGTTCCGACCGTTAGCAGTGGAACCACCCCCCTTGTGGTGGGAGAAGAATTGAAGATCCATTTCCATAAGCATAACTTTCACCTCCAGCAATTTTTAATTATTGAATATTTTGACTTCAATATATTGATTATTATCTCGCGCAGCAATGTCCATCAGACCATTTTGTAGCGATAATAATAACAGTTGTGATTGTGGATCAGCTCCTAACTGATCCACTACTAAATATCCTCCTGTATCCGAGTTAGAAACAACATGTGGCGTTTTGGTAAAACGATCCAAACTATTAACCGTATTGATTGCCAAAGCCGACACCGCTGCACACACAATATCTGGACCCGAAGAATAATCAGCATGTCCCGTTAATTCAAAGCGCGTAATTTTTTGATCTTTGCCAAGATAAAATTTAGCCTTGATCATCTACACCACTCCAAATTAAGCGTTGATAGCGTCAATCGTAACCTTAGTGTATGGTTGACGATGCCCCTTCTTGTTGTGGGTGTGCTTCTTTGGCTTGTACTTGAAAGTAACAACCTTCTTTTCCTTGCCTTGCTTGTCAACCGTCCCTTCAACCGTAGCACCGTCAACGAATGGCTTACCAACCTTAACGTCGTCACCACCAACGAAAACTACCTTGTCGAAAGAAACCTTATCACCTGCTTGGGCGTCAAGCTTTTCAACGTAGATGCTCTTACCTGCTTCTACCTTGTATTGCTTGCCACCAGTAACAATAATTGCGTACATTTTGTGCACCTCCTTGATTCTTAGACTCGCCAGGATAAGTAGCAATGGCTTTAAAACTTACCGCTGTGCGGTTGTAGTTGTTTGGTTCACAAATACAACAATGAAATTCTACCAAGGATCCCTTAGTTCGTCAAGAACTAAAATAAAAAGAGAATGAAAAAAGCTCCTTAACAGCCTGGTTGGGATAAGCAGAACGAAGGTTAATTCATTAGCATCGACCTTTCGTTCGCAATTATCCGCTCACTAAGGCCGTACTTCGGAGCGAATCAGCCAACTGGTTTAGCGTTTGTGAGCCCATGCAAAGCTGAATCAGTTGGGTGCGCCCGCCAGGGAAACAACTTCCATGCAGCTACTGTTTTAACCGTGGTTGCTGAGTAGTACTCAGAGGTAAGAAAGAAAAACGACCTTACCCAAAACTGAATAAAGTCGCAATGGTAGCTTGGATGGATAAGACCCTGAAATGCCTCTTAGCCATTGTCAAGCATCATGGTCGATACGTAATCGGTATCAGGGTTTAAAGCCCTTAGTTGAGGGTTAACCGCTCTTCTTTAAGATACCATTTTTCTGATCTTTAAATTCTTATTTTGATCAAGTTTGTTTAGTGTCCGCTAATTATCGATAACGTTTCACTTGACTAATCGTAGGAAGTGAGGCTGGAAAAAAACGAGTTTCTTCCTAGCCTCTCTTTCTATAATTTTAAATTTTTAAGCTGGTTGGACCCCAAGTTCAATTTGGAGTTGGTCACTAAAAAAGTTACCTACCAAATCATCAACTTCAACGTCACGAGCTAACATTTTTGAAACGTTAATCGTCATATACCTTGAAGTGTAGACAAGGCCCCTTTCGAGCCATCTACCGATTAAACCTAAAACAGCCGAGGCCACAAAATCAACTTGTATTTCAATAGGAACTTCAACTTGTTTTCCAGGAATGGCAACGGTCTTAGTATATTGAAGCATTTCTTTACGGAGACGCTCATACATCGCCTGATGGAAACGGTTACCAAATGATTCGCCTAATAAAACCGTAAAGATATCTGCATTTTGTTCAATATAAGCAAAGGCACACTTAAGTGAAAAGACTTTAACCGGCTTAATCGAATTCTCGGGAATATACATTACACTATCGAAAAACTCATTAATGAAGTCTTGTAATGCTGTTTCGATGAAATCTTGTTTATCTTTATAATGAAGATAGAAAGTTCCTCGCGTTATATGTGCCGTCTGAGTGATCTTTTGAACACTAATCGACTCCAAAGGTTCCTGTTGCATTAAAAATACTAATGCTCGTCGTAAATTATTCCGAGTCTTTAAAACACGTGGATCAGTTTTTTTGATCGTCAAGAACATCAACCTCCATTCTTCAAAAATTACCATTTTGATTTGACAATTGGTAGTTTTATAATATACTAAAGTAGTTTGGGATGATAGCTCAACTGGATAGAGCATTGGTCTTCTAAACCAAAGGTTGTGGGTTCGATTCCCACTCGTCTCATTTGAAACCTGGTTAGCGACTCAAAGTATAATTTTTAAAACGCTTTCTCTTAAATTTTATTATAACATAATATGGTGTAAGTTGTTTTATAATTATTACAAAAATTTTATTTAGTTTAAAAAGTTACTTTTTAATCAACAAGGGGCCGGGAAGAAACGCATGTTTCTTCCCGGCCCCTCTTGCATCTCCGAATGTTACTCAGTAACTAAGGTCAAAAAGCACGGCCTTAGCGGATAAGTGCGAACGAAAGGCCGATTCTAATGAATCAACTTTCGTCCTTCTTATCCCAACCAGGCCGTCAAGGAGCTTTTTTCCCAACCTCTTGTTTGATTTAAGTCAATTCTGCTATCTATTGTTGAATTGCCGTTTCAAGCGAAATTTTAATCATATCGTTAAAGGTCCGTTCCCGTTCTTCGGCAGTTGCCTTTTCATCCCCAAAAATTAAATCACTAACTGTTAATACCGAAAGAGCTTTGAAGTGTAACTTCGCGCCAAGTAAGTATAACCCAGCTGATTCCATTTCCGTCCCTAAGATTCCGTAATCAGCTAGCTTTTGCATATCAATCTCATCGTTATAGAACCGATCGGCAGCGAAAATGTCACCAACCTTAACGTTGATATCCAGATCCTTTGCAACATGATAAGCAGAATCTAGTAATTTAAAGTCAGCTAACGGAGCGTAATGAATTCCTGGGCCAAAAGTATTTGCCGTGACGGCTGA
Source organism: Limosilactobacillus alvi (assembly GCF_016900115.1). GTDB lineage: Bacteria > Bacillota > Bacilli > Lactobacillales > Lactobacillaceae > Limosilactobacillus > Limosilactobacillus alvi. The sequence continues at coordinate 58,929 of NZ_JACJJQ010000003.1, forward strand.
ATCAGTGGTCGAACCAGAAGCTAGAAGCACGTCTCGAACGTGAACATCAGGGGCCATCCCCCCACAAGAGCCAACTCGAATAATAGTCTTAACCCCATATTCACGAACCAACTCATTAATGTAAATCGACATTGAAGGAATCCCCATTCCAGATCCCTGAACAGAGATCCGGTGACCCTTATAAGTCCCGGTATAGCCAAAGGCATTCCGCACTCGGTTAACTTGCTTAACATCTTCTAGAAAGGTTTCAGCAATGTACTTTGCTCGCAAAGGATCTCCTGGTAAAAGAACTGTTTCAGCGTATTCACCTGGTTTTGCTTCAATATGCGTACTCATTGTTATTTCCTCCACTCTAATTTGCAATTTCAGTTAAAAAACTAGTACCGACACCATTGCCTTCAACATTAAAGTTATCCAGGATCGTTGCCCCAAGATCAGCATAAGTTGCCCGTTGACCAAGGGAAAAGTTTGTTTGCTTCATTGTTGGTGAATAAGCCATTAATGGTACTAATTCCCGCGTGTGATCAGTTCCCCGGAAACATGGATCATTCCCATGGTCAGCTGTAATCAAGAGCAAATCATCGTCTTTAAGGTTTGCTATGACCCCTCCTAATCGCTTATCAAAGTCCATCAAAGCTTTCCCAAAGCCTTCTGGGTTCCGTCGGTGACCATACTTCGCATCAAAGTCAACTAAGTTAGTGAAACAGAACCCAGTAAAATCAGACTTCATCACTTCATCAACATGGTCCATCCCATCCATGTTACTTTCGTTGTGGTAACCTTTCGTAATTCCATGACCGGAAAAAATGTCGTTGATTTTTCCGATTCCAATTACATCAAAGCCAGCTTCTTTCAAAAAGTCCAAGTCTGTTTTACCGGTTGGTTCAAGCGAAAAGTCCCGGCGGTTTGCCGTCCGAACAAAGTGATCCTTATCAGGTCCAACATATGGCCGAGCAATGATCCGACCAACGGTATACTCAGGGCCGTTAACAAGGGTCCGGGCATACTCACAAATCCGATAAAGTTCTTTGACCGGGATTACATCTTCATGCGCAGCAATCTGTAAAACTGAGTCCCCAGAAGTGTAGACAATTAGTTCCCCAGTTTTCATTTGTCGTTCCCCATAATCCTTAATAACTTCCGTCCCAGAATATGGTTTGTTAACAATAACTTTCCGGCCGGAGAATTCGGCAATCTTATCAATAATTGAGTCTGGGAAGCCGTTTGGGAAAGTTGACAGTGGTTGTTTAACTGGTAACCCCATCATTTCCCAGTGACCATCCATACTATCTTTACCGGCGGAAATTTCTTGCATTCGGCCAAAAGCACCTTTAGCAGGTTCCGCAACTGGAATTCCTTCAATGGGGGTCGCATGTAAATTACTTAAACCTAAGGAAGCAAGGTTGGGTAAAGCTAATTTACCTTCATAAAAATGACCCACGTGACCAAGCGTATCTGCACCGTCATCGCCAAAAGCCTTACTATCTGGCGCTTCACCAGCTCCAACCGAATCCAAGACAATTGCAAAAACTCGTTTGTAAGTCATAATCTTAGCCCCCTACTATTCAGCTGCTTTTGCTTCTTCAAGAATTTGAACAGAAGCAGAAACCCCAAGACGGTTTGCTCCAGCTGCGATCATTGCCTTGGCTTCTGCTAAACTATGAATTCCACCAGCAGCTTTAATCTTGAAGTCAGGGCCAACTGTCTTGCGCATTAACTTAACATCTTCAACCTTTGCTCCCCACTTGGAGAAACCGGTTGACGTCTTTACATAGTCGGCGCCACCTTTAACGGTTAGTTGGCAAGCCCGGATTTTTTCATCATCGGTTAAAAGGCAGTTTTCAATGATTACCTTGAGTAAAGCTCCTTTAGCATGAACTGCATCGGCTACCGCCTTAATATCTGCTTCGACCACATCATCATGACCAGCCTTAAGTTCCCCAATATTAATGACCATGTCGACTTCCTTTGCCCCATCATCGATCACTTGGTTCGTTTCGGCGACTTTAATTGCAGTTGCGTTGGCCCCCAAAGGAAAACCAATAACGGCACAAGGATTAACCGTTGTTCCCGCCAATCCTTGGCTAACCTTTTTAACCCAATACGGATTAACACAAACTGAAGCCGTGTTGTAATCAATTGCTTCTTTAATAGTTTGATCAATCATCGCTTCCGTTGCCTCTGGCTTAAGCATCGTGTGGTCCATGTATTTTGCTAGTTCTGCTGTCGTTAAGTTCATAAGAATGTAACCCCTTTCAAAAATTCTACAAACCCAGTATAACTTAAGTAAAACCTTTTGACCACCTTTTTCTGCAATCGTTTTCAAAATTATGATTATTTTTCAATTGAAAAAGTAAATAATTTATTAAGATTAAAATCTAATTAAAGTAAAGAATTGCATTTTTTATTTTTGCGTTCAATAATTACTTATAGATATTGATATTTTGAGGTGATTATAATGTTACCATTACTTATCATTGTCTTTATTCTAGCTACCGCTATCGGGTGGCAATTACTTTTTGGCCATGCTTCTAATGAGAATAGCCAAGCAACTGATCAAGGCCCCCGCGAGCAGCAACGAGAATTCTAGTAATTATTTTCCATACAAAGATAGCGACCGAAGCGAATTAAATTTCACCTCGATCGCTATCTTTTCTTATTTAACAGCACTATATGTTTCTTGGCCATCCTTAGCGGTATACATTGGCTGGTCACTGTTTGGTTGGATGAGTGACAATGAATAACCATCACCTAAAATCTTCTGAAGCTGACTCGAAGTTTCGTCCAAAGACTTCGTCAACTTTGGCCAACCAATTTGATTTGCTTGACTATTATCATCAAGCACAGCTTGAAGGGCTTTCGCTTCATCCCCCGAAGCTGGTTTAATCTGGTAAGTTTTACTTTGGCTATCGAATCCAACTGTCCCTAATTTTCCGTAGGCCTTTTGCAATTGACCAAGAATAGCATTTTCTTTTGTTTCTTGGTTAGCATTCATTTGGTTTGCGGCCCCACTAAGCGAGATTGCTGAAGTTGAGGTCTTAGCCGCCGTTTGACTTGTCGTTTTATTGTTTGCCTCATTTTGGTGGTTCTCATACATTCCATATCCACCAACAACGGTCATTGCCAAACTAATGATGACTAGAAAAGTTGCCCATTTCCACTGACCATATTGTTGCCAGGAATTAACTAGATAAAACGCACTTAAAATCAGCATTAAAATCCCAAAAATTGCAAGAAATATCATTTTGCCACCTTTTCCAAAAAAATTATTTTCCTAATTCTAAAAATCGTTACAATAGATATACAACGATTAGGAGGAATTTATATGAAAATTTACCTTGCCGGCCCTTTCTTTTCTACTAAACAAATTACTCGGATTGAGAAAGTTGAAAAGGCCTTAACAAATAATCAAACCGTTACTAGTTACTTCAGCCCACGGCTTTCTGATGAAAATAGTCAAAGCTCAGCCCCAGAAGGAAGTCCTGCCTGGGCAAAGCAAATTTTCAAGAAAGATGTTGCCGAAATTGATAAGGCCGATGCCTTAGTGGTTGTTGCTGATTACGTCCACGCTAACATGGACTCAGGAACGGCCTTTGAAGTTGGTTACGCCTATAATGCCAACAAACCAATTATTATTTTACAAGAGCTAACTGATGAGCCGCTAAACTTAATGATTGGTCAAGCTGCTCATTACTATACTCAAAATATAAACGAAATCGAAACCTATGACTTTAATCAGCTACCAGCAAACGACTTCACTGGTAAAACCTTCTAAATTATAACGTGTGATTAGTAAAAGCACCACTAATTTAATGGCTAAATAATCTTTCTTGATATATTAGCCTGAATTAATGGTGCTTTTTTAGGATAAAATTTATTATTAGTATTCCATTAAAGCCTTGACATCATAATTAGCTAGCTTTTTCCGTCCATTTAACGCTTTTAATTCAATCAGAAAGGCCGTTCCAACTACAACGCCGCCCATTTTTTCAACCATTTCGATCGTGGCTCCAATCGTACCACCAGTTGCTAAGAGGTCATCAACAACTAAAACCCGTTGACCAGGCTTAATTGCATCATATTCCATTTGAAGCGTTGCTGAACCATATTCAAGATCATAGCTTGCACTTACTGCTTGACGTGGTAATTTTCCCTTTTTCCGTGCCGGTGCAAACCCGACCCCAAGTTCGTAAGCGACCGGACAGCCGACAATAAAACCACGTGCTTCTGGCCCAACGACCATATCCACGTGCTTATCACGAGCGTAAGCGACAATCTCATCCGTGGCTTGCTTAAATGCTTTACCATCCGCCATTAATGGTAAGATATCCCGAAAAATCACACCTTTTTCAGGATAATCCGGAATACTTTCAACATACTTGTGTAAGTCTAATGACATAAGTTTCTCCTTTAGTGCGAGTTAAGGTTTTGCTTGACCCATGCTACTAATTGATCACTTGTTGAACGTAATAAGGTCTGTTCAACAGTTAATTGGGCCATTCGTTGCCGGTAACTCATTGTTTGTTTTAAATCTGCCCGCGTAATCTCTTTTACCGGTGCCAAAACACCGTCCTTTATTGTAACAAATCTAAGCTCCAAAAACACATGAATCATAAAAATTAACTGCTCATTATCAACCTGAAGATAATTTGCTAACTGTTGTCCCATTCGATTGAGATTAATCTTTTGTTGGCGAATTGTTTGATATAAGGCAACAAACTGTTGACGTCCCGGCATCCCCCGCTGATGTAATGGGGTCCGCGAGAAAAACATTAAGTGAATTCTTGCAACCCGTTGACAATTTTTGAGGATCTTAACCAACGTCGGTAAATCCGGTGGACAGTCAACAATGACAACCTTTTGATCAGTTAGATCCATTGTTTGCGCCGTTCGACCACTAACAACTTGACCAGCTACGTTTCCGGTCAAGTTATCCCGGAGCTGTTGATTAAAGGTAACATAGACCGCTTTTTGCTTAAACATTGGGGCAATCAATCGCGTTACGCGGGCATCCTCGATTGCCGGACCAGTTATTTTTAAATCATGAAGCATTAATTGAAGCTTAGTTTGACCACGCCACCGATTTACCCCAACTTGAACCGCTAAATCAGGAGTGCTTCCCTGCAACGATGATAATAGCCCCGCATTATTAAAAGCCAATACAGCCACTTTTCCTTGGGCACCAGTAACGGTAAACTTTAAGTGCTGTTGCTTTTGCCCCATGGTTTGTAGATCGCTAATTTTAGCTGTCTTAAGTAAAAAGGTTGGCAATTCATTCCCAGGGCCAAACGGACCTAACCGTTGCAATTGACGATAAAATTCAAGTGTTAATTCCTTTTGTTCTAATTGACCAGCAATCGTCAAACTTGGCTTTTTCTGGCCGTCAAATTTTTGCTGGTCAGTTGCTCTTACTAGCACTGAACGTAATGTATCAGCTTGATCAACTTCAAATGATAAGCCACAAGCAAGTGGATGCCCCCCAAAAGCAGTCATGAGGTCCCGATGTTGATCTAAAGCCGCAAACAAATCAAAGCCATCCCGACTTCTTCCCGAAGCTTTCGCTACTGTTTCCCCTTGGTTAACACTCGCAACAATTGTTGGCTTACCCGTTGTCTGCAAAATGTGACTAGCAACGATTCCTAAAATTCCTTGATGCCAGTCATGACCGACAATTAAGAGTACCGGACGATCAACATTCTCTGGCTTTTTGGCTTCAACCATTGCCGCCTCAGTTACCGTTTGCACTAATTTTTGGCGTTCCTGATTGCAATCATCCACTGCCTTAGCCAATTGCCTTCCTTGATCTTCATCAAGAGTTGTCAGTAATTCAACCCCCTGGTTAGCATCTTCTAGTCGTCCCAAAGCATTTAACCGTGGAGCAATCTGAAAACCAATATCTTCTTCGGTTAAATGCGCTTCATCGGCGTTAGTTAAGCTAATTAGCTCATGAAGCCCAACTCGAACCCCTTGTCTTAGCTGATGAATGCCCATCGTAATTAGCGCTCGATTTTCACCGGCAACCGAAACAACATCAGCAATCTCGCCAATCGCTACCAAATCCAAAAGTTCAGTTGGAAATTCTTCAAGCAAAGCCCATGCCAGCTTAAAGGCAACTCCAACGCCTGAAAGATCACCACCTTGGTACTCATCACCAGGATATTTCGGATGGACGATCGCTTTGGCGACCGGTAATTCCGCCGGTAAACTGTGGTGGTCAGTAATTACAACATCGACCCCCTGATCATTAGCAAAATCAATTGCTTCTTTACCAGAAACTCCATTATCAACCGTCAAAATCAATTGGGTTCCCGCTTCAATTAGCCGTTGGTAAGCCGCTTGATTTGGTCCATATCCATCCTTGAACCGATTAGGGACGTAGTAATTTACATTGGCCCCAATCGTTTCTAGAGTTTCAAACATTAAAGCTGTACTAGTTATTCCATCCGCATCGTAGTCTCCATAGACCGTAATTAATTCATTATTTTCAATGGCGGTTACGATTCGATCGACCGCTTTATCCATATCATGAAGTTGATCTGGTGGCAGAATTGATTGAATTTGGGGCTTCAAAAATCCTTGGGCATCAGCAATTGATTCACATCCCCGATGTACTAAAAGATTGGCTAACAGCGGCGGCAAATCACACTGATCTGCAATCTGTGAGACCAATTTTTCTTGATCATTTGCCAATTGTTGCCACTCATAGTTTGCCCGTAACAAATCATCACCCCATCAATTCAAAACTATAGATTTTGTTTATTTTGCTGATAATCAAAGAACTTTTTAATGGCCCAATCACCTAGTCCTGGAACCATTTGATATAACCACGAAAGTTGTGCCGTGTAAGCTGGGACATTAATTTCCCGCCGTTTATAACCAACACTATCCCAAATTTGTTTTGCTAGCGTTTCCGGTGTGATAAACATCCAAGCGGGAAAATGAGCCACGAAGCGATGACTTGGATCAGCAGAATCATAAAAGGAAGTTTTAACCGGCCCCGGATTAACCGTTAAGACCTGTACTCCATAATCAGCAACTTCCATCCGTAAAATATTACTAAAATGAATTAGTCCTGCTTTTGAAGCTGAGTAAACCGCACTTCCCGGAATCGGAATCTTGCCGCCTAAGGAAGCAATGTTAATAATTGCCCCATATCCTTGATCCATCATTTGCTTAGCAACTGAACGGCTTAAATACATTGCTGCTAATAAATTAACGTTGACCATCTCAGCCATTGAAGACCGCGGTTGCTTTGTTACTTCAACCAGCTCACCAGCTCCAGCAGCATTGATTAAGACATCAATTTCACCAACTTCATGCCGGACCAGATCCAAAACGTGATCAATTTCATCTGGATCAGTTAAATCAAGCGCGAATGAGAAGGCTGGTCGGCCAGATAATATCATACACCGACTAGCAATTTGCTTTAAGCGCGTCCCTTTTTTCGCACACACAATCACAATTGCCCCACGCCGGGCAGCTTCAAAAGCGATTGCTTTCCCAATTCCACCAGAACCACCAGCAATTAATACTACCTTATTCTTGAGTGAACGCAATGACTTTAATCGCCGCATCATCTTTGGTCACTTCCTTTTACTTCAATGGAATTTCAATCTCTTCAAAATCCTTTACCACACGGGTTGCTGGAAAAATATCCCGAACCTGATAAGCTAACTGTGCTGTCGCTTTGCCAACATACCGGGCTGAAATATGATTTAACAATAACTGACCAACGTGCGCTTGCTTAGCAATTGTCGCTGCCTGAGCGTTAGTTGAATGATAATAATTCCGGGCTAGTTTAGCTTCGTTTTTAGCAAAGGTGCTCTCATGAACTAAAACATCGGCGTGATCGGCTAATTCCAGCGCTACTTTGGTTTTTCGGGTATCACCCAAGATTGCAACTACCCGCCCTTTTTGTGGGGCCCCAATAAAGTCTTTCCCGTCTAATTGGCGGCCATCTGGAAGCGTAACTACTTTTCCGGCCTTTAATTGGCCATAAATTGGACCTGCCGGAATGCCCGCTGCCTGAAGTTTATCAACTAACAATTCTCCTGGATGATCATGTTCCACGATCCGATAACCAAAACAAGCAATTTTATGATCTAATTTCTTAGCAAAAACGGTAAAGGTTTTATCGTGAAAAATTTCGCCATCATCGGTTAATTCAACAAATTTAATGGGATACGAAAGACGGGATTCACTCACTCGTAAAGCAACTTGAACATATTCTTTAATTCCCTTTGGTCCATAAATTGTTAATGGTTCCGTACCTCCTTGGAAGGAACGCGAACTTAATAACCCTGGTAAGCCAAAAATATGATCCCCGTGTAGGTGAGTAATAAAGATTTTTTCAATTTTTCGTGGGCGAATGGTCGTCCGTAAAATCTGATGTTGTGTCGCTTCGCCCACATCAAATAGCCAGACGGCTTTTCGTTCCTCTAATAATTTCAAGGCTAAACTTGAAACATTACGTTGTTTACTTGGGGAACCAGCCCCAGTTCCTAAAAATTCAATCTGCATTCATGCTTCCTCTTTACTGAATAAATTCAAAGGCAAAGTCTTCAATTCGGACAAGATCGCCATCCTTGATTCCCTTCGCCCGTAATGCTTCGTCAACTCCCATATGCCGTAACTGCCGGGCAAAGCGAAGTTGACTTTCTTCGTGCGTTAAATCGGTCATCTTAAATAGCTTTTCCAACTTAGCCCCACTAAGAACCCAAGTCCCATCTGGATCCCGACTAATTTCAAAGGCTGGACCTTCATCCGGCGCCTTGATTTCGTAGTTAACTGTTTCTGCTTCATCGTGGCTCAAGCTATCAAATGCAGGTGTTGCATCTAACAAGTTAGCCGTCTTTTGCATTAATTCTTGAACTCCTTGATGAGTCACGGCGGAGATTTCAAAAATTTCTGGTTCCTGTCCTTTTTTTGCTAAGGCCTCTTTAAAATGGGCTAAATTTGCTTTTGCCTCTGGGAGATCCATCTTCGTGGCAACCACAATTTGGGGACGCTTTAACAATTCAGGATCATAATTTGCTAATTCATGGTTAATGGCATGATAGCGTTCAATCGCTTGTTCAGGATCTTGACTTCCCATATCAACAAGATGTAATAAAACCCTTGTCCGTTCGATATGCCGCAAAAATTGTAACCCGAGGCCAACCCCCTTGGACGCCCCATCTATTAAACCAGGCATATCAGCCATCGCAAAATCACGACCATCTGGTAACATTACCATCCCTAAATTTGGGACCAAGGTTGTAAACTCATAAGCCGCAATCTTAGGCTTAGCGCCAGTTACGACCGATAATAAAGTCGACTTTCCAACGGAAGGAAAACCAACCAAGCCGACATCAGCTAACATCTTTAACTCTAATTCAAGGTAGCGATCTTCTCCTGGCTCACCGTTTTCCGCAATTTCCGGTGCCGGATTCTTAGCCGAAGCAAACCGCATATTACCGCGACCACCGCGACCACCCTTGGCGACCACCAAGGTTTGTCCCTTTTCTACTAAATCGCCGATAATCTGACCAGTATCAAGATCACGAACCGTTGTCCCTTGGGGAACTGCAATTACGGTATCCTCAGCTGCTGCTCCAGTCATCTGCTTACTCATTCCATTTTGCCCGTTTTGAGCTTTAAAAATCCGATGGTAGCGAAAGTCCATTAGGGTCCGCAGCCCTTCGTCAACTTTTAAAACAATGCTACCACCACGGCCTCCATCACCACCGGCAGGACCACCATTTGGTACGTATTTTTCCCGCCGGAAGGCAACCATGCCGTTACCGCCTTTTCCGGCATGGGCTTCAATCTTAATTTGATCCACAAAGGTTGTCATTTTCTTACTCCGTTCTTTTAGCGTTAATTTTTATTATATTGGAAAAGCGAAAGCCCGTCAAAATCAGTCGTGACTACTTCCCCGGTTAACAGCCGCTCGTTTTTGTAAGGATACCTTAATTAACTGTGCTGTTTTTTCATTGATCCCTAAGGCATGAATTTCATCGACTGAAGCTTCCGCAATTTTATCAATCGAACCAAACGCTTTTAGCAACTTAGTTCTGGTCCGCGGACCAACCCCCTTAATTTCATCTAAGCGCGAACTCAGAGAATGCTTGGTATGAACCCGGCGATGGAAGGTAATTGCAAACCGGTGAACTTCGTCTTGAATTCGCTGAACTAAGTAAAATCCTTGACTCCGGGGATTCAAATCAACGTGTTCGTCATTTGGTCCAAATAAAAGATCAGCCGTCCGGTGCTTATCATTCTTAACCATCCCAACAACTGGAATCTGGAGGCCTAATTCATTTTCTAGAACATCCTTAACCGCATCCATTTGGATTGCACCACCATCCATCATGATCATATCCGGCAACGGCTTATTTTCTTTTAAAAGTCGTGAATACCGTCGCCGAATAACTTCTTTGGTGCTTGCAGTTTCATCAGCGTGATTAATCACCGTGGTTAATTTATACTTCCGATACAGTTTCTTTGCCGGTTCACCATCGACAAAGACTACCATTGCTGAAACCGGATCAGCCCCTTGGATATGAGAGTGATCAAAAGCTTCAATTTTATGAGCAGTTGGTAAGCCAAGAGCATTCGTAATTTCGGTCATCGCCCCAGTTGTCTTTTGCTTATCCATTTCCAAGAGCCGGAATTTCTCATTTAAGGATAATCGCGCATTTTCTTCGGCCATTTCTAATAAATGAACCTTTTCTCCTCGTTGCGGGGTCCGGACCGGAATACCCAAAATGGCGGCTAGTTCCTTATTTGGAAGCCCCTTAGGTAATAAGAGTTCCTTAGGAAGAATATTATTCTTACGTTGATAAAATTGCAGAATAAAAGAGGTAAGTTCTTCAGATGCACTATCAACGACTGGAAAAAGCCGCTTTTCACGCTTCATCAAACGCGCTTGCCGAATAAAAAAGATTTGTAACGACAGCCACCCCTTATCAAAATAGTAGTTAATTACATCCCGGGGAGTCTTATCGTTAGAAATAATCTTTTGTTTTTCGACGGTAACTTCAATATAGTGAAGTTGGTCGCGTAATTCAGCAGCCCGTTCAAATTCAAGGCTTGCGGCCGCTTGATTCATTTTCCGGGTTAATTCAGCTTTGATTTGGCCGGTATTACCATTCAAAAAAGACTTAATTCTTTTGATTTGCGCTTCATAAACACTAGGCGGGACATCTTTAAAGCACGCACCAAGGCATTGACCAATGTGATAATACAGACACGGTCGTCCTTGGTAACCATTACACCGACGTAGCGGATAAACCTTTTGAATAAAATGAACCGTTTCTTCTGCTGCGTAAACATTCGGATAGGGACCAAAGTAATCGGCCCCATCATTTTTAATCTGCCCGGTAATTTTGATTTGCGGGTCGCGCTCTTTGGTGATCTTAATATAAGGATAGCCAGTCCCTCGTTTTAACTTAATATTAAAGTAAGGTTGGTGCTTCTGAATTAAGGTAATTTCTAATAAGAAAGACTCCTTATTCGTCGAAGTAACGATGGTTTCAAAATCCGCCACTTCTTCAACCATTTTTGCTACTTTACCTGTGTGACTACTCTTAAAGTACGAACGGACCCGGTTTTTTAGATTTTTAGCCTTCCCCACGTAAATTATGTGCCCAGCTGCATTCTTCATTAAATAACAACCAGGAGCATCCGGAAGGAGGGTAAGCTTATGTTCTAAGTACTCACTTGCCATTTTGCCGCTCCTTTCAACCTCTCTATTGTACTATCTTTTACCATCACTGATTACAGATCCTAACCTTTACCATTTATTTGGGCAGGCAATCTTTCTATGTTACAATAACAGGTAAATTTAATACCGAGGTGAAAAAAATGGGATTAGTAACCCGTCGTCAGGACACACTCGACCGCCTATTTGATAACTTTGCGATCGATCCTAAGAAACCAACAAAGGAAAAACCAGAAGATCAGAAAAATAAATCAAACGATGATAAAAAGACTACTAAAAAGGGTTAATTAGCATAACCCCCTATGTAATAGCGGTTGGAAATAAAACTACGAACGGCCACCAATAAGGTTAACCTGGACCTTAAATTGGTGGCCTTCTTTTTTCCAACCGTCTAATTTTTACTTACGCCGATCAAAACCATTGGGGTACCGTTTGTTTAAAGTTTCGATATTCTTCTTCGCAACTTCTTCAAACGGAATATTTGCCCATTCGGCAACTTGAGAGAGGTACCATAAAACATCCCCCATCTCATGAATTAATTGTTCTCGATCCAACGGTTTTCCTTTAAAAGTATAACTTTTAACTAAATCAACGACTTGGCCGCTTTCGCCAGCTAAACCAAGTGCACAATTAGTTAAAACTTGTTCATTCCCATATAAAGTTCTTTTGGCCGCCTCTTGGTAGTCATTAAAGTCCATTTACTTTACCCCCGTCTGTTGGCTAATCCAATTCCACACCGCTTCTTTACCTAGTTTGGTTTGGGCTGAAAAAAGTTGGAATGGCGCTATTTTAGTCATTGAAAATACTTGGCGCACTTGCTTTTCAATGCGATTGAATTGACTTGGCTTTACTTTATCCACCTTCGTCGCAACCACTAAGGTTGGCACATGATAATACGTTAACCATTGATACATCGCAACATCATCATCTGTTGGTTCATGCCGCCCATCTACTAATTCAATAACGCCTTTTAATTGGGGACGACTGGAGAGGTAATGCTCAATCATCTTACCAAATTTTTCCCGCTGCTTTTTCGAAACCTTGGCGTAACCATAACCTGGAACATCAACAAAATATAGTTGATCTTCAACATGGTAAAAGTTAAGCGTTTGTGTTTTTCCGGGTTGGCTCGAAGTATGAGCAAAATTTTTTCGATTAATTAAGACATTTGTCAAGGATGACTTTCCAACATTGGAGCGGCCGACCAAGGCAATCTCTGGTTGATTTCCAGTCGGGTATTGTTCCTCTTCAACCGCGCTGATCGTCAGTTCAACTTGATTTACTTCCATGGATGCCCCCTATGAAGCTTGCTGGTCTGTCATCACGTATTTTGGTTCTTCGTGATTAGTTACACTTGCCTTTGTAATCACAACTTTGGCCACATCTTGCCGGCTTGGTAAATCAAACATCACGTCTCGCATTACATCTTCAATAATTGACCGTAAGCCCCGCGCACCGGTATTGCGAGCAATCGCCAATTTAGCCATTTCTTTAAGGGCCGGTGCGGTAAATTCAAGTTCACTTCCGTCAAGCCGGATTAATTCTTGATATTGCTTAACCAAAGCATTCTTCGGTTCGGTTAAGATCCGAACTAAATCAGCTTCGTCAAGCTTTTCTAAGGCTGTTAAAACCGGAAGCCGGCCAATAAATTCTGGAATCAAACCGAACTTCAGCAGATCTTCAGGAATCACATGTTGCAAAATATTTTTATCTGTGACATCGTTGATTTCCCGTGAATCGGTACCAAAACCAATCGTCTTGTCCCCTAACCGTTCCTTTACAATACTTTCAATGCCATCAAAAGCACCACCAACGATGAAAAGAATATTGCTAGTATCAACTTGGATAAATTCCTGTTGCGGATGTTTCCGACCACCCTGTGGTGGAACATTAGCAATCGTACCTTCTAAAATCTTCAAAAGGGCTTGTTGAACCCCTTCCCCAGAAACATCACGGGTAATGGAAACATTCTCACTTTTTTTTGCGATTTTATCAATTTCGTCGATGTAGATAATCCCTTTTTCAGCCCGTTCAACATCGTAATCAGCAGCTTGCACGAGCTTAAGGATAATGTTTTCAACGTCTTCACCAACATAACCAGCTTCTGTTAAGGTTGTGGCGTCGGCAATTGCAAACGGTACATTTAAAATTCGCGCTAATGATTGGGCTAAATAAGTCTTCCCTGACCCAGTTGGTCCGATTACCGCAATGTTACTCTTTTGGAGTTCGGTATCATTATTATCGCCAGTAGTCATTGCATTAACTCGCTTATAGTGATTATAGACCGCAACCGAAAGCGTTTTTTTAGCTTCTTTTTGACCAATTACATAATCGTCAAGTTCCGCCATAATTTCTGCGGGTGTTGGAACCTTAAAAGTCCCCTGCGTACTTGCTTCATCCGCTAATTCCTGATCAATAATTTGTTGGCAGAGTTCAACACATTCGTTACAAATATAAACGCCAGGACCCGCAACAATCTTTTTTACCTCATCTTGTGACTTTCCACAAAAGGAGCAGTGAACGTTTTGTTCAGTATCCGTATCTTCAAACATTCAGTAATTGCCTCCTTATTGGGCACCTTTAAACCTTTTAACTTAGGCAAAAGATTCCCTTGTAATCATGCTTTTTAATAATAGCAAATTCAACTGCAAAATTCGAATAATTGATTTGTTTTCAATTTTCTTTGCCAATTATGACGGATTCTTTTTCAAAGGTAAAGAAAAAGAGCCCGACAAGTTGCCGGAACTCTTTTCATCTCATCTCTCTTGGAGATTACTTGTCTTCTTCGTCAGACTTTGCAGGCAAATCTTGCTTTGCTGAATCAGCAATCAAGTCAACAGCCTTCTTGATTTCAACATCGTGGGCAAGCATGTCCTTAGAAAGAGCCTTCAAAACGGCGTCCTTGTCCATCCCGTATTCTTCTGCTAAGTCACTGGCTTCGGCATCAATTTCTTCATCAGAAGCCGTTAAATTAGCATCCTTAACGATGGCTTCAAGTACCAAGTTAGTCTTAACCCGCTTTTCAGCCCCGTCAGCAAATTGCTTCTTAAGGTCATCTTCAGAAGTCCCAGTGATTTGGAAGTACATTTGAGGGTTAATCCCTTGTTGTTGCATCCCAGCCAAGTATTGTTGCATTTGACGGTTAGTGTCATCATCAAGCATGGCTTGTGGAATATCTTCCGTCGTAGCGTTGTTAACTGCAGCGTCAATAGCAGCATCTTCAATTGCAGCTTTAGCAGCCGTTTCCTTTTGTTCTTGAAGTTGCTTCTTCGTCTTTTCCTTTAAATCAGCTAAAGTGTCAACATCTTCGTCAACATCCTTAGCAAATTCGTCGTCCATTTCTGGTAATTGCTTTTCCTTTACTTCGTGGATCGTTACCGCAAAGTTAGCTTCCTTACCAGCTAATTCCTTAGCATGGTAATCTTCTGGGAAGGTAACCTTAACGTCAACCTTTTCGTCAGCCTTGTGACCAACCAATTGATCTTCAAAACCTGGAATGAAGCTACCAGAACCAAGTTCGAGTGAATAGTTGTCGGCAGAACCACCATCAAACTTTTCACCATCGATCGTCCCAACGTAGTCAATAACAACCGTGTCACCATTTTCAGCCGGTGCATCTTCCTTCAAAACAAGTTCTGCTTGTTGTTGACGCTTCTTTTCAAGTTCACTGTCAACATCGGCATCGCTAACGCTCGTATCTTGCTTTGGAACTGACATTCCCTTGTAGTCACCAAGCGTAACTTCAGGCTTAACGTAAACCGTAGCAGTAAGCTTCCAAGGTTGATCCTTTTCCATACTTTCAACGTTGATTTCTGGTTGGGCAACGGGTTCAATTTCAGTTTCCTTAATTGCTGCTTCATATGCATCTGGTAAGACCGCGTTCAAAGCATCTTGGTAAAGGGCTTCTTCACCATACATTTGGTTGAAGATGGTCCGTGGAACATGACCCTTCCGGAAACCAGGTACCGTGATCCGCTTTTGCGTCTTCTTGAATGCTTGGTCAATTCCCTTCTTAACCGTTTCAGTATCAATTTCGAACGTTAATGTCCCTTTGCTGGCATCGCTTTCGCGTTCCCATTTTGCTGACATTTCATTTCCTCCAATAACTATTCAGTTTTGGCTGGCTAGGCCAACCTTACATACTTATTAAGTTTACCCTAGCTATGCTTAGATTTCAACTGTTTAAACCGGATTCTCATCCCAAAACAATTCTTTTATCCTTTTGTAAAAAGAATTTCGAACAGCTACGAAAAAAGGCTCTTCGTCAACTGGTACTGATAGAATTTTTAAGGCTAAATTGGTCTAGTTTAGGCTGCCCAACGTGGGTGGCCTTTTTTGTCCCTCAATTTAATCTTAAAATGTGGGTTCTTGGCGACTAAGAGAATTCTTAAACGGAAGTTGTAGAAACTTCGATAGCCAAAGGCGATACGTTTAATTACTTTGATGAGGTTATTAGTTCCTTCGAGAGGCCCATTACTATAGAAAGTTTCAAAGCTACGCTTAATTTCGTTCTGATGGTTACGTAAGGTTCTTTGGGTCTTGCGCAAAGGTTGTGGTAAGGCAGTCAACTTTATCGTTAATAGTGCTTCTAAGCTCTTAATATTACGATTGTGCATGGCGTGAAGTAAGGCTTGGTAATAGTTGTAAGCTCCTAGGAGTTCCTCACTGGCATTTGTTAAACGATCAGTTAATTCTACTTCGGTTAACTGCGCACCGCCAAAGACGCGGTAGCGCCG
>NZ_JACJJQ010000040.1 GCF_016900115.1 Limosilactobacillus alvi
AAAAGGCCACCCACGTTGGGCAGCCTAAACTAGACCAATTTAGCCTTAAAAATTCTATCAGTACCAGTTGACGAAGATCCGCTTTATTTAGTTCGTTCAATCAGGGTTGCCGCTCCCATGCCGCCACCGATACAGAGGGAGGCTAAACCTAACTTTGATTGCCGTTTTTGCATTTCGTAAAGTAAGGTAACGATAATCCGGGCCCCAGAGTCACCAAGGGGATGGCCAAGGGCAATGGCTCCCCCATTAACATTGACAATATCAGGATTTAAGCCAAGCTCTCGAATGGTAACGACTGATTGGGCCGCGAAGGCTTCGTTCACTTCAACTAGGTCGAGGTCATTAGTTTGTAATGCGTGTTTCTTCATCAGTTTATTGGTTGCTTGTAGCGGACCAATCCCCATAATGGCCGGATCAACCCCAACTAGATTACCATCAATCCAGTACCCAAGAATTGGATAGCCTTCTTTTTCGGCCATTTCTGCGTCCATCAGAACTACGGCAGCGGCTCCATCGTTGATTCCCGACGAATTACCGGCAGTAACATCGCCATTCTCTTTAAAGACCGGTTTTAGTTTTGCTAGGGCAGCCATCGAAGTTTCCCGAATAGGTTCATCCTCACTGACGACAAAGGTTTGCTTCTGTGTCTTTACGGTGACGGGGATGATTTCATCCTTAAACCGTCCACTTTGCGTTGCTTTAATCGCTCGTTGTTGACTTTGCAAGGCAAAAGCATCTAACTCTTTGCGCGAAACAGGATACCGCTCAAGAAGGTTTTCTGCCGTCATCCCCATCGGGTAGTGATAAAAAGCATCCGTTAAGCCATCCTGGCTAAGACTATCAATGAGTTCACTATTACCAAAACGGTAGCCAAACCGCCCCTTCTTTAAAAGGTAAGGAGCGTTAGACATACTTTCCATGCCGCCGGCAACCATAATTTTTGCATCCCCTAAGAGAATTTGCTTAGCTGCCAAGGAGATTGCTTGCATTCCCGAACCACAAAGGACGTTTACCGTCATTGCGGGAACCGTTTCAGGTAAGCCAGCATGCATAGCTGCCTGACGTGCTGGGTTTTGGCCCTGTCCGGCCTGGATGGCCATTCCCATATAAACTTCATTAACTACCGTCGGCTCAATTTGAGCCCGATCAAGCGCTGCTTGAATTGCAATTGTCCCTAATTCAACCGCTGAGAGTGATGCAAGCAGGCCTCCCATCTTTCCAATTGGTGTTCGGGCAGCTCCAACAATCGCTACTCGTCGCATTTACATAACCTCACTTTATCATTATTCTAAAAAGCATTTTATCGAAGACCAAATTAGTGGTCAAATGGTTTACTCATTTAAATATGCCATTAAAGCTGGTAACTCCGCCTCAGCTTGTTCCATCCCTTGTTGATAAAGCTTTTGGATTTTCTTGGTATTATTTTCAAGCCGGCCCACTTTGATCGTATTGTTGGGATTAAAAACGTAGGCCTGATGTTGACTTACCAGACGATTTAAACTCTTAACCTGTTGATTGTACATTTCGGGTCGCTTAATAGCAGTTTCCACAAATTTAGGGTAGTCTTTAAACTTGTGTTCAAACATTTCTTTTAATACCTTTCCCGTTGGCTTTTTTCGGTAATCACTTGGACGGGTCCGAACAACGACGATTTTATCAAATCCCTGATCTTGGGCGATATTAAACGGAATTGAATTGGCTAGACCACCGTCTAAGCATTCCCCAGCGGTTGTTTTTGGGGGTGCTGTGAAGAAAGGCATTGAACTTGAAGCTTTTAGATCGACTTCAAGCTCTTTGCCAGTTGGATCAGTAAAGGTAACGGCTTTTCCCGACGTTAATTCCGTTGCCACAATCGTAAAATGAGAGGCTGATCGCTCATAGGCCCGTTCATCAAAGTTATGCCAATCCCAACCGTGATCTTCAAAGAGGAAATCAAGGTTTAAGACTTCTTTTTTCTTTAGGAGCCGGCGCATTGAAATATAATCAGCATTGTGCCGATAAGTAGTATTTACATGGACCATTCGCCCGTATTGTTTCGACACAAATTGTGCGCCACAAAGCGCCCCCGCTGAAACACCAATTACACTTTCAAACTCAAGATGGTGTTTTAAAAACGCATCGGTAATTCCAGTTGAATATTGGCCCCGCATGGCCCCACCTTCCAAAACTAAGGCTGCATGATAAAGCATAACTTTCCCTCCGTTTTTTAGCTGAATATGATTATTATACAACAGGTTCTTTTATCAATAATTATCTTTTTTGCCAGATTAATTGACACTAATTTTTAGTAAGGATAAACTATGGTCATTACTAGAAGTCAAATAATCAAAAGAAAGGATTTTACGATTAATGAAATGCAATACACGTTTAATTCACGGTGGTTATAGTGAAGATCCCGCCACCGGAGCAGTTTCAACCCCCATTTACCGTTCCTCAACCTTTCACCAGCATATTTTAGGTGGTGAACCAAAGTGGGAATATGCGCGAACTGGTAACCCAACGCGCGCTTCCCTAGAAAAGTTAATCGCTGAACTCGAAGGTGGCGTGGCTGGCTTTGCTTTTGCTTCTGGTTCAGCCGCTATTCATGCTGTTTTCTCAATGTTCTCAAGTGGCGATCACTTTGTGGTTGGATCTGATGTTTATGGAGGAACTTTCCGGCTTATTAACAAGGTTCTCAAGCGATTTGGGATGGAATTTACGGTCGTTGACATGCAAAATTCAGCAGCTGTTGAAGCCGCAATTCAAACTAACACCAAGGCTATTTACTTAGAAACGCCAACTAACCCGCTATTGCAAATTGCTGATATTGAAGCAATTGCTAAGATTGCCAAGGCTCACGGGGTAAAAACGGTGGTTGACAATACTTTTGCCACCCCATACAACCAAAATCCTCTTCAACTTGGGGCTGACGTAGTCGTTCATTCCGCCACCAAGTACCTCGGTGGTCATTCTGATGTTGTTGCTGGTTTAGCAGTGACCAACGATGAAGCGATCGCCAAACAACTTGCCTTTCTTCAAAACTCAATTGGTTCGGTTTTAGGCCCTGATGATTCGTGGTTATTACAACGCGGTATTAAGACCCTTGGAGCCCGGATGCGGGTTCACCACGAAAATGCCCAAGCAATCGTTGACTTTTTAGTTAACTACCCTCGGGTTGACCGCGTCCTCTACCCTGGCTTACCAGACTTCCCCGGTCATGAAATTGCTGCTAAGCAGATGAAACATTTTGGGGCAATCGTTTCCTTCGAACTCAAGGCAGGACTTAGTGCGAAGCAGTTTGTGGAAAATTTGAAGCTAATTGATTTAGCGGAAAGCCTTGGTGGAATCGAAAGCTTGATTGAAGTTCCAGCAGTAATGACCCACGGATCAATCCCACGGGAAATCCGCTGGAAGAATGGGATTAAGGATGAATTAATCCGCTTCTCAGTTGGGATTGAAGATGAAGAAGACCTCCTCGCTGATCTTAAGCAAGCTCTAGATCAACTTTAGGATTATAATGAGGATGAGTTGGCATAATGCTACTCATCTTTTTTATTTTGAATCAAGGAGTGATTAATATGCTAGTTGGTTTCATCGGTACTGGGGTCATGGGATCAGGCGTAATTTCAAACCTCCTCAAGCATGGTGAAGAAGTTAGGGTTTATAACCGGACTAAAGCGCACGCTCAAACGGTTCTTGATCAAGGAGCAACTTGGGTTGATAGTCCGGCTGCCTTAATTAAACAAGTCGACGTTTTGTTCACGATGGTCGGTTTCCCAACCGACGTTGAAAAAATCTACTTCGGCGAAAATGGTATCCTCAAAAATACGCACCCAGGTCAAATCTTAGTTGATATGACGACCAGTAAGCCATCCCTTGCTAAAAGAATTGGTAAAGCTGGTGAGAAAAAACAAGTCCGCGTAACTGACGCGCCGGTTTCTGGTGGCGACATTGGTGCGCAAAACGGGACGTTAACTGTGATGGTTGGCGGTGACCAAACTGCCTTGGATGATTTAAAAGCACTCTTTAGCGAATTTTCCAAAGAAGTTAACTATTTTGGGTCTTACGGTGCCGGCCAGCATGCCAAGATGGCTAATCAAATTATGATTGCAGGAACGATGACTGGTTTAACGGAAGCGCTTGTGTATGCGAAGGCAGCCAATTTGGATCCAGCGCAAGTGATGCAAACCCTTCAAGGTGGGGCGGCAGAAAACTTTAGCCTCGGAACCTATGGACCACGGATCTTAAAGGGCGATTACACCCCAGGTTTCTTTGCAAAGCATTTTTTAAAGGACTTACGAATTGCGATTGATGAAGCCACAGCGATGAAGTTAAACCTTCCTGGCACTGCCTTAGCCAAACAACTCTATACGACCCTCGTTGACGAGAAGAAACTTGGCAACGAGGGGACTCAAGCCTTGATTAAGTTGTGGTGGAAATAAAAAAGGGTCCATTGGATAAAAATCAAAAGTCGGGTTAAGAGTTTCGTCCTCTTACCCGACTTTTTTAAGCATAATGATGGGCTACTTTCCCACACACGGCAGCTACGATGGCCCCTAAAAGGTCATCAATAAAGGTATTAACATGGTGTTCATCAGTGTCAAAATGCTTAATGATCCCAGATTTAACCCGGTCTAAGTAGCCAAAGTTGGTGGCGCCAATTGTTCCATAAATTTCGGAAATTTGCAAGGCAAGGGCTTCATCCACCCCGAAGACGCCGGCATCATTTTCAATGATTGATTGTAGGGGCTCTTCAATTAATCCCGCTTCTGTCAAGCGGTCAAGTTCAAGCGCAACCATGGCATTATTTAACAATTCCCGCTTATGCAAAACCGTAATCAATGATTCGTAACATTCAGCGACTGTTAATTCGGGAATGAACTCCTTTTGCAAATCATAAGCGTCGACTGCTAATTCATGAAGGTCAACGCCCCGTTCTTTCAAACGCTTTGTCACAAATTCGAATGCTTTGGTATCTGGGTATTTAAATTGTTTATTGTACATGAAATTCCCCCTTTTTAAAAACGAGAAGTGAGTCACATTGGCCCCCTTCTCGTTTTCTTTACCTAACTGCAACAATTCTAACACTAGCGATTAATTTCGCCAAACGATCCCACATTACTTAACAAACATTTTAAATTCCAAAAATAGGTCGTTATATTCTTGGTTAACTTTCTTTGGTAAATCCCGGTAAACTTGGAGATGTTTCATGGTTTGTTTGTCAGGATAGAACGCTTTGTTGTTCGTAACGGACTTATCTAGGTACTTCATCGCCCCTTGGTTTGGAGTCGCATACCCCACATATTTAGCATTTTGAGCAGCGTTCTTGGGTTCTAACATAAAATTAATAAAAGCGTTAGCCGCCTTAACATTTTTGGCTGACTTGGGAATAACAAAGTTATCATACCAAATGTTACTTCCTTCACTTGGGACAACATAGTGCAAGTGATGATTGACCGCCATCATTTCGGCCGCATCCCCAGAATAAGTAATCCCAATCGCCGCTTCATCTTGCTTCATATACATCTTCATTTCATCAGCCACGACGGCTTTTGTATTACCACTTAGTCCCCGCAATTTTTGTTCTGCGGCCTGCAATTCACCAGTATTGGTAGTGTTAACTGAATGTCCTTGAGTAATCAAAGCGATTGCCATCATATCCCGAGCACTATCGTAAAGCATTTCTTGATTGCGATACTCTGGTTTCCATAAGTCCGTCCAGTGCTTTGGTGGATTTTTAACCAATTGATCGTTATAGATAATTCCCAAAGTTCCCCAGAAATAAGGAACTGAGTACTTGTTATGGGGATCAAAATTTTGGTTTAAAAATTGCGGTGCTAAGTACTTCATGTTAGGAATTTCCCGAAGATTCAAGGGTTGAATTAAGTGCTCCTTTTTCATACGTTGAATCGTGTATTCACTCGGCACTACTAAGTCATATCGAGTACCACCCTGTTCAATTTTGGTTAACATCGCTTCGTTTGAATCGAAGGTTTCATAATCAACTTGATAACCGGTCTGCTTTTCGAATTTCTTAATTAAACTGGGATCAATATAGTCCCCCCAGTTGTAGATCACTAAGGTTTTAGTGGCCGAAGTGGTACTTTGTTTGGCCGTTAATTGATGATTCCAAGCGATCAAGCCAGCAATGACTGCGATCAAGGCGATAATTGCTGCCAAGAGTTTTTTCATCTTTAGCGACCTCCTTTTGGGGATGGCTTAACTGAGAACCGGTAGTAAATGTAAACCAGCACTAGTGAAACTAAAAACATCACGGTTGAAAGAGCGTTGATTTCAAGGTCAATTCCTTGCCGGGCCCGGGAATAAATTTCCACCGACAAGGTTGAAAACCCATTTCCCGTAACGAAGAAGGTTACCGCAAAGTCATCCAATGAATAAGTGAGTGCCATGAAAAATCCCGCCTTGATTCCGTCCATAATCCCTGGAATGGTCACTTGAGAAAAGGCTTGCCACCGCGTTGCCCCGAGGTCAAAGGCGGCATCGGTTAAGGAACGCGGCAACTCTTTTACCTTCGGAAGGACCATCAGTACCACAATTGGAATACAAAAAGCAATGTGACTCAAAAGGACCGACCAAAAACCTAACTTAATTCCCAAAAAAGTAAAGAAGATCAAAAAGCTCGCCCCAATAATAACATCGGGTGAAACCATCAAGATATTATTTAAAACCAAGACATTTTGTCGCCAAGCTCGGTGCTTAATATGCTGGATCAATAGAGCGCCACTCGTTCCGATTGCAGTCGAAATCAAGGCCGCTAAAAGAGCAATAATAATCGTATTTAAGACGATACTGATCATCCGCGTGTCTACAAAGAGCGCTTGGTAATGTTTCCAGGAAAAATGTTTGAACCCATCCATGGTATTGCCAGAACTGAATGAATAGTAGATTAAGTAGAAGATTGGTGCATACATTAGGATGAGGATCACTGCCAGATAGATTTTACTCAGGGTTCGTCTTTTTTTCATCGGTGAACCCCCTTTCCCGAATCATCAGTTAGTAGCATAACAATTAACATTGCTACAACTAGGACAACCCCAATTGTGGAACCCATTCCCCAGTTTTGGGTGGTTAAAAAATGTTCTTCAATTGCCGTCCCGAGAGTAATCACCCGGTTACCACCGATTAACCGCGTAATCATAAAGAGGGAGAGCGATGGAATAAAAACGGCTTGAATTCCCGCAAAGACCCCATTTTTCGTCAGCGGTAAAATCACTCGGCGGAAAGTTTGCCATCGACTAGCGCCAAGATCTAAGCTGGCATTAATTAAAGAAGGCCGAATTGCCACAATGGAGTTGTAGATTGGCAAGATCATAAATGGTAATTCAATGTAGGCTGCTACCAACATAAAACTAGCATCGGTAAAGAGAAGTTGGTGACTGCCAATCCCGATGAACCGTAAGAAATTATTAATTGACCCATTCTCCCCTAAAATGCCGATAAAGGCATAGGTCTTCAATAGTAGGTTAATCCAGGTTGGCATAATAATCAGGGCCAACCAAAAATCCCGACTCTTAAATTGAGCAATGATGTAAGCCACCGGGTATGAGATTATGAGGGTGATCACGGTAATCAAAAAGGCATACCAAACCGAATTAAAGGTCATCTTTAAATAAACCCCTGATTCGGCAAAATTTACGTAATTTTGGACCGTAAAATGACCATTTAAACCTTGAAAAGATTGATAAAAAATCAACACTAACGGGGCAACTACAAAGAGGGCAAGCCATAAATAGTATGGGAGCGAGAAGAACCAGTGCTTTTTAGTTGTCATTCTACCACCCCCTGGTATGATTCGAGCCGGGCATCAAATTCAGCTTGGGTTTCGTTGGCCCGCATCACATGGATGTCTTCAGGATCAAAAGTAATTCCAATTTGCTTACCCACTGTAGTTTTATGGATGGAGTTAATCTTCCACTCGTGACCGTCAGTATCATGAACCATAATTTGATAATCGACTCCCCGGAAAAGTTGGGAATCAACGGTTGCGGTTAGTTTTCCCTTTTCAACCGTGGTAATATCTAAATCTTCTGGTCGGAGAACAACTTCAACTGCTTCGCCAGGAGTAATCCCGGCGTCAACACAAATAAACTCTTTGCCGTCAATCGCCACTGCAAAGTCACGTACCATTGTGGCCGGAATGATGTTTGATTCACCAATAAAATCCGCTACAAAGTGATTTAATGGTTCATCGTAAATGTCAACTGGGGTCCCTGATTGCTCAATCAAACCATCATTGATAATCATAATTTGATCGCTCATCGCTAAGGCTTCTTCCTGGTCGTGAGTTACAAAGATAAAGGTGATCCCAAGTTGCCGTTGCAAGGCCCGTAGTTCAGCTTGCATGTCCTTTCGTAATTTATGGTCCAAAGCAGATAAGGCTTCATCAAGTAGCAAGACTTTTGGCCGGTTGACGATCGCCCTTGCAATAGCGACCCGTTGCAGTTGACCCCCAGAAAGTTCATCGAGTTCTCGGTGGGCATACCCTTCGAGATGTACTAAGGTTAAGGCTTCAGCCACGCGTAATTGGATCTCTTTTTTCTTCATTCGTCTTAAGCGTAGGCCAAAAGCAATATTGTCAAAGACGTTAAGGTTCGGAAAAAGGGCATAATCTTGGAAAACCGTATTGACCTGTCGCTTATTAGCTGGTAATTGGTTAATCTTTTGCCCATCAAAGTAAATCGTACCGGCATTTGGGAAGTCAAACCCGGCGATTAGTCGTAAGATGGTTGTTTTTCCGGACCCTGATGGGCCCAAAATGGTATAGAACTTACCCTCCTCAATTTCAAAATTGATATCCTTTAAGATTACGTTATCGCCAAATTGTTTTTTAACGCCCTCAAATTTAAGAATCGCCAATCGTTTCACTCCCCTTTACTAAAGTGATATATTAATTATTTTTTTGCTTTCTGTTCAACGTCATCAATGATTTTTTTGAGCTTCTGCCGCTGTTCAGTCGGAATATCAGTGATAATCCGGGTCAACATTGTTTGATTCTTTTTCAGCATGTACATGAGCATCTGCTGGATTTGACTCTCCATTTGGGTTACTTCAAGTTGGGGGTCCGCTTCACTTTCTGCCTTAGCTAAGGAACGTTGGGCTTCATAGAGGACGCGTAAGTAATCCTTAGTAATATCAAGGTCATAAGCCCATAAAACTTTTGCCAAAAATTTTCCAAACTGTTCAAAAACCCAAACTTGCTCTAACAATGACAAATCCGACTTTTGCGCCAAAGGACTAGCCATGAAACTAGCCAAGTTGGTTAAATCACTTACCAGTGTTAATGGGTGGATTTGCAGTAGGTAATTATTAAGGTAAGTTTTAACGAGTTTTAAGGCATCAGTCGCAGTAACCTTACTAATTTCCGCTTCATCGCGCAAATATTGTTTGAAGTCGTCAAGCAAGTTGCCATTTAATTGGCGAATTTTAACCACCACAGACGAAAATTCGGGATTTTCAGCTGTCATTAAATGATCGCCAAAGAACTTCGCGTATTCACGAAAGATTTCACTTGACTTTGCCGTCACAGGGACTGGATTTTGAAGATCAAACTGTACCCGTTGCATAAATTGCGTTAGTAGTTGGTTTACTGACTCAACCTTACTTTGGGCTAGCTGCATCGAAAGGTTTAATAAATTGTTAAATAGCTTTTCTTGATCGGTTTCATCTAATAAGGGCCCATTAAAATTAGCTAAAACGCCTTGGTATTCTTGGTTAGCCCGTTCGACCGCAAAGTTAGTGGTTATCTGGGGGACAATTTGCCCATTTGCGAGTACCAACTTCAAATACTGGTTAGCTTTTTCACGGGTAAAATGGTTATTTACCATCATCACGATCAACAAATGCTTAAAGACAATGTTTGGTTCTACCCGCAAAAACTCCGTTCCTGGAATGACGATGGGAAGCTTAGTAGCTTCATTAATATATAATAAAAGTTCGAACTGATTTACCCGGGCTGGTTTTACATACCAATTCGTAAGGTGAGATGGTTTATCAGTGGGATCAGTCTTCATTGATGAAAAATTATTAATAAATTGTTTACTATAACTGATCAAACGATCACTCCTCCTTGTTGACTTGCCAATTAACTTTATCACATTTCGCTCGGCAATAGGGTTGTTAGCCTAAAATAACCCCAATAAAATTATTAGTTACTCCTTTACTGTACCACATGCCAAACAAAAAAAGAGTAAGCGCTAACCGATGGTTGGGCTTACTCGATAATTTCTCTACACAAACTTAATGCCATAAAACGTTGATAATCGCCGTTAGAATAACCTTTTTTTGGTGTAAAGCGGTGTGGCTGGTATGGGGGAAAATCCGTTGTTGATAATGAATGCGCTTATTTTTTATTAATGATGCCAGCATTTCGGATTGAACAGTTGGGACTTCACCATCCGTTCCCCGGGCATTTTGGCCCATCCAATTATAGATGTAATCATCCCTTTGGAGTTTGACCGTTTGAATTTGCCTTTCAAGTGCCAAAAAGTTGGGGTCACTCGACTTTTTAAATAGCCATTTTGTATATTTGGTCCGTGCACCAAAGGTCTCATCTGCGGGGGCACCAAGGAGAATCACCCGGTGGAAATTAATTTGCTGTTGGATTTGCCGATTAGCGATATAAACGTGTAACCACTCAGTTCCACCATAAGAGTGGGCGATGATATTTAGGTCATGCACATGATATTCGTGGGCTAATACCAATAAAACGCGTTTCAATTGGCACACTTGAGGATGATAAGTTGGCGAGTAATTCCAAGTATACAATAACTGAATTAAAGCATTCTTTTTCCCCCGCACGGATCCTTTAACCCGCACATGACCATTAGGGGAAACCCAGACGGTCATGGTGTGTTGCGCAACGTTTTGCCTAGCTGTTTGCTGAATTAACTTTTGATAAGTCCAACTATTTCCGCCCCAGCCAGGAATTAATAAGGTCGGAGTATTCGAATAATGAACCTGTGGCTGATCGTACTTGATCGTTGTCATTTGGCTTCCCCGAATCAAATAAGCTTGCACAAATAAGGCGCTGATGACCACGATCATAATGCTAATTAGTCCTAGCTTTCCCACCTTTTTCATCGGTATCCCAGCTTTCCGTGCTTCTGATCCTTAACCAAAGAGTCGTGCCCAGAAACTTTTCTTTTTCTTCTTTGGTTGCTCATCAGTTACTACCTTTTGATCAGCTTCTGGTTCTGGGGTTGGTTTGGTGTGCGGATCATCAATTCCGATCCATTTGTAAAAAGCGGTTGCCTTAATTTCAACAAATTTACCGGTTTTACCGTTAATTCCACCCACACAGAGTTCAACTGGTAAAGCATTCCGGTATTCATTTTCAGCATCAGCACTAAACCCGTTGAAATTGTTTAACTTCGAAATATCAAAAATCAAACTGTTCTTTTCCGGCCGGAAGCGGAAATCTTCTTCCTTCGCTAAGTAGAGTTTAGCCCATTTACTCCGGGTATTTTCACCAAAGTCGTCACATAAGCCATCCGCAAAATAATCAGGAACTGGCATGTCAGCGAGCTTGTAGTACTCCCGGAAAATCCGCCGGGTCATTGCTAAGAAATCCAATTGCCCGGTTTTTGCGTCAAACATCCGCCATGGTGTTCCATCGTCTTCGAGTAGATTTGCCATCCGGACAACAAAGTCCTTAAAGAGGGTATTATCTAACCCCTGCCGCACCTCGAAGATATACTTCGCGGCCACCGGCTTCTTCTCGTTATCAATTACCTTATCAAGCTGCAAGTAATAAGTCCGCCGGGCGGTTTCCCGTTGCATTGTAAAGCCAGTATGGTAGTTGGTAGTCCCAATTAACGGGGCCACTGGCTTCGGACTATTCACGAGTTGGTTCATGGTATCCACAATCAGCCGCCGACTATATTGGCGTTGTTGGAAGAAATAGGGTTCGATTTCATCAATCAAAACCGGATAAGTACTTCCCTGCTTCATATAGCTTTCTAGAGCCTGAACGGTTTTTGCTTTTCGTTGATTGGCATCCATTGGATAAATCGTTCCGAAGTCAATCATTGATTTGTCGGTGCCCCAAGTTAATTGATTAATGACCCGTAATAAGGTTGACTTGCCGGACCCAGCACTTGCCCCTAGGATTAAGAAGTTTGGAATATCGTTTCCATCTTCAGGATTGAGACTGGCTTTTTCCCGAATTTCCCAAAGAAATGGCGCAGTAAAAGCATACAAAATCGCTTCATAGAACCGCTTTCCATATTCGGGAGTGTAATCAACCACAAATTGGGCGTAACCATTCATAACCGCTTCAATTTGCTTTAGGCTCCGTTTAATCTGAGAAATCGTTGCTAATTGGCCAAACGGTAAAGGATACGTGCCAGTATCATTTGGGGTATACAAGCCTGTTTGATTCCGGGTAATATTCCGTTCTAACGGTCGGTCATAAAGAAAGGTCGTATATTTCTTTTCGACTGCCAGATCTTGGGGGGAAACGGTTGCTTGTAAATCATCATGAATCTGTTTGGCAATTTGGTCACGTTGTTTAATTTTAGGCCGGGCCGCCCGAGGCGAAACTGCCTGCTTTTGCAACTTGTATACAAGATCATGCTGTCTAATCCGACGCTCAGCTTCTTCCCGATCCCGGGTCCGATTTAAGGTGACATTCCGCATTCCTAGTGGGACATCGGCCCGTAATTGTTGGCGATCAAGTTGGTGTTGGACATCGTCAACGATGAGGTCTGTCATTTCAGTTTCAACCAATTCATCGGTGACTTCATTTGTTAAAATAACGACGCTATCCCCTTCTTCATCAGGGTTAGCCTTTTTACGAGCTTGCAGTTGCTCTTGCGCCTTGGTCAATAAGTGATTTGAAAAATAAGAGATTAAAACCGGTCGTAAATCAAGCTTAAAATGATTTAAAAGATTATCATATAAAGGATCATTGTCGAAAATATAAACATCCTCAAAGCGATTATAGTTAGGATCAAAAGAAGGCTCGTCTAAATCAATTGATCCTAAAATAACCCGCGTTTCTTGGGTCTGGGGATTTGAAAGTAAATAAAAACGTGAATGGAGCGCTTGGGTTGGCGCAATTTCAACTTTTAAAATCCCAGCTAGTGCCATCATCTGGAGCTGACTTGATAAGCGGAGAAAAAGCTTAATTGCATCTTTATTGGCTACCTTCAACATAGCATTCGCCAAGGCATCTTTCGTGACCGTTTCCATTGAGGTATAGTGCCGAGGTGATGATGAGTTTCCTAAAGCAATTTCAAGTTGCACGAAAGCACCAAGATACCGATTTAAAAAGGTCGCACTTAACTCTCCTGTTACCGCGGTTAACTGCGGATATTTTTCGGCATCAAAAATTTCCGCGATTGTCATCGCCTCATTTTGATGATTATGTACTACATGAATTCGCTTATTCATTGATCCGTTATCAATTTCGGTTGCCATCACAACGCTACTCCAATCATTTAAACTTTTAATACCAAGTTATTGGCTTTACCTTTTATTTTAACAGTATGTATTTCAATTTATCAATAGCCTGATGAGTAAGATTACCACACAATGAGGATTGGATGAACCTTCTGTTTCTTCCCACCCTCGGTGAAAATTGGTCTTTAAACCGCAAAAAGCCTGAGCCATTTGCCGGTCTCAGGCTTTAGCGTTTTACTCGCTTACGATTACTAATGATTTAATTACTTTACGCTGATCCATTGCTTCGTATGCCTTTTGAATATCATCAAGACTGAAATGCTTAGTGAAGACTTTTCCAGGGTGAATATCACCCTTTAACACTGCATCAAGAAGGACATGACGATCGTATGTGGTTACCGAAGCAATTCCACCACGAAGACCAATGTTCTTCCAGAAGAGAGTATTTGATGATGGTTCGGTTTGGGGAACACCAACTCGCCCAATAATTGCACCCGGACGCGCTAACTTACCAGCTTGTTCAATCGCAGATACAGCACCAACACATTCGAGCACAGCGTCAACCCCATTGCCATCAGTTAATTCAAGAACCTTTTTAACTGCATCGTCGCCACGTTCAGCCACAATATCAGTCGCGCCAAATTCTTTTGCAAGTTTTGCCCGGTCTTCGTGATGGCTCAAGGAAATAATTCGCTTGGCTCCACGTAATTTAGCTCCAATTACCCCACAAAGGCCAACCGCACCATCACCGATAACCGCAACAGTATCGCCGTCCTTAACTTCTGCACTTGTGGCGGCGTGGTAACCAGTTGCCATCACATCAGCTAAAGTTAAGAGGTCGTTTAATTGTTCATCTGTGTAGTCAGATGGTTGGCCAGGAATTTTTACCAATGCCCAATTAGCATTAGTAAAACGAAGGTATTCACCTTGATAGCCACCATTGCCACCGGCTTCTTGATTCATACAATTACCATCAAAGCCTGCTAAACAAGCCGCACAGTGACCGCAACCGTGGGTAAATGGTGCAATGACAAAATCACCGGGTTTAACATCTTTAACGTCAGCACCAACTTCTTCAACAATTGCAATTGCTTCGTGACCAACCAATGAGCCATGTTCACGATTGGCGATACCACGGTACCACCAAAGATCAGAACCACACACACAAGCCCGCATAATCTTTAAAATCGCATCAGTTGGCTTTTGAATCGTTGGCTTTTCAACCTCATGAACTTCCATTTTGCCCGGTTCCATAAATACAGCTGCTTTCATCTATATCTACTCCTTTACCATTTATCTAATTTAACAGTAACTATAATATAAGCCTTTGAGTCGACTACAAGGCAAGGCCCTTTTTAATTTGACGTATTGCTTCCGACCCTTTCGCGAAGATAAAGGTTCTTAACGATTAATTTTTCAACTAAAACTGCAATTGACTTTATTGATACATCATGACCACCAAATGGTTCTGTAACTTCATAATCAACCGGTCCATTAACGAACCAGCCTGGGTGAATAATCGTACATTCAAGGTCAGATGTTTCAATCACAGCTGCTACTTGTCGATATGGCTTCAAAACAGGGTTTAAGCTAGGTTACCATTTTCGCCAAAAGAGGCTGGAATTTCATTATAAATACCCATCGAAGTAATAAATACTAACCGGGAAATACCACTTCGATCCATTCTAGCTTTGGCTGAACATCCCCTGTCATGTGTCGAAGGGTTAGCGTCGGATCAGTTCGCAAAAAATCAGACTTATAACCTGGAAACATTTTTCATGGTATTTCCGTGCATCTTTATTTATTGTTACTTTAGTTCATCCACTCTAGCATCTCTTTAATTATCTTAATATTAAATTCAACCCCAATTATTCGGATTGATTAGTAAACTTATTAAAAAAATCCCTACTACCATTCATTAAATAATGTCGTAGGAATTTTAAATACAATTTAATCTTTTACATCAGTAGAAGCAGCAATTTCTGTCTCGCCTTTGTACTCATTTAAGCGTTCTGTTAAGCGATCAATAGTAGCGAATAAAGCTTGCGACCCGAGGACAACATGAAGCGGTGCTTTGTCACTATTAGCAACTTCAATAATCCGAGTAGCCATTTTTTCAGGATCCCCAGGTGCCAATCCATTAGCAGGATCGAGCATCTTCAAAAATGCATGAGTTGGCGTATTATCATACTCAGGCATTAAGTTGGCAACGTGGGCACTCCCGTAACGAAATTCCGTTCGCGCGCCACCAGGTTCAATGATTGAAACTTTAATATTAAATGGGGCAACTTCTTGAGCAACAGACTCACAAAAGCCTTCAATTCCAAATTTAGTAGCATGATACATCGAATTTCCTGGATAGGCAACTTGACCACCGTAAGATGATATTTGAATAATCCGGCCGTTTTGTTGTGTACGCATGTAAGGTAAGACAGCTCTAATCATTTGAATAGAGCCAGTTAAGTTAGTTGCCATGATCTGATCGATATCACCATCACTTAATTCTTCAGCGGCACCAAAAAGTCCATAACCAGCATTATTAATTAACACGTCAATCTTGTTACGCTTTTCAACGGTATTTTCAACTACAGAACGAATTTCGTCCACATTGGTAACATCTAAGTGTTGAACGTCTAAGGTATTAGGGAACTTAGCTTCTAGTTCTTTAACTTTAGCATTTTCTTTCCGAACCGTTCCAATCACTATTTCACCCTGTTCCAGAAGTTGATGGGCCAACGCCATTCCAAATCCACTTGAAATCCCTGTAATTAGCCATGTTTTACTCATCATTAATTCCTCCATTCCATCAACTATTTAACAATCACTATTGTAATAAGAACTAATAGAGGAACCAATTCCTATTTGTAATTTACTTCATCAGTAAAACTTATACATTAAAATTGTTGCTTCAAAATGTCAGCAAATGACTCAATATAATAGCCTGAGTTATCTTTTTTCCAGTAAGCATAATAGTTTTGGAAAAGTTGGGTCTGACCGTTATAAAGGTATCGGGATTGAGTATTGTCGCTTTGCATTTCTTGAATTGTTCGTTCATTTGCCACCATGTATCCCTGACGTGAAGCAATCATAATCCGGGCCTCATCAATAGTTTTAGCATTTAAAAATTCACTTTTAATGCCTAAGACATCCCGACAATACAGCTCTTCACTAGCATCAGGCGCTACCAAAACACAAGAAATATCCTTCAATTGGTCAGTTGTTACTTGAGAATCATTTAATTTAAGAATTCCTTTAGCAATATTAACCATCAACGGGGCTTTAGTAAGAAACTCATTATTATATTCATTAGATAGCGCCCGGCGCTGGTCAGAAAAATCCAAGTCAATTCGATCCTCACGTAATAGCTTAAATAACTGATCATGCTGACCGCTCGTAATATTAACTTTTACTTCAGGATACTGTTCAGTAAAAACTGTCACTGCCCTTAAAAATTCCGTTGTTCCAAACATTTGCAGATAACCAAGTTTTAAAATATATTCATCCTGTTCATTATTGGCTATTTGCCGAGTGTTTTTTAAAGCCTGTTCGACTTGATTCACTATTGTCAGAGCCTGCCGATAAAAGTATTTTCCTGCTGGTGTTAATTTGAAACTTCGCCCTTGACGTGCTAGTAAAGGGGTCCCAATAGTCTGATTTAATTCTTTGATTTGTTGCGAAATTGCCGATTGTGAAATATTACATTTTTCTGCTGCCAGAGTAAAACTATGCTCATCAACAACTGCAATAAAGTATTTCATTTGTTGAAACATTTACTTTCTCCGTTCTAATTGGTCATGCTTAATTTGGTTAGGAATAACTAGAAGTAATAATGTAACTAAAACCGAATATAGCATTGCTAGCGGGTAAACCGTAGCTGCAAGCACCAAGCCGATCACTTTAATTGCCAGATAAAAAAATCAAAGACCGGTCCTGGACTTTAATCCACTTGGGCTCCTTGGCTATTATAGTGCTCCGCCACAATATTGGTCGTATATGGAAAAGTGAGGAAAAAAGAGAACATTGAGTGTTGCCTATAGGGTACCCGTCCCGATAGGCTTCACACTGTACCATTCATTATACATATTAATCCCCATTGCACCCAACTAGGAAAAAATGGAGGTTGGGAAAAAAGCTCCTTGACGGCCTGGTTAGGATAAGAAGAACGAAGGTTGATTCATTAGAATCGACCTTTCGTTCGCACTTATCCACTAAGGCCGTGATTTGGAGCGAACCAGCCAACTGGTTTGGCGTTTGTGAGCCCATGCAAGGCTGAATCGGTTGGTGCGACCGCCAGGGAAGCAACTGCCATTCAGCTACTGCTTTGACCTTAGTTACTGAGTAACATTCGGAGATGCAAACAACCTAAGATTAGTTCAGGATGAATTTTACCATCCTGGACTTTTTTATTACCCTAAAGATAGAGCTAAGGTCGTCCATAGCCTCAGGGACTGCGAGTCCGTATCATAAAATGACCTCCGCTATCTTTGCTTTGATATTTTGATTTTCAGGTTGTGGGACTACGAGTTCGAGTATAGGAAATGA
>NZ_JACJJQ010000041.1 GCF_016900115.1 Limosilactobacillus alvi
TTGACCGCGGAAAAATTCCGTGCTCAAGCCGCATAAATAATTTTTCTGTTTGAACTGTATACTTGACAGGCAATAGTACCCAAGGCAAAAATTATAGTCCGGATTTTAATGTTAGAGGGGCAAAAATTAATAGTTAATTCCCACCCTCTCTTTGTCATCTCCGAATGTTACTCAGTAACTAAGGTCAAAGCAGTAGCTGAATGGCAGTTGCTTCCCTAACGGTCGCACCAACCTATTCAGCCTTGCATGGGCTCACAAACGCCAAACCAGTTGGCTGGTTCGCTCCAAAGCACGGCCTTAGTGGATAAGTGCGAACGAAAGGCCGATTCTAATGAATCAACCTTCGTTCGCACTTATCCCAACCAGGCCGTCAATGAGCTTTTCCCCATCCTCTTTTTAATTTCTATTGAATTAATCGCATCACTTTAAAATACCCAATTAAGTAACAATCCCAAAGCAAAAGTTACCACTTGAACTAGAGAACCAAGGAGAAGAATCCGAATAGCCGTTGGAAAAGTTTCCTTTTTGACTTGGCGAGCCTTTAAAATCCGGGTCTGTTTAATTACGAACGGAATTAACAACAGGGTTAATAAAGTAGTCCACGGAGTAAAACCGAGGAAAACCGCTAGGATAATTGCTAAAAAGGCGATGACATTCTTAATTGCAAACGCCTGGAGAGCCACCTTTTTCCCAATAAAGTGGACAATCGTAATCCGTTGGTTATCCTCATCTTCTTGGGCATCGCATATATTGTTTGCCAACAACAAATTGGAAATCCAGAGTTCATCTGGTAAAGCAACTAAGAAAATCACTAATAAACTAAAAGGATCCCAAGTAAAATGTTGGTAGGCATTAATATAAACGCTAATCAAGGTAATCATGAAGCCCATGGTAAAACCAGAGAAGAACTCCCCAACCGGTAGACCAGATAAGGGATATGGGCCCGAAGAATAGGCAATTCCAACCGCAAAACAAAAGATTCCCATCCATAAAAGTGGTAGTCCAACTTTCGTAACTAAAAAAATTCCTAATAAGGCTGCGATTGTTACAAAAGATACCAACATCCAGAAGACGAGTTTGGGTGAAAGCCCTTCTCGTCCAATAATATTGGTATTTTGTTTATAATCTTCAGTATCAACTGCGTGGGTATAATCATGATAATTATCAAGCATGTCAACTGACATATTAAAAAGTAACATTGCCACAAAGAAAACTGCCATCAAGCCCCAATTGACACTATTAAAATAAAAAACACTTAAACATAGGCCCAATAAGCACGGTAAAATACTTGCCGTCTTAGCCTTAATTTCAACTAACTCTAAAAAAACTTTTAAAGACAATCTTATCCCTCATTTCCATCAACCATCTTACACGAAATTGGTAATGAAAAAAAGGGTGAAAGCTACTTTAAAAACCGTCAATTAAGTGGTTACTTGAAACGAGCACGACCAAATTGACGGTTTTTTATTAGCCTGATTTATTCCAAATTGACCCCTTTTCGGCGGCCATTCTGAAGAATGTAGATAGCTAAAAGCACTAACCCAATCCCAATCACTTCAAAGAAGGTGATCTTTAAGTGGAAAAAAATAACACTTAAGATCGTTGTCATAATTGGTTGCAAGGCATCCATAATACTTACCACATCTGCAGGTGCCATCCGGCTAGCGTAGAGCAACATCCCAAATGGGAAGATCGTCCCAAAGAAAATGACGGTTGTAACGGATGAAACTAAAGTAGTTGTCAAAGGTGGTACTCCCACCCAGAAGGGATGCATTAGGTTAAAGGCAATTCCGGCAATCATCGTTCCCCAACCAAGTACAACCAGCGGTGGATTGTCCTCAGCAGCTACTTTGGGTAAGACAACATAAAAAGCAGCGGTAACCCCAGAGCCAAGCCCCCAAAGCAAAGACACCAACGGCACTGCCAAGTGGGTTAAATCCCCCCGCGTAATACAAAGAAGAACCCCAAATAAAGCAATAATAAAAGCAATAATGTCACTTCTGAGTGGCCGATGGCGATAAAAAACAACTCCACCTAAAACAATAAAGAGTGGTGATAAGTATTGTAAAATTGTCGCCGTCGACGCATTCCCAGTTTGAATCGAGTAATAGAAGGTTAATAAGTTAGCTGCAAGTCCAAATAAACCATAAGTAACGACTGAAAGGCAGGCTCGTTTGGTCTTAAAAACATTAAAAATCTTTCCCCGGTAAATGACAGCACTTAGGAGTAATAAGAAGACTCCTGTGACCGTTGTCCGAGTTGAGAACATCCACGGACCAGGAACAGCAAGGTTTTGAGAAATCAGTTGTAAAACCGTTCCCGAAATCCCCCAACTAAATGAGGCTAACCCAGCCCAGGTCATCCCCTTCAAAACATTGTTATTGTTCATTTTTTCCCTCCGAATTCAGCAATATATCGATTTTATCATTTTTAACTTTTTTTATGCCAATCATTTACATCAAAAAAGGCTTAGAAAAGTTTTCTAAGCCTTTTTCTTTATAATCTTAATTTTGTTGGAAGAATCCCTTTATCCAATTAACCAATCGTTGAAACCAATTGGTCGCTTGACTTGCTGCTTGCTTACCAGAATCACTGTTCAACCAATTCTTCGCCTTATTCATCAAATCCCCAGTCGAATTCTTTACGTTATTAATCGTATTGGAAACATTTGAAACGTAAGTCTTTGAAGATGAAATTGGTGAATTTTGGAAGTTTACCAAAGCGTCAGCAATTTGGCTTTGTTGGTTAGTACTGGTTTGGTCCGCTACTCCCCGTTTTTGCAGAGCTTGTTTTAGGATCACTTGGATTTGTACTTTAGTGAGATTTTTACCATTCTGTTTTTCTTGGGCCACTTGCTTGGAAGTATCCCCAACAGCTGCCATCAACTTTCCAGCGTAACCACTATCGTTACTATTAGCGTCGATCGCACTTTGAGTTGCCGTTAACACTGAGTTGGCCGCACTTGTGTTTTGGGTGTTTAACTGATGTCCATCAGCGGCAAAGGCCTTATAAACTCCCGTTAAAGCAGATTCACCAGAAACCGCCCGATTGGCCGTTACCGTGATGGTAATATCGGTAACCCCAGCCATTTGTGCAACCATAGCGTATTGCTGAGCTGTGACCTTAGTAATATTACTCTCTCCATTATACTTCTTGATATTCACTTTAACCCCAGAGCCAGGATCTGTAGGCGTGATTGCTACTGATGAAATCATCGAAGCATCACTGGTTGTACTCCCATTTCCGATGTAAGTGGCATAATCCTGCCCCGTCGCCGTCAATTTCGTAAAGGATGAATCAACATCCATCACATCATTTAAGTTGGCATAGGCACTTTCTGAAGCACCAGATCCATAGACGACATAGGACTTAGACAACGTTGATGTTTGTTGTCCCTGATTCGCGGTTGTATCCGCATGGGCGACTATCACTGGTTGATCAAAAGCCGCACTCGTCATTACGGCCGGGGTTGCTAAAGCCGTTGCCACCATTAATGAAACGGCTAACTTTTGTTTCTTATTCATAAACAAAAAATCCTCCACTAATAAGTTCTAATCATATTATATCTAAAAGTCAAATATTAATCGTTCCTAGAATTGAACTTTACTGATTCTTACCTTTTGGCTGATCGGCTAACTTAAAAATTGGAATATGCGGCGTTGGCAGTTGATCCATTGCTTTTTGATTAACTGAACTCCCGGACCGTTGCTCCGCATAGTTCTTTAAATCTGCCTCGACTGCTTGGGCAGTCGTTAATTTCCGTCGTCGCCAGTTCAATAAGATCCGATCCATATACTTGAAATTATATTTACCATTTAAAACCGTTTCCCGTAAGGCAAGTTCAATAATTGCGGGATCATAGTGATCTTCATTAAGCCAGTCATTCACTAACCCAATTTCCATCGGACTTAAAAGGCGTCCAAAACCGCTTTCTAATTTTTTAAAAAGTTCTTCTTTGGTCACCTTTTCTTGAGCTATTTGAGAAGCTTGGTCCTTCATCAAAAAAGTGGCAATTTTATTTTCTAAGGGTGAAAAGTCATAAACTTCTGCTTCTTGGCCACTTTCATTTTTTTGTAAAGTCTGACGTAAAAATTGGTGATTGGCAAGTTCATGGATCAATCCATAGACTTGATCCGTTTTTGTTCCTAAGTAACCCGCAATTTGTTTAATATTTGGGACTTGTCCCCGATCCAAAAAACTCTTTAATTCGAGGTAAACCATAAATTCTCCGGTACTCATCCCCAAGTCATGGTAATGATGTAACAAGACATTGCTAATGGTTGTCTGGCCGAGTACTAAATATTTGGAAAGAATATTTTCTGCCATATTTCCTCCTTAAACCCAAATCACGGGTAACTCAATGTAAGTAAGAAAGCCACCAACTTCAGTAAGAAGTGATCACCTAAAACTGCCTAAATTAAGCGTTACTCTTCCTACTCAAATTGGTGGCCTATTAAATTTAATTTTAAATTAGCTTCTAAATTAAGGGTAAAGCCGGTTGAGCATCCGTGGGAATGGAATCGTCGTCCGTAAGTGGTCTTGTAAAGTGATCCAACTTAAGAACCGTTCCAAACCAAGACCAAAACCGGAGTGCGGAACTGACCCGTACTTCCGTAAGTCAAGGTACCAAGCATAATCCTTTGGGTCTAAACCGGCATCCTTAACAGCTTGGAGCAAAGTATCGTAATCCGTTTCCCGTTCGGACCCCCCAATAATTTCCCCATAACCTTCTGGGGCTAAGAGGTCGGCACAAATGTAAACATCATCCCGGGTTGGGTGATTCTTCATGTAGAACGGCTTGATTGACTTTGGATAGTTCAAAATGAAGACTGGCTTGGAGAAGTGATCAGCCAAGAAGGTTTCTTCTGGTGAACCAAAGTCATCGCCCCACTTCAC
This sequence comes from Limosilactobacillus alvi, assembly GCF_016900115.1. Lineage (GTDB taxonomy): Bacteria > Bacillota > Bacilli > Lactobacillales > Lactobacillaceae > Limosilactobacillus > Limosilactobacillus alvi. The sequence continues at coordinate 4,897 of NZ_JACJJQ010000041.1, forward strand.
GTCTAAGCCACCTTCTTGCAATAAATCAATGGCTTCATCATAACTAATCCGTGGGTAAGGCGTTTGGGTAAATGGCTTCAAGGTTTCAGGATCCCGACCAAGGACTTCAAGTTCATGGCTACAATCTTCAATCACTTTTTCAACTAAGTAGGCCACATATTCTTCTTGAACTTCCAAGCTTTCTTCTTGATGCATGAAGGCCATTTCCGGTTCGATCATCCAAAATTCAATTAGATGTCGCCGCGTCTTAGATTTTTCAGCCCGGAAAACTGGTCCAAAGGAGTACACCTTGTTCAGAGCTAAGGCCCCTGCTTCTTCATAAAGTTGACCAGACTGAGAAAGATAAGCATCTTGTTCAAAGTACTTAGTGTGGAAAAGATCAGTCGTTCCTTCAGGTGCATTCCCTGTCAAAATTGGTGGATCAATCTTAGTAAAGCCATGACTTCCGAAATATTCGTAGTTGGCTCGGATAACTCGATCCCGGATCTTCATCATTGCTTGGGGCTTACTCGACCGTAACCAAAGATGCCGGTTGTCCAATAAGAAATCGATTCCATGTTCCTTGTTTCCAATTGGATAATCTTCACTCTTATCGATTAATTCTATATCTTCGATTTGAATTTCGTATCCAAATTTGGAACGCTTGTCTTCATGAATTTCCCCAATTACCCAGAAACTGGCTTCTTGGTGCAATTCATGCTTTGCCATTTCAAAAATTTCGGGGGTAACCTTGTTTTTGAGCAAAACGCCTTGGAAAAAGGCTGTTCCATCCCGTAATTGCAAGAAAGCAATTTTCCCGCTGGAACGCTTATCGGTTAACCAAACCCCAATTTTTACTCGTTCGTTGACGTGCTTTGGCGCATCAATAATGTTAATTGTTTGCACTCGTGATTCCTCCAAATACTCTTATAGGTTGTTGATCCGTTGAACGTACTTGCCAGATGTAAAGTTTAACAGGTCATAACAAAGTGATCCATTCGCATTGCGGTAAGATACTTCCCAAACCACATGGTCATTAAAAACTCCCGGTGCCGCCCGTAAAACCTTTTTAACTTTGTTTTCAGACCGCACCTTAGCAATTGCCTCTTGTTTAGTCAAGCCATTTGACTGCTTAACTACCCGAAGCTTCCCCCCTTTTTGGGGAACAATTACTAAAACAGCTTGCCCTTGGCGATTTTCCCCACTCACAGTGTAATAGGTATGATCACGATTATAGGTATAGAAACCATTCGTGGTCTTTAGGCCAGCATACCTTTTCGCCAAACGGATCGCTTGGTGTTGAGCACTTCGCATTGGTTGGGTTGCTAAAGCAAATGTCCCCCAAGTAACTAAAATTACTACCAGAAGAAACATTAAAGTCCTAACGACCAGTTTTTTCCCAGAAATCCGACTTCTTTGACGTTGAACATCTCGCCGACTTTGCATAAAAGCCTTCCTTCCTAAACAATATCAGTAAAAGTTTATCATAGATTAGCCCCGCTTAGTAGGGATTAATTCATTTTTCATTGACTTTCCTTGCTTGCTGAGTTAAAAACGCCGCCGCCTTTTGGGTTAATTCACTTGTCATTAAGCTTTCCTTATTTAAGGATGGTGGTAAAGCATTTTGCATTGTCTTTCCATAACGTTTCGTCGTAATCCGCGGATCCAAAACAACAACCACTCCATTATCAGTTGGTGTCCGTAATAATCGACCTACGCCTTGACGAAGTCGAATTATCGCCTGTGGTAGCTCATAATGATAAAAGGGATTTTTCCCTGCCTGCTTTAACAATTCACAACGGGCCTGATTTTCAAAGCGGTTCGGTGCTTCGAATGGTAGACGCGTAATAATTAGCAGTTGTAGTTGGTTGGCTGGTAAATCGATTCCTTCCCAGAAACTGGCTGCCCCCAGAAGAACCGTATTTTGGCCGGTACTAAATTGTTTCAAAAGTTTATCCCGGTTACCGTTGATCCCTTGAGCTAATATATCCCGTTGATTGAATAGATCAGTTTGTCGTAACTTAGTGTAAACCCGCTCGATAGTCTGAAGAGAGTTAAAGAGAACAACCGTTTGACAATTAGTAGCTTCTGCTAAATTGGCAATGGTTTGTGATAAGTAAGTTATCACTGTTTCATCACTAGCTTCGGTTGGCGAAGGGGCATCTATTGCCATCAGAAATCGCGCCTGGTGTTCGTAGTCGAAAGCAACTGGCAGACGTTTAATCTTAACTTTTTCCCGTTCTAAATCCAATTGGTCAAAAATAAAAGCGGATTTATTGGATGTAAAAAGGGTTGCCCCAACAAATAGTTGGCGGTTGAAATGGGCATAGACCCGTTCCCTCAAGAAATGATTGACAGTTAAATTGCCACCAGTTAAAACCAAAGTTGACCGTTCACTCCTTGACCGCATTGTCAGCCAAAAAAGCGGAGTCTCATCTTTTTTTTCTAAGGTAGCTCGAATTGCTTGAAAACCAGCTTCAATTGTCATCAAATGACTTAACTGACTTGCAAATTGATTCATCAGATATCGATCGCTTCCTAACCATCGTTCAGCGTGATCATTAAAGAGGTGCTGAAGTGTAGTGAAATGTAATTTTAGGCTGGCTGTCGCTTGTTCAAAACTTTCCATTAGCGGATTACTAGAATCTAGCATGATTACCAGTTCACCATTTACTAAAACTTGTTCGATAAAGCCATCCAGATTGGGCTGTTGGTCTACCTTCGTTAAAAAGGCCAAGGTTAATTGCTCAATCAAGTCTTTTAAGGCTGATAAATCCTTACGGATCAGCTCTACGTGATAAGCACCAATTGGAAAAGCATTGAAGAGTTCTGCTAAATTGGCGTTACTGCTAGAATTTGTCAAAGCTTGCATTTGGTTGATTGCTATTCGAAGCTGATTAAAAGAAATCTGTTGACGACTCTCGCGTTGGGAGTTAATTGCTAAATTTTGGGCTTCATCAACCACCAAATAGGTTTCATTAGCCAAAGCACCTAATTCTGCCGCATGAGCCACTAAGTAGGCATGGTTTGTAATAACGACGTTGGCGTGGCGTAATTGACGTTGCCGACTAACTAGAAAATCATCCCGGTAAAAGGGATCGTCTGCCGATAAATTATTTAATCCAGTATGGCTAACTTCGCTCAAATACGGAATTTGTTGAGCGTTTAAGTTTAATTCTTCCAAGTCACCGGTCGTAGTTTGCAAAAGCCAGATTAGAATTTTCGCCTTCAAAAACTGACTGAGTTGAGAATCTTCGTTGACCATTAATGAATAGGCAAATTTACTAATACTAAGGTAATGAGAATTTCCCTTTACCGTAACCGCATTAATTTGCCCCGGAAGTAATTGTTTCAATTGGGCTATTCCTTGAGTAAGGAGCTGGCTTTGTAATAAATTAGTCGCTGTCGAAACAATAATTTTCCCATTTGGCACCGTCAAATAGGTAAGTGGCAAGAGGTAACCCAAAGTCTTTCCGACCCCCGTCCCCGCTTCAACCATTACTTGGCGGGCCTTATCCCGGGTAAAGAAGTTATAAATGGCGTTCATCATTTTAGCTTGGATTGGCCGATACACCAATTGATCCTGGTAAAGCCGAATCTTTTGCCGTTTCGTCATTGGATAAATCAACCGGGCATCCCCCTCACTGATTGTTAGCGGTCGCTTTTTATGCAAAACCAGACCGTGACTAACATACAAATCCTCTGACAAGGATTGCGGCTTAAGTTTGCGTTGCCGTAATTCCCGTTCAAATAATAATTTTGTTTGTTGCGGTAAGACCAATTCCATCTTTACCAATTTTTTCAAGGTTAAGGTTGGAAGCTGATGTAGTCGCGCTAGTAAATCCACTAATAACTGTGCAGTAGCTTCCGCATCCGAAATTGCACTATGTGGTTGATCATGCTCGATTTTTAATTTGGCACTTAAGTCCCGCAGGCGGTAACTTTTAGCATTTGGGTACAGGAGTTGACTTAAGGTCACCGTATCAATTGCCGGAATTTGCAAAGGTTTTTCCCCGGCAGCCATTAATTCCGCATTTAAAAAAGGAAAATCAAAGTTAACGTTGTGAGCCACAAACACTGTATCCGCAAGCATACTTGTTAACATCGGTGCCAAATCATCAAAGACTGGCGCACTCTCAACATCGTGACTACTAATTCCCGTCAACTGGGTGATTGATCGTGGAATAGGTTTAAGGGGGTTAACTTTCGTTTCAAAACGATTGATAATTTCTCCATCACAAATTAGGAGGCACCCGATTTGGATAATCCGATCCCCCTCCTTAACGTTTGTACCGGTGGTCTCTAAGTCTACCACCGAATAAATTTGACCGTGGTCGGCTTGTTTTTTTCTCATTTCAATTCGTTCTTTCTTCTTTTGATCTCCATCCATCATACTATGATCAATCAAAAATAACCACGATCCCTCATGACCATTTCTCATCTTTTGCTTTTTAATGGTAAAATGGAGGAAGTTATTTTAGAAAGTAGGTTACGGACTTTGAAAACAATGGGTTATGGTGAAAGTCACGCCAAGTTAATTTTGATCGGTGAGCATAGTGTGGTCTACGGGCAACCGGCAATTGCCCTTCCGCTTCCCGATATTAAAACCAAAGTTCAACTATCGCCTCAGCGCGGCTCTGCTCAGATTGAAAGCCGGTATTACACTGGTTTATTGGCCCAACTTCCAGCATCAATGAAGGGAATTCAAAAGTTAATTTCCGCTCTCCAAGTTCGTTTTAAGGATGATGGTCACTGGGCAATGACGGTGACCTCCCAAATTCCAGCCGAACGGGGGATGGGATCCTCTGCGGCAGCGGCAGTAGCAATTGTCCGCGCCTTTTTCGATTACTATGAGGTTCCCCTCGACCGGCAAGAATTACTTAAATGGGCGGATATTGAAGAAAAGGTTACCCACCGAAGTCCGAGTGGTTTGGACGCTGCAACGGTGAGTTCCGCCCAACCATTATGGTTTGTCCGGGGTCAGGCCGGGGTTACCTTACCCTTGGATTTGGACGCTTATGTTGTAATTGGGGATTCCGGTGTTCACGGCGCCACCAAAGAAGCAATTGCGGCAGTTAAAGCTGAACTAACCGCTCATCCAACAACAGCCCAGGCGGCGATTGATGATCTCGGTCGGTTAGCCGAAGATGCCAAGCATTTTCTTGCTTCCAACCAACCGCAAGCTTTAGGAACGGTTTTGGATAAAGCCCAAATCAATTTAGCCACCCTGAACGTCAGTGATCCAACTCTTGATCGTTTAATTGCCGAGGCTAAACGGGCCGGCGCCCTCGGGGCAAAATTAACGGGAGGTGGCCGGGGGGGGTGCTTCTTTGCCCTCGCTAAAGATCATCAAACTGCTAACCAACTTGTTACTAACTTACAAAATGCCGGGGCTACCCAAACTTGGCTACAACCATTAAAGGAGGAAGTTTAAATGAAAGCGACGGCACGTGCTCACACTAATATTGCGCTTGTCAAATATTGGGGAAAAAAAGATCTAAAACTCATGCTTCCCCAAACTGATAGTCTCTCCTTAACCCTCGATCGATTCTATACTACGACAAAGGTCGAATTTGATCCGACTCTTAAATCCGATCAAATTCAAATTGATGGTCAAATTGCCAAACCTAAAGTAGCTAAACGCGTTAGTGATTTCTTAACATTGGTCCGGGAACGCTATCAAGTAAGCGACTTTGCCCACGTAACTTCAATTAACAATGTCCCGATGGCCGCTGGTCTTGCTTCATCCGCTTCTGCTTTTGCAGCTTTAGCAGCCGCTGCAACCTGGGCAAGTGGTCATCATCCCACCCGGCAGGATCTTTCCCGCTTAGCCCGGATGGGATCGGGTTCAGCAACTCGATCAATCTTTGGTGGTTTGGTACAATGGCATGCCGGTGTTGATGATGCGACTTCTTTTGCTGAACCAATTGAAGAAAGCGTTGACTTCGGCCTTGAAATGATAGCAATTCTCATAGATACCCGGGAAAAGAAGGTTTCCAGTCGTGGGGGGATGCAACACGTGGTTGAAACCTCGCCTTATTATCCAGCCTGGCGAGAAGTAGTTAAGGCTGATATGGCGAAAATTAAAATGGCAATTGCCAAGCATGATGTCAATGAAATCGGGCACATTGCTCAAACCAATGCCTTACGGATGCACGCTTTAAACTTAGCCGCTGATCCTGGCTTTACTTACTTTAATTCCCAGACCCTGGCGGCCATGGCAACGATCGATAACTTGCATGAATGCGGGGTAAACTGTTATTATACGATGGATGCCGGTCCCAACGTGAAGGTAATCTACGACCAAGCGGACCGGGAAACGATCTTTAATACGTTAGCCGCCCAATTTGGGGCTGACCACTTGGCGGTCGCTAAACCAGGCCCCGGCGTTGAAGAACTATAGACGAGAGGAATGCCTAAATTTGATTACTGCAAAAGCACCAGGCAAACTTTACATTGCAGGCGAATATGCCGTCGTTGAAAACGGCTACCCAGCAATTCTGGTTGCCCTCAACCAATTTATTACTTGTACAATTAAAAATGCAAATGGTGAAACCGGGCAAATTATTAGCCAGCAATACCAAAACAATGCGGTGTCATGGCGCCGGCAAGGAGATGAACTAATTGTTGACCAACGCGACAATCCTTTTTCATATATCTTAGCGGCAATCAAGGTCACCGAAGAATATGCCAAAGCCTGCCATCAAGAGCTCAAGGTTTATGACCTGCAAATTGATAGTCAACTTGATAATCAAAGTGGCCGAAAGTACGGTTTGGGTTCCTCCGCTGCCGTAACCGTCGCTACTGTTCGCGCCCTTTGTGAGTTCTACCATCTAAAGGTCACTAAGGATCAAATCTTTAAATTAGCAGCCATCGCCCACTTTTCCGTCCAAGGCAATGGCTCCTTAGGGGATGTTGCTGCTTCTGTTTATGGCGGTTGGATTGCTTACCATTCTTTTGACCGCCAGTGGCTTGCTGAACAACGAAAAGTTTTGTCTTTACCTAAGCTATTAACTCTACCTTGGCCAAACTTAAAAATTGAACCCTTGAGTGTACCTACCAATTTAAAATTAGTGATTGGTTGGACAGGAAAACCCGCTTCAACTTCTCGCTTAGTTGATAAAATCGCAATCTTCAAAGCAGAACACCAAGTAAAATATCATCAGTTTCTAGAAAACAGCCGCCTCTGTATTAAAAAAATGGTTCAAGGTTTTCGGACTGGAGACTTGCGGATCATTCAAGACCAAATTCGCACTAACCGGATGTTACTGGCTGATTTAGCACGTCAATCAGGGGTAGATATTGAAACACCCCTTTTAAAGAAACTTTGTCAAGTAGCTGAACAATTTGGCGGTGCGGCCAAAGCTTCCGGGGCTGGGGGCGGTGACTGTGGTATTGTCGCCATTGATTCCCATGTCGATTTAAGCCATTTGATGATTGCTTGGCAAGTTGCAGGCATTGAACGATTACCATTAACTGTTCACTACATCGGTGACGTCCAACGTTACTCCCTAAAGCCAACGAGGTAAGTACCATGGAATCATTGCAAGCGCATCGTAAGGTTGAACACCTTTCATTAGCCGAAAAATTATACTCAGTAAGCCATCAAAGCCATCCTTTTGATAACGTTCGGTTAGTCCCAACAGGACTTCCTGAAACGATTGTTAAAGATGTTAACTTAACTACCAAGTTGGGACCCCTTTCACTAGCGGTCCCCTTTTATATCGAAGCGATGACTGGAGGAAGCCAGCAATCCACTAAGATCAACCGCACCTTAGCTCGACTAGCCGCTAAGCACCATCTTGCCATGGCAACCGGATCAATGAGCATTATTTTTAAAGATCCAGCTGCTGAGGCATCTTTTACCTGTTTACGGAAAGAAAATCCGCATGGGTTGATTTTTGCTAACCTTGGTGCGGGCGCTAACTTAAAGCAAGCCCAAGCGGCGGTCAAGTTAATTAATGCCGATGCTTTGGAAATCCATCTCAATGCCGCTCAAGAAACAGTCATGGCTGAAGGGGACCGAAAATTCAAGTGGCAAGCAAACCTCAAAGAAATCATCACTAACCTCGATGTTCCAGTAATCATTAAAGAAGTTGGTTTCGGAATGAGTGCCCAAACCATTGCGGATCTCGCCCAACTTGGAGCGCAAATTGTGAATGTCTCAGGTCGAGGTGGAACAAACTTTGCCATGATAGAAGACCGGCGAAACCATGAAGATGATTTTACTGACCTCTACGATTTTGGCTTAACGACACCGGAAAGTCTACTCGAAGCACAATTATTAACTAAACGGCCAACCATTATTGCCAGTGGTGGAATTACCAGCCCAATTGATGTCGTCAAAGCTTTAGCCATGCGAGCTTCAGCCGTTGGGGTGGCTGGCTACTTCTTACATGAATTAATCCAAAATCAAGAAGCCGGCCTTGATCGCGCCATTGATCATTGGGTACGTGAAATTAAACGGCTCTACGCCCTGCTTGGTTGTCAATCAACTGCTGATTGGCAACGAGTAAAAACTATTCTTTCGCCAGAATTAGTGGGCTATTTAGCACAACGAAAATTGCAAAGCAAATGATTGAAAAAAAGAGGTTGAGAAGAAAAACCACTAGCTTAAACGTTGGAATGTAGCCAAATAGTAGATGTTGCACCTATCTATTCGACCTTGCATGGACTTCACAGACGCCAAATAAGTCGGCGAGCTCTCTTCAACGTTCCTGAGCTAATGGTTAGTGTTTTTTCTCAGCCTCTTTATATTTTCAAATGTTATACAGAAACTCAAGCCAGTAAGGTTTTATCACTACCCTGTTAACTAATTCCGTAACCCCTTTGGGTAGAAGTTTTTAATTGTCCCATTAACGACCTTTCCCCAACCGATACTGTGACCTTGGCAGGTCAAAAGGGTCCACCCCTTTTCTTCAGAATGACCTGATAAAGTTTCACCATGAGTGTAGGAATGCCATTCGTCTTCGGTGATGGTAACAACCCTCGTGACCTCACTTGCATGCAAAGCTAAAGCCAGGGCATGGGCTGGTTCAAAGCGCTTCTTCTTTAGGGTTCCTAAGTGCAAACCAGGGCGTAAAACATTTAAATCAACCAAGCTACTCATGACGCTAGGAACGGCATAAACTTGGCTCCCAAACTTGACCATCCTTTTTACCTTTAGGTCAGGTACCATCGTATTTAACCAGTCATTTACTAAGTTTTTTTCATCTTTGCTGAGTCGAAAATTGCGATCCAATGATTGGCCTTTTTTAGCCTTTTTCTTTTTTTCAGGTTGGCTGGAACGTTGGTCAACTAACCTGGCGATAAAATGCCCCTCCCCTTTAAAGTGATGCGGGAAGAGCCGGCAAGCCTTCTTCAACTCTGGATTGCCATCCGCCCATTCTGGTCGGCCATCATCCATCCCTGCCGTTTTTTCAATTGGCGCTACAGCAAGGTCTGGATACTCCTTTAAAAGCCAAGCAATCATTTGCTCATCTTCTTCTGGGGCGAAGGTACAAGTTGAGTAGATTAAGGTTCCACCTGGCTTTAACATCACCATGGCTGAAGCTAAAATCTTGCGTTGACGATTTGCACATTCAGCTGGATAATCCGGATTCCAGTATTCTATCCCAGCTGGTTCTTTTCGGAACATCCCCTCTCCTGAACAAGGAGCATCAACTAAAATTCGATCAAAGAATTGGGGAAAATGCTTTTCTAACTGGTCGGGTGATTCATTGGTAACGACAACATTTTGCGCCCCCCACCGTTCCAGATTTTCAGCTAAGATGTTCGCCCGCTTCCGGAAGATTTCATTAGCGACTAACAGCCCTTGGTTCTGCATTTGCGCAGCCAGGTGGGTACTTTTTCCCCCAGGGGCCGCACACAGATCTAAGACCTTCTCCCCTGGTTGTGGTGCAACAACTTCTCCAACCGTCATTGCTGATGGTTCTTGGCTATAAACCCACCCGGTCACGTGGTCAAGGGAGTTGCCATTAACTTTCCCGTAGTACCCCGTCTTTACATGAGGCGCTTTTGCTGTCGCTTGCTCAAGGCTCGCTACTGGCAATCCTGGCTTCAAGGGGTTAATTCGGAAACCACTGTAACTTGCTTGGTCAAAGCTTGCCAAGAAAGCCGGAGCCTCCTCGCCAAGTAACTTTTGATATTTTTCAATAAAGGCCGTTGGTAGTTGCACAAAATTTCTTCCCTTCAATTTAATGTTCAGCTTCCATTCTACCGCCCCGGGATTACCTACGCAACGCTAAAGCAAAACATGATATAATAGTCAGAACTATTACGAAAGGACGGATGATATGCAACGGCACCTAATTGCCCTAGATTTAGATGGCACCACTTTAAATAGCAAGTCAAAGCTTGCCTCTGAGACGATTGCGACTCTCCACCAGCTTGAACGGGCAGGACACATAGTAGTAATTGTAACCGGGCGTCCCTACTTAATTTCAAAACACATTTATGACGCCTTACACCTAACCTCCCCGATGGTCAATTTCAATGGCGCCTTAACTCACATTCCCCACAAGCATTGGGCCGGAGAACAAATTCTTAATGTTTCCCGGGAGATGAGTTTAAACTTATTGGATGCTAAAGATCAACTGGGCTTAAAAACCTTAGTGGCTGAAGATAAACTTCACGTCTGGGCAGACCACCCAACTGATATGTTACCAGAATTTTTACCGGTAAAGTTACGGGATGACCAATATTTAAACGCCAAAAACCTGGCCACCGACCCAATCGCCTTAACAATCGAATTTACGCCCGAACAAAAAACGACAATTTTAGGCCAGATTGCTGAACGCTACGGCGACTTTGTTGAACCCCGGATTTGGGGTGGCCCTTATGACATCATGGAATTGATTCATCGCGGTGTTCATAAAGAAGACGGCCTCGATCACGTCGCCAAATTCTATCAAATCGACCGGCAAAATATCATTGCTTTTGGTGATGAACAAAACGATTACGAAATGATTGATTACGCTGGCCGTGGCGTTGCCATGAAAAATGCAATTCCACTAATTAAAGAAATTGCTGACGATGAAACCGAATACGACAATGACCACGCTGGGGTTGCCCGTTATCTGAAAGCATACTTTGCAAAAGACTTAGCAGATTTGAACTAAAAAAAGACTATCAATAAAATTTTTAACGGAATTTTATTGATAGTCTTTTTGCTTGCTAACTTACTTTTCTGGATCAATCGTTACCGTCCGCAGGCGGTTAGTGACAAAGTTCCGCGGCTTTAATTCATGGTCTGGGTGCCCGACTGCAACTGCCAAAACGGGATGGAAGTCACCTGGTAAGCCCAAACTATTTAGAGCGGCTTCGGACTCTTCGATACTTGCCTTAACCACCCCTAAAATGGTGCAAGTTGCAAGGCCGAGGTCTGTCGCTTTTAATTCGATATTTTCGGCAATCATTCCGGCACTCAAAAAGCCTGATTGCCCGGTTAAGGTTGTTGAAATCATAATAACCGTTGGTGCCCCATAGAAAGGGTGACCAGTGTCGTTAGCTTCTAAGATATCAATCGTGGCCGGGTCATTTACAACGGTGATTAAAAAGTCATTAAAACGGCCCCGAGCAACAGGCGCATACCCTGCAGCTTCGGTTAATTGTTCAACTTCTTCTGCCGTTAATGGCGTCTTTTTAAACTCTCGATTTGCCTGCCGTAACTTAATTGCATTCGTCAAGTTCATTCTGATTACCTCCAATCTGTTTATATTCTACCCCTTGTGAGCGGTTTCGGCTTGCCTTTTTAACAATTAAATGGTAAATTAAATTTCAATGAGAATAAATCTAATTTAAGGAGCTGAAATTATGTCAAGAAAAGTTGCCGTAATCGGGGATGGTCATGTCGGCCAAACAGTTGCTCATCATTTGGTTGTCAGTGGACTAGTTGATAAGTTGGTCCTCTTTGACCTCGATGAAGCAAAAGTCAAAGCTGACGTCATTGACTTCAAGGATGCGATGGCAAACCTCTCCCACCACGTTGAATTTGCTTACAATGACTACGCTGAACTAGCAGACACCGATATTATTGTCTCAGCCTTAGGAAATATCAAACTCCAAGATAATCCAAATAATGATCGGTTTGCCGAACTACCATTTACCAGTACCCAAGTAAAAGAAGTCGCAAAGAAGATCAAAGCTTCCGGCTTTCACGGTAAGATGGTGGTGATTACCAACCCAGTTGACGTGATCACGATGCTTTACCAAGAAGGGACTGGACTCCCTAAAGAACATGTGATTGGAACCGGTACCTTACTTGATTCAGCACGGATGAAGCATGCCGTTGCGAATTCACTTGAGATCGATCCGCGCTCGGTTGTTGGCTATAACCTTGGTGAACATGGGAACTCTCAATTCACTGCTTGGTCAACAGTCCGCGTTCTCGGCAAACCAATTACTGAACTAGCAGAAGAACAGGGCCTTAATCTTGATGAAATGGACAAGCAAGCCCGGGAAGGTGGCTTTACCGTCTTTTACGGCAAGAAGTATACGAGCTATGGGATTGCAACCGCCGCAGTCCGTTTAGTCGAAACGATCTTCAACGATGCCCACACTGAATTACCTGTTTCTAACTACGCTCCTGAATACGGGCTTTACCTCTCCTACCCAGCGATTGTTGGGGCTGATGGGATCTTAGAACGTTTGCAATTAGACCTTACTGAAGAAGAACTGCAAAAGCTCCAAGTTTCCGCTGATTACATTAAGACGAAGTTTGCGGAAAGTACGGAAGAATAAACGAACCATAATCACCTATTTGATGGTTGGTTATGATTAAATTGTCTGTTAATCCCGTTAGATTTTTGATATACTCATTCATGGAGACGGTCCTTTCTTTTTGAAGAGACGGGGGACAGCCGTCTTCTTTTTTTATACATAAAATCCCCTAAATCAAAAATTGGTAGGCACTATTGCCTGTCAAGTATACAGTTCAAACAGAAAAATTATTTATGCGGCTTGAGCACGGAATTTTTCCGCGGTCAA
>NZ_JACJJQ010000042.1 GCF_016900115.1 Limosilactobacillus alvi
TTTCTAGACATAAAAATACCCTCCAAGCATAAGATGAATTTTCTATTTCATCTGTATACTTAGAGGGCATTATAGCCGTACTGCTAGGATTTTACTCCTATCAGTACCAAATATTGTAGACCCGTGAATCAGTAAGTACATCAATAAGTACATCTGCTAGCGCTTCAATTTCGAAGAGTGAAAGTGAGTCAATTTCTACTAGTGCATCTGAATCTGCCAGTGAAAGTGCGTCTAAATCCACCAGTACGAGTGTGTCCGAATCAGAGAGTGCGTCCAAATCTGGTAGTGGATCTGAATCAGCTTCGAAGAGTGGAAGTGAGTCAACTTCAATAAGTATTAGTAAATCCATTTCTGGATCAACGAGTATCAGTAAATCTAGTTCAGAATCAACGAGTATTAGTGAATCTGATTCAAAATCGATGAGTTTGAGTATATCAAAGTCGAATAGTGTGAGTGAATCAACTTCAACTTCTGTTTCTACAAGTCAAAGTAACTCCATTTCAACGAGTACTAGTAAATCCGTTTCTGGATCAACGAGTACCAGTGAATCAGAATCTACTTCAAAAAGTAAATATGACTCTTCAGTAAGTGAGTCTTCTTCAGAGAGTGAGAGTACGAGTGAGTCTGATAGTCAAGCAAGTCGGTCCTCTGAGTCTACTTCAACTTCAGAAAGCAATTCTAACAGTATTGCAGAATCAAAATCTAAGAGTACTTCGACTTCTGAAAGTATGTCTGAAAGTACAGTCATATCGACATCAGAAAGCGTTAGTGAAAGTATTAGTAGTTTCGAAGGTAGTGAATCGGTAAGTAGATCAATTAGTAGGTCAATTAGTGAACACGATTCAACTTCTACCTCAAATTCAGCGTCTGATAGTGAATCAAAAAGTGAAGTCTATTCGAAATCGATTAGTAATTCACAGTCGGATAGTGAATCTCAAAGTATTGTCGATAGTGCAAAGGATTCAATTTCAACCAGCGATAGTGAAAAGATTTCTGAATCAGAAAGTCAAAGCGTATCGACTTCGGAGAGCTTGAACGAATCAAGGTCAAGCTCGGAGAGTAACAGTACAGTAACCTCAGAAAGTCTTAGTGCATCTGAGGAGAAGAGTGCCTCAACTTCGGAGAGTTTAAGTGAGTCAAAGAGTAACAGTACGTCAAGCTCAGAGAGCCTTAGCGAGTCTAAAGGGACTTCGGAGAGTTTGAGTCAGTCGGAAGCAGAGTCTGCAAGTACTTCATTCTCAGCCTCTGAAAGCCAAAGTGAATCAGAGAAGGAATCTGCAAGTACCTCAGCTTCGAACTCTGATAGCGTGAGTGAATCAGAGGTAGTTTCGAAGAGTACCTCAGCTTCGAACTCTGATAGCGTGAGTGAATCAGAGGTAGTATCGAAGAGCACCTCAGCTTCGAACTCTGATAGTGTGAGTGAATCAGAGGTAGTATCGAAGAGTACCTCAGCATCTGGCTCTGATAGTGTGAGTGAATCAGAAGTAGTATCGAAGAGTACCTCAGCATCTGGCTCTGATAGCGTGAGCGAATCAGAGGTAGTTTCGAAGAGCACTTCAGCATCTGGCTCTGATAGCGTGAGTGAGTCAGAAGTTATTTCGAAGAGCACTTCAGCTTTGAACTCTGATAGTGTGAGTGAATCAGAAGTTATTTCGAAGAGCACTTCAGCTTTGAACTCTGATAGTGTGAGTGAATCAGAAGTAGTTTCGAAGAGCACTTCAGCTTTGAACTCTGATAGTGTGAGTGAATCAGAGGTAGTTTCGAAGAGTACTTCAGCTTCTGGCTCTGATAGCGTGAGTGAATCAGAGGTAGTTTCGAAGAGTACTTCAGCTTCGAACTCTGATAGTGTGAGTGAATCAGAGGTAGTTTCGAAGAGTACCTCAGCTTCTAATTCTGATAGCGTGAGTGAGTCAGAAGTTATTTCGAAGAGCACTTCAGCTTCGAACTCTGATAGTGTGAGTGAATCAGAAGTTATTTCGAAGAGCACCTCAGCTTCAAGTTCTGATAGCGTGAGCGAATCAGAGAATGAGTCTGCAAGTACCTCAGCTTCGGAGAGTTCGTCAGATAGCATTAGTGAGTCACAGAGTGCAAGTCAAAGCCTAATTAATCGGACTGACCAAGCCGAATCTGTATCGCCGGATGTAATCAATTCGACAGTTGCTTCGGCCCATCAAGCAAGTAAGTTGCCACAAACTGGAAATGAAACTTCTAATGATGTTACAACGGTTGGAGCTATTGGAATGGCATTAACTGCCTTAGCGACCTTGCTTGGCTTTAAGCGAAAGCAGAACTAATTGAATATGTAAATAAAATCCACCTCCATAACTCGTAATGAGCTATGGAGGTGGATTTTTAGTTTAATTAAGCCTTTTTCTTACGGCTTAGTAAGGTTTTAATATTCCGGGTAAGGTTTTGGCTAAAGGTCAAGGCCCGGACTACCTGATTTGGATCAATGTGATTAGTCATCGCTTTTAAAACTCGCTTAGGCTGCTGAGCCGCAAAAGTAAAGCTTCCATCGCGTTTAGTTTGAATGCGGAAACGAGGGATCCATTTCCCGCCAAAGAGGAGGGATGCCACGACAAGGTCGATTTCATCCCACGGGATTTGGACGTAGTTTTCGATGTTGCGATCATCGTAAAATTCAAAGCCCTTTTCGCCCACCAAAATTTTGCCATAGGAGCTAAAGGCGGTGAAGTAAGTCCCTTTTTCCACTAATTCAACCCGAGCATTTAACGCTTCAACCATCTCGTCAATCCTTTCTCAAAGTATTAACCCAAGAGCCCGATTACGTGGCCGAGGATCCCGACAACAAAGAGGCCGAGGATAATTACAATTGGGGAAACCTTCTTCTTCAATAACCACATACAAAGCAAAGTCAAGAGAAGGGCGGCTAACCCTGGAATCAAGGAGTCCAAGTTATCTTGTAAGGTCGTAACCTTATATTCGGTTAAGGAAAGACCCTTCCCCATGTTCCATTGTTGTAAAGCGTCCCGAATTGCGGTGGGGTTGTTTGGTAACTTATTCCAGTCAATGTAAGCCCCAGATGATTGCTTAACCCGGGAAACAACTGGCGTGAACTTGATAGTAACCCACCGTTCAATCAAAGTCCCAAGGACGAACATCCCCATCATGGCTGCCCCCCGGGTAACCTTTTGGAGCAAACCACCGGAAACGTCATCGGTGATCTTGGTCCCAGTCCGGTAACCAAATTCTTGCGTGTACCACATGAAGGCAATCCGCATTACGTTCCAAATCACGAAGAAGAGGATTGGTCCCAGAATGTTTCCCGAGATAGCTAAGGATGCCCCTAAACCGGCAATAATTGGCCGAGCCGTATACCAGAACACTGGGTCACCAACCCCGGCAAGCGGTCCCATCATCCCAACTTTAACCCCGGACATTGTAGCATTGTCGATTGGGGTTCCGTTAGCATTATCTTCTTCAAGCGCCAAACTAACCCCGATAATTGGAGAAGCTAAGTATGGGTGAGTGTTGAAGAATTCAAGGTGTCGTTTCAAAGCGGCTGCCCGATCTTCCTTCGTCTTATATAACTTCTTGATTGCGGGAATCAAAGAGAAGGCGTACCCACCGTTTTGCATCCGTTCATAGTTCCATGAACCTTGGAGGAAGGTTGACCGCCAGCAGACACTCCAGCGATCCCGCTTTGTTAATCTAATTTTCTTTTCTGCCATTGTTAATGTGCCTCCAAATTTTAGTAATCATTCAAAATGTCACCAAGTGGATCGCCAGAACCACCGTTACCGCCGTTACCACCACCATTGTTGGCCTTGGATTCAAGTTCAAGGTAAATCAAGGTGAAGGCTAAACCAAGCGTCCCGATGGCAATTAAAGTCAATTGCGTAATAGCAGCGAGCACGAACCCAATGGCGAAGAATGGCCAAACTTCGCGGGTAGCAATCATATTAATAACCATTGCGTACCCAACGGCCACAACCATCCCACCACCGATGGTCATCCCTTGGGTTAACCAATCTGGCATGGCGTTTAAGAAGCCTTGGACTTCTTTAGCTGGGATGATTAAAAGGGCGATAGCTGGGAGGGCAATTCGTAACCCTTGTAAGCAGATAGCGATGATTTGCCAAGTATCGATCGCCCGTAAGTTACCCTTTTCGGCTTCCTTATCCATAACGTGAATAATTGCAACTGAGATCGTCCGGACAATCATCGTTAAGAAAAGTCCGGCAACGGCCAAAGGAATGGCAATGGCTGTGGCCGTCCCCATGTTCTTAGTCGCTGCGCCACTTTGAACAAAAATAATTGCAGAAGCGACAGAGGCGAGCGCAGCGTCAGGGGCAACCGCAGCCCCAATGTTAGCCCAACCAAGGGCAATCATTTGTAATGAACCACCAAGCATAACACATGGGATCAAGTGGCCCGTTACTAAACCGATTAGCGTACATGCAACCAGGGGTTGGTGGAATTCAAATTCATCCAAGATCCCTTCCATCCCGGCTAAGAACGCTACAATTACAACTAAAATCATTGAAATCGCAGACATAATAATCTCCTTTAGTTCTTTTGCTGGTCAATCAGCGTTTGTGCCTTCTTCAAAAGGTCATCCATGTTTTCGGCAGAACTGGATGGCACCTTCCGAACATTAAACTTAATGCCTAACTTCTTCAGTTCCTTGAAAGTATCAACGTCTTTTTGGTCCATTGCAAGTACTTGGTTAACGTTAACCTTTCCGTCACTATAAGCCATGGAACCAATATTAAGTTCCTTGATATCAACTCCCCCTTTGATGGCTGCAAGGGCATCTTCAGGAGTTTCAAACAAGAGCATGGCCTTGGTGTTCCCAAACCGGGGGTCCTTGGCTACTTCGATCATCTTCTTGATCGGCACCGTGTTGGCGTGCACGCCACTTGGCGCCGCTTGGGCGATCATATTCTTCCGGAGCTTATCCTTGGCAACGTTGTCGGAAACAACAATAATCCGATTTGGATTAGTCGCCTTGGTCCAACCAGTAGCAACTTGCCCGTGAAGTAAACGGGTGTCAACCCGGGCTAGCACATACTTGATCTTCCCGTCACCGATTACCGTTCCTTCAGGAATCGCTCCTTTTGGCGTCTTATCTTGCACTGGTGCCTTTTCAGCAGCGGCATCCTTTGGCATGATGCTTTCTGGCATCGTCTTTACGCCTTCCTTGGCCGTTTCGACGATGTGGGTTGCAATTTCCCGCGCCGTATTCATGGTAAAGCGGGAAGCGTAGGCTTCGATGACCATTGGCAGGTTCATCCCCGTAACAATTGCCCAAGTATCCTTGTGTTGGGCAAAGAGGTCGCTCGCTTGGTTAAATGGAGTCCCACCCCAAAGGTCAACTAAGAATAAAACTTGTTCCTGATCATCAAGGCCCTTAACAGCATCTTCCATTTTCTTGTGGATGTCTTCAGGTCCCTCGTCAGGTTTTAAAATTACGTGCGCCACGTTTTCTTGTTCGCCGAAGATCATTTCCCCGGACTGGAAAATCCCATCGGCAAATCCACCGTGGCTGGCTAAAACAATTCCTACCATTGCTTTCCTCCTTAATGAGAATGGATAGCGTATCCTTTTCGTGATGGAAGCGAATACAATTTGTAGTATACCATAATTGATAAACGATGGAACTGGATTATTAGTAAAAACCCTAAAAAATGTGAAATTAAACGGTCGATATTCGTTTTTTTAAGTTTTTCCTTTGTCAGCTAATCAATCGAAAATAACGAAAAAAAGATCTTCCAAAACTAAATTAGTTCAGTTTTAAAAGATTGAATATTGAAAAATTATTCAACCAAGTACACTTGTTCATCGATAAGGTCAAAGCTGGTTAATGCTTGATTAATCGCTTTTAGTTCCGCGGGTTGACTTAATTGGGCTAGCTGCCAGAAGCGCTTTGAGTTTGTTGCCCCGTTGCGTTCGCCAATCACCAAAAAACGAACATTAGGAAATTGTTCCCGAAGTAGTTTGAGAATTTGATAATCGCTTTCATCTTTATCAGGTGCCCACGACATAATGACGAACTTTACTTGCTGACCATATTTTTGAATGGCAGCCACTGCCGTGAGAGTTTCTACCTCGGTGACGGGGTGTTTACCGGTTTCATTTTCTTTTACCCAGGCTTTACTATCCGTTGTGTAGATCGTCTGGAAGGGATTTTTGTCGCGAAGGCCCTTAGAAATATAACCATTCCCGGCCATGATTTCGAGCACTGGTTGACCATCTAGGTATTGGGAAAGAGCGTTAATAAAGGCAAAATTAGTGTAGGACCACATTCCATAAGTATTTTCAAGATAATCACGGAAGTCCCGGAGGAGTTTATCTAATTTGGGCAGGGCCGCTGAATATTTTTCCCAAAGCACATCGCCTTGATGATCACCTTGGGGGTAGCGATCATTCAAAAATTGGAAAATCACGTCCTGGATGTTATCGGGTAAAAGTAATTTTGGTAATGGTTGAGGTAGCAGTCCCTGCTTTAATAGCCGGTCGGCTTCGATGACATTATTGGTTAAGTATTTGATTTGGGGGAAATAACTAAAAAGTTCAGCATAGTGAGTAATTTGACCAATATAGGAAGTCGGCTTTACTTGACGTGGTGATTTTTTACTATTTTTAAGTTGCTTTTTTAAGCGTTGGAGTTGTTTTTTCTTCATTAGTCTTTAAATTTTAAATTCAATTCTTCTTGGAGGCTATCAACATTCGTCGTGGAACGACGATTATCCTTCCCCTTTAAGTAGCCATCGATTAGTTGGAAGATTTCATACCGGTCTTCAGTGGTTAAAACCGTATGGTTAAAACTAAGATCCCGACTGGAAAAAAAGAGTTTTCCTAGGTCATAATCATTGTGGTCGGATTTACCACTTAGATAGTCCATACTAACATCGAAAAATTCTGCCAACTTGCGGACTTCAACGTAGGAGGGGGTCCGGATTCCGCGTTCCCAATTACCAATTTGCGAAACGGAATTAGGCTTTTCGTTTGGTCCCAAGTTCTTATTTAATTCATTGGCGAGTTCGCGTAAAGTAATTTTTTGGCCTCGGCGAAGGGCCCGTAATCGTTCTGGAAACATGTCGTCACATCCTTTACCTTATTATTTTAACATTAATAACCACGGAACGTGGAAAATATGCGAATTTTCTTAAATTATGGTAAACTAACGGAAGTTTTGAGAGAAGGATATTGAGAAGATGGAGAAAGCAAAGAAAACGCACCGGTGGTGGCATTGGTTACTGGGCTTGGCTATTTTTTATATCATACTAAACTTCGTTGCCGGAGCTTATTTTTTTAATGTCGCCATGGTACCGAGTCATAAGTCGTTTGTTCACAGCCCAAATCAAGTTTTGAAAAAAAGTGATCCCCTGTATCACCAAAAGCGGTGGTTTAAAAGCGCTAAGAAACAGACTTGGCACATCACTTCGGCAAGTGGTAATTATCGGTTAGTCGCCGATTATCTTCCGGCAGCGCACCCAAGTCGGAAGAGCGTTTTGATTGCCCATGGCTTTATGCAAAATAAGGAAAGTATGGGGGCCTATGCCTACCTTTTTCATCAACTTGGTTACAACGTCTTAATGCCTGATGCTCGGGCCCACGGCCAAAGCCAGGGAAAATATATCGGCTATGGTTGGCCCGAGCGCTTTGATGAACGGAAATGGATTGATCGCCTTATTCAAAAGAACGGCCAACAGAGCCAAATTGTGATGTTCGGTGTTAGTATGGGGGGAGCAACCACGATGATGACGAGTGGGATTAAGCTGCCGAGTCAGGTCAAAGCGTTTATTGAAGATTGTGGTTATTCGAGTTTGCAAGCGGAGCTCGATTACGAAGCAGGTAACTTATATCACATTCCAAACGGGGTTCGCCAACCAATTGAATTAGCCTTGAGTGGCATTAACCGCATCAAAAATGGTTTCTTCACGCAGAGCGCTTCAGCGATTACTTCCTTACATCATAACCACCGACCAATGCTCTTTATTCATGGAGCCAAGGATACCTTTGTCCCAACCAAGATGGTGTATCAAAACTATGCCGCCACGCAGGGGCCTAAGCAACTTTGGGTAGTTCCCAAGGCTAAACACGCTTCCTCGTATGCGACGGCGCAGAAAGCTTACCAAAACCATATCGTTAAATTCCTAAACCAATACGTAAAATAATTTCCCGGGAAATTAAAGGAGAAAAACATGTTTGCTAAAAATACTTCCGTTATGTTATACGTTGATGACCTTGCTACTGAATGTGCCTTCTGGCGAGCAATTGGCTTTCAAATTATTATCGATGAATGTGATGGCCCGGTTCCATACTTTGCCATGAAGACGGCGCCAGAAGCCACTTTAACCTTAATCGTCTACGATCGGGACTTTATCAAAAAAGCTTCCCCCGAAGTTGTCGACAACCAACCAAGCATGCTCTTTGAAGTAGCCGATCTCCAAGCGACCTACCAACTAATTAAGAAAGTTAGTGACCTGGTTTCTCCAATTAACAATGAGCCTTTCCCGAACTTTGCTTTCCAATCTCCAGCTGGTAACTTTTATGCGGTGAAGGAAGCGGACAAATAAGGACTTGCAAAGGCAAAAGCAAGTTAACTTACCAGATTATTAAGTTCTCGTTTAAGAATAAATATTTTAAATCATCAAAAATGACCCTGTACCGATCCATCAGATCGGTACAGGGTCATTTTTGATTTTGACGATCGAGGCGTATCCCTAATTTAGTTGGTGTGCTAGCCCGCTACGTCGGTTGTACTTATCATCACAGAAGCTGCTTATGCCGATTGCATATACACCAACTCATCAACGGAAATATGCTCATTGAGGGCTTTGGCGAGGTCGCTATTGATTTCACCGTCGGCGAGGGCTTGTTGGATGGCGGAGTGTTCATCCTGAAAGGCGGTTACAAAGAGCTGGTGCATGATCTCGTTATCGAGTTGGTGGTGGCGGCCAAACGCCCGAATGCGGTTTAAGTAGAGGCGCCGAACCATGATCACTTCATTATCGTTTTGGGCGGTTTGAACTTGGTTGAGGTGGTTATTAACTGCCCAAGTAGTCCGAGCGAGAAGCGTCCGAAGCACTTTTTGTACTTCGTCGTTCGCTAATGTGGCTTGGACAACCCGGAACCGCCGTTGGATCCGTCGCCACTTTAGGCGTTGAATGATCGTCCGGTGTAAGGAACGAAGGCCAAGGTGGGAATGGCTGGTGAGGTTTTGGGTAATTAACCGGGCATAAAGTTTGAGGGTAAACGGACTAAACTCGTCGGTTTGGCTCAATTCGTCTAACATATTGCTTTCCACTTCATAACACTCTTCCAGCAGTTGTTGGTAGACCGTAGGATTAATCTGGTAAGTTAGGCTCATTTGGGAACTAAGCTGGTCAATTACGGCGGCCCGTTCAAGGGGATGGGTAGTTTGCTCGTTAATCCGGTTAATCGCTGCTTGGACGGTTTGGATTAGCGAGTTCCGAAACTCGGCCCGGGTATAGCTCTTTTTCTTTGGTGGGAGGATTTTGGGAAAGGCGATTGCCCCAACGGTAATACTAATTAAGATAACCAAGGCGGCAATCAGGATCATCGTGTTCCGCAAGTCTAACGGAGTTCCCTTGACGGTTAGGGGAATTGAGAAGGCTAAGGCCAAGGTAATCGTCCCGTGAATTCCCCCGAGGGCGAGTAAAAGGGCGGCTTTGGATTGTTGGGTTGGCTGGTCTTGCAGATCAACGAAGTTTAACCGTGCCCACAAATAACGGATTCCGGCGGTTAGTAAGTAAAGGCAAACTGCAATGACGATTAAGGTACCTAATCCTTGGGGCGTCGTTGCCCCTAAAACTTGCGGTAAACTTAGGCCTAAGAAAACAAAGACAATCCCGTTTAAGGTATCACTTACAATTTGCCAGAGGGTGGTGGTAGCGATCTGAACCTTAGTTGAAGTTAAGCGGAGCCGATCATTTAACAGGCTGTGCATTACCCCGGCCGCCACCACCGCTAAAATACCGGAAGTATGGACTTCTTCGGCTAGCCAGTAAACCACAATCGGGGTCATTAGGTTCATCGGGATGACAATCTGGCCAATATCTACATTTGTCCGCATTAAAAAGAGGCGGAGTTCGATAATTAGCCAACCGGTAATTACCCCAATTAAAATCCCGCCGATAAAGACGTAGAGAAAGGTCGAGATACTAGTCAAGAACGAGAATTTGCCGGAGGATAAACTGGTTGCTGCTAAACTAAAGAGGACCAAACCGGAGGCGTCATTAAACAGAGACTCGTGCTCTAAGGTTTGGTGAACCTTTTTTGGCATTGCCACCCCCGTGGTCAGCGATTTAACGGCCACCGCATCGGTTGGAGTAATGATTGCCGCCAACATAAAGGCCAAGGGTAAGGTAAAAGCGGGCACGGCAGCGTGTAGTCCAAGGCCAGCAACGAGAACGGTAAAAATTGCTAAGTAAACGGTCATCGAGAGGATTTGTTTGACGTTTTTGGAAAGGGCCCGGAACGAAGCATTTTGGCCGTCATTAAACATTAACGGGGCAATAATTAAGAGTAAAAAGGTTTCTGGCTCTAATTCAAAGGTTGGGATGGTGGGCCAGATGGCAAAGATAATCCCAATGAAAATTTGGTAAACCGCTAGCGGTAAGCGGGGATAAAACAGGTGAGCAATATTCGCGATCACCACCGCCACAATTAAAGTGATGATCCCCAGGATCGTTGACATAAAATTCCTCCTTTAATTAAACATTCTCGATTATCCAGCAACGAAGATCAAAATTGAAGATAAGCGGTCCTTTCCAACCGCTAAAAAAAGCGGGTTATGAGAAGAAGTCTTCACGTAATCCGCTTGTATTTTCGTTAACGGTCCAATAAAACCAAGATGGCCATCACGATATTATAGACCCATAATCCTACCGCAATTAAACCGGCTAGAATTAACAAGGCCAAACTTAAACCGGAAAGGGCCCAGCCATTAAAGTCAGTTGAAAAGCCAATTCCCGTAATTAATAGGAGGGCAAAGATTCCGAAGATTGCGGGAATAACTTGACTCCAAAAGGCCCGTTTAGCGTGGTAAGCCACGGCCTCATTTGGGTTGCTCATTAACCGGGCAACCAGCCAAGCAATTAATGGCAAGACTACCGGCATGAAAAGAACGCTAAAATAACAAATACTGGCCATTAACCGGCTCAGTGTATCAATTGGGGAAAAATTTGGTTTCATCATGTCCTCCTTAGTAAGTAATAGATAATTATATTTTACCAAATTAACTTACGGAAGGACAATTAAGCCCCCTTGAACTAACGCTAAACTTACTACCAAGATTACCCAATCCCATGCAGTGATCCGAATTTGGTGGGCCGTGGTCCGCGCTTGATCATCAACAAAGCCATGTGATTCCATGGCTTGGGCGACTTGGTCTGACCAAGTCAGGGCGCTTAATATCGCTTTAAAATACAATTGAGGTGACCAAAAAGAAAGGGTTAAGCCCCGCATTTGACCGGCTGCGCGGATGGTTTTCACCGCACTAATGATTCGCGGAACCAGGTTGATGGCGGCTAAGGTCCCATACGCAAACTTGGCGGAAAGGTGACAGTTTTGTTCTAAGGAGCGAGCAAGCTCCAATGGTGTCGTTGCCAAAGTTACGGCACTTCCTAAGCAGACATAGACGTAGATCCGAGAAGCAAGGACTGCCGCAAAGAACCAGTCGTGGCCTGGAGAAAAGGCCCCAATGGTAATTGCTAAGGTGGCAGCAGGAATGGCCGGAATTGCGATTAGGCGGACTAAGGTTAACCCACTGGGCCGGGTCTTGAGGATTAAGATGAGTCCAATCATAATTAGGATTAAGTTAATGCCCAACTTTTGGGTAAAGGAAACCTCCAGGGAAATTAACAGCACTAAGGCAAGTTTTAAACTGGGATTCATGCTAGCACCTCCCCACGATCAACTAAGTGTTGGTTTTGCAATTTAAAGTGGCAATCCACCCAATCTGCCAGACCATTTAATTGGTGAGAAACGACTAGGATGGTAGCGGGAGCCGTGGCTTGGCAAGCATCAATTAATTCTCGGATAGCCTGAGCTGATTTAGCATCTAAGCCAGTAAAAGGTTCGTCAAGGAGTAAGAGGGGTTGGCCCATCATTAGCATTACCAGAATTTGTAACTTCTTTTGTTGGCCACCAGAAAGGGAATAGACCACCCGATCTGTCAAGGCGGCTAACCCCAATTTAGTGAGGGCATTTTGGAGGTTAGCTGGCGTGAAATAGGGATGGCGCCCTTGTTTTTGGCTCAAGGCTAGTTCTTCCGCCACAGTAACGTTTAAAAATTGGTCCGCGGCATGTTGGAAAACCAAACCACACTTCCGGCCCCAACGCCGGGCAGAATATTTGCGGAGTTCTTGGCCCGCGTAAAGCAAACTTCCTTGATAGGTCCCGAGTTTGGCCAGAACCTTGAGCAAGGTTGACTTCCCGCTCCCGGATTCACCGGTTAAAAGACTAATTTGGTTTGCCGGGAGTTGAAAGTGGGCTTGATCGATTAAAACTTGGTTGGGTTGGGTAATTTTAAGATTTGTTCCAGTTAAAATCGCCGGAAATTGCGCAGCTGGTTTGGCTGGAATCACTGGTTGCTGATTTGCTGCTACTAGTAATTGCCGGACTGCTTGGCTGGTTAAAACCTGTGTTTGATGGTCGGTTCCAAATTGAATCACGTTGGGATTAACGGCCTGGTAATTACTTAAATCATGGTCCGCGATAATCACCGTTTTGCCGGCCTCAACTTGGGTTTGAAGTTGCTGTAACAGGCGCTTACGATTAACCGGATCCAGGCTAGCGAAGGGCTCATCTAAGAGGATCACTGGTTTTTGCATCGCAATAATTACTGCCAAGGCCGCCCGTTGTTTTTCTCCGCCTGAGAGGGTGGCAAATTGCCGGTGGGCGAGGTGACTGATTTCAACGGTCGCAAATGCCGCTTGAATCCGGGCGGGCATTTCTACAGGTGGAATTTGCAGGTTTTCTAAGGCAAACTCTGCTTCGTGCCAGGGAGTGTCCATCGCAAATTGGAGGCTTGGATCTTGAAACATCATCGCGGCTTCGGTTGCTTTGAGGCTAATTTCACTTCCAGGATCAAGTTGACCACCGTATTTGGGTAACAGACCGGCCAGGATTTTTAAGAGGGTGGATTTGCCACTCCCGGAAGGCCCATAAAGGAGGGTCATCGTTTTCCGGGGAATGGTTAAATCAGCCACTTTTAAAACTGGGAGTTGCGGTTCGTAACTAAAACTGAGGTTGTGGATTTCAATTGCTTGGGTCATTTTAATTGGTCTTAGTCACATGGGCCCGTTCTAAGAGATTAGCGACTAACTTAACGAGGACCCCGCAGAAAATAAACATCGAAACAAAGCGAGCAATCAGTAAAATTAAATTCAGTTGCAAACTAAAGTGAGCATAACCATTCCGGAACCAGTCCCACCCAAAAGTAATGAAAGTTGAAGTGAGTGCTGAAGTAGTTAACCCAAACCAATCAAAGTGCTTATAAGCCGTAAGGGTAAACCCAAGTTCGCTAGCGACCCCTTGGACAAAACCAGAGATCAGGTTGGAAGCTCCCCATTGGCCCCCTAAGAACATTTCCCCAGCCGCTCCTAAAAATTCACCGAGAAAGGAAGCGGCCGGTCGCCGGAGAAGCATCGCCGCCATTGGACCAGCCATGCACCAAAGCCCCATCGTGATATCGTTGGCCATTGGTCCCAAGCCAACTGGGGTTAAAACTATGGAGAGACCATTATATAAGAAGTCACCGGCATAGTAGATGACCCCGAAAATGATTCCAATCAAAGCCAACAAAATAACTTCCTTGAGTTGATAACGTTTTGACATCGAAATGTCCCCCTTGTGGAAATAAATTTCAATCCACGTCAACAAAAAAACACCCCAACAGAAAGTCTGCGGGGTGCGGGTTAAATCTATCTTTTGCCGATTCACCGAATGTAACTCCCTACGCTGGTACTAACCAGATCAGGTTAAATGGGTATTATCTCAGCCAAAGGCACCCCAGACATGGTATTGATAAGCATATTATAACGAATTCGCTTCCAATTGACAAATAAGGTCACTAGTGACGCACCATAATTAACAGATTGTGGAAAACTTTGAAGAACACGAATTGTGAATTTAGCTATCAAAATCCTCATTAACCATAACCGAGCTGGGGAAAAGTAATGATTTATCCACAATAATTTGGTGGAAAAGTTGAAAAATTGTGGATAACTTGTGGATAGACTATAACAATCAGTCCAATTTAAACACCACGTACCGTGGATTGAAAAAGTATCACTAAATTGGATGCTAATGTTAGGCCACGGAAAGTGGATTAAGTAGATAAAAAGTAGAGAGGTTGGGAAAAAAGCTCCTTGACGGCCTGGTTGGGATAAGAAGAACGAAGGTTGATTCATTAGAATCGACCTTTCGTTCGCACTTATCCGCTAAGGCCGTGCTTTGGAGCGAACCAGCCAACTGGTTTGGCGTTTGTGAGCCCATGCAAGGCTGAATAGGTTGGTGCGACCGTTAGGAAAGCAACTGCCATTCAGCTACTGCTTTGACCTTAGTTACTGAGTAACCTTCGGAGATGAAAAAGAGAGGGTGGGAATTAACTATTAATTTTTGCCCCTCTAACATTAAAATCCGGACTATAATTTTTGCCTTGGGCTATAATGCCCTCTAAGTATACAGATGAAATAGAAAATTCATCTTATGCTTGGAGGGTATTTTTATGTCTAGAAA